>NZ_JBDJKY010000010.1:0-145570 GCF_039673075.1 Stenotrophomonas sp. TWI819 | reverse complement strand
CCCATGCCCTTTCCGGCCAATGTCCCCCGGCGTAGGCCTGCGGCCGCCCCCGCCTCCTTTATTTTGCCTCCAAGGGCATGGGCGCCCAGCGCCCGACACACCGACCAGCGCCCCACGCTTGGCTTCCGCCTGCTTACCGCACGCCGCGCCCCGTAGCGGCCGGGAGACATTTGCGCGAAGGGCACACGCGTACAGCTGACAAAAAAAACCCCGGCATTGCCGGGGTTTTTTCATGCCTGTGGGAAGAATCAGGCCGCCTTTTCCAGCGTGGCCATATCGATCACGAAGCGGTAGCGCACATCGTTCTTCGCCATGCGCTCCCAGGCCTCGTTGACGGTCTTGATGTCGATCACTTCCACATCGCTGACGATGTTGTGCTCGGCACAGAAGTCCATCATCTCCTGCGTTTCGGCCATGCCGCCGATCGCAGAGCCGGTGATGTGCTTGCGGCCGAACATCACCGAAGCGCCCATCAGCGGCGGATCCAGCTCGGTCAGCACGCCGACCAGGCACATCGTGGCATCGCGCTTGAGCAGGGACATGTACGGGTTGGTGTCGTGGCTGACCGGGATGGTGTTGAGCAGGAAGTCGAAGCTGCCCGCATGGGCCTTCATCTGCGCCGGATCACGCGAGACCAGCACTTCATCGGCGCCCAGACGCTTGGCGTCGGCACCCTTTTCCGGGGTGGTGGTGATCATCACCACGGTGGCGCCCATCGCCTTGGCGAACTTCACGCCCATGTGGCCCAGTCCACCCAGCCCGATCACACCGACCTTCTGGCCGGGGCCGACCTTCCAGTGGCGCAGCGGCGAATAGGTGGTGATGCCGGCGCACAGCAGCGGCGCGGCGGCCTTGAGGTCGAGCGTCTCGGACACCTTCACCACGAAGCGCTGCTCGACCACGATATGGTCGGAGTAGCCACCGAAGGTCGGCTGGCCGCTGTCGCGCTCGGTGCTGTTGTAGGTGTAGGTCGCGCCCTTCTCGCAGTACTGCTCCAGATCTTCATCGCAGGCGGCGCAGTGACGGCATGAATCGACCATGCAGCCGACGCCGGCGAAATCGCCGACCTTGAAGCCGGTCACGTTGGCACCGACCTCGGTCACGCGGCCGATGATCTCGTGGCCCGGCACCATCGGGAACTTGGCGCCGCCCCAATCGTCGCGGGCCTGATGCAGATCGGAGTGGCAGATGCCACTGAAGAGAATCTCGATGCGCACGTCATCGGGGCCGGCTGGACGACGTTCGAAGGAGAACGGCACCAGCGGCGCGGTCTGGTCGTGCACCGCATAACCATGGGCGAGGGACATGGGGGAATCCTTGGCAGGTTTGTAGAAAGGCGCTTTACAATACGCCCCGATCCCGTGCACAGACAGTCAGGATATCGGCATGATTCATCAAGTGAAACGGGATAATCATGGCCACTGACAACCTGACCCATCTGGCCGCCTTCGCCGCCGTGGCCCGCCACCGCAGCTTCCGCAAGGCCGGCGCCGAGCTGGCGCTGTCCACCTCGGCGGTCAGCTACGCGATCCGCGCGCTGGAAGAGCGCCTGGGCGTGGGCCTGTTCCACCGCACCACCCGCAGCGTGGCGCTTACTGAGGCGGGCCAGCGCCTGCTCGAACGCCTGCAGCCTGCGCTGGGTCAGGTGCATGACGCATTGGAAGAAATGAACCACTTCCGTGCCGCACCGGCCGGCCTGCTGCGGATCAATGCCACCCGCGCCGCTGTCCAGACCCAGCTCGGCCCGCGGCTGGCGAAGTTCCTGCTGGCGCATCCGGATGTGCGTCTGGAGCTGGCCCAGGACGACGGTCTGGTCGATATCGTCGCCGGCGGGTACGACGCCGGTGTGCGCCTGCACGAATCGGTGCCGGAAGACATGGTGGCCGTGCCGCTGGGGCCGGCGCTGCGCGGCTTGATCGTGGGCGCGCCGGCGTATCTGGCAGGGCGTGAGATACCGCGGCACCCCCGTGATCTGCATCACCATGAGTGTGTGCGGTTCCGTTTCGCCAGCGGCCATCTCTACAAGTGGCAGTTCGAACGCGATGGCCAGGCGCTGGAAGTCGACGTGCCCGGGCGGCTCACGCTTGGCGATCAGAACACGATCCTGCAGGCGGTGGTCGACGGGTTGGGGTTGGCCTATGTACTGGAAGATTCCGCGCGCCCGTATCTGGATGATGGCCGGCTGGTGGCGGTGCTGGAAGACTGGAGCGAGCCGTTCGCAGGCTTTGCGGTGTACTACCCGCGGCAGCGGCAGATGTCGTCTGCGCTGCGGGCATTCATTGACCTGTTGCGGGGGTAGCGGCAGCGGGTGGCCTATGCTCTGCATGCTCGTTCTTCAAAGGCAGATGCTGCATTCTGCGCGTGCACCTAGCATCGGAGGAGATGTATCTGGCTTCGAGTGGTGCAGCTCCACGCCCTGTCCTCATCAACGGTGAAATGGATGCGCAAGCGACGGTTCGTGAACATTCTGGCGATGGTTGGCGGTGTTGCCCTTGCGATCTACGGGGCGCTGATCCTGACCATTGCAGCGACGGGAAATATCATCGAGGGCCGCGCAGCATTGGCATGTGGCGGAGCCGGGCTGCTGCTGATGGCGGCCCCTTTGCTTGCCCTCCCATTCTCGGCCCGTGTTGCAAAGGCGCTCGCGTTGCTGGCGTTGGTGTGTTTTGCGGTGCTGGCGGTGCGGCTCGCGTTCTGGCCCCAGCCGGGCATCTCGCCTGATCCGCTCGTTCAGACCGCGGTAGTGGCATTTGCGGTGTTGGTTGCCGGCCGCATCCATCTGGCACGCCGCCGCCGACTCTCTGACCATCAGCCCTGATCAGCCCTGGCGCAGAACCTGCTGCAGAGGGGTAATTTCCTGGATGTTGTATACTCACCCCCAGTATAGTTAACTGGCCTTTGCCCCATGCCCCATTCACCGCAGGAAAAGAAGCGCGTTCTCGCCCGGGTCCGTCGGATCCGTGGTCAGTGCGATGCGCTGGACCGCGCGCTGGAAGCCGGGGCCGAGTGCGGGCCGGTGCTGCAGCAGATCGCCGCAATCCGCGGTGCCGTCAACGGGCTGATGTCCGAAGTGATGGAAGCGCATCTGCGCGAAGAGTTCGGGCAGCCGGCCCAATCCGATGCGCAGCGCGACGAGCGCGTGCGCGAGATGAGCATGCTGATCCGGTCCTACCTCAAATGAGTGCGCGGACGACCGCGTGCTGCCACCTTCTGTTCCCTGCCTTGGAGTGCTCCCCATGAAATCCCGTGCCGCTGTTGCCTTCGCCGCTGGCGAACCGCTGAAGATCGTCGAGATCGACGTTGCTCCGCCGCAGAAGGGTGAAGTGCTGGTCAAGATCACCCACACCGGTGTCTGCCACACCGATGCGTTCACCCTGTCCGGCGATGATCCGGAAGGCCTGTTCCCGGCCGTACTCGGCCATGAAGGCGCGGGCATCGTGGTCGAAGTGGGCGAGGGCGTGACCAGCGTCAAGCCGGGCGACCACGTGATCCCGCTGTACACCGCCGAGTGCGGCGAGTGCCTGTTCTGCAAGAGCGGAAAGACCAACCTGTGCGTCGCCGTGCGTGCCACCCAGGGCAAGGGCGTGATGCCCGATGGCACCACCCGCTTCAGTTACAACGGCGAGCCGATCTACCACTACATGGGCTGCTCGACCTTCAGCGAGTACACCGTGGTGGCCGAAGTCTCGCTGGCCAAGATCAATCCGGATGCCAATCCGGAACACGTGTGCCTGCTCGGCTGTGGCGTGACCACCGGCATCGGCGCGGTGCACAACACCGCCAAGGTGCAGGAAGGCGATTCGGTGGCGGTGTTCGGGCTGGGCGGCATCGGCCTGGCGGTGATCCAGGGCGCGCGCCAGGCCAAGGCCGGCCGTATCTTCGCGATCGACACCAACCCGTCCAAGTTCGAACTGGCCAAGCAGTTCGGTGCCACCGACTGCGTCAACCCGAAGGACCACGACAAGCCGATCCAGCAGGTCATCGTGGAGATGACCACCTGGGGCGTGGACCATACCTTCGAGTGCATCGGCAACGTCAACGTGATGCGGGCGGCGCTGGAATGCGCGCACCGTGGCTGGGGCCAGTCGGTGGTGATCGGTGTGGCCGGCTCGGGTCAGGAAATCTCGACCCGTCCGTTCCAGCTGGTCACCGGTCGCTCGTGGAAGGGCACCGCGTTCGGTGGCGTCAAGGGCCGCAGCCAGCTGCCGGGCATGGTCGAGGATGCCATGAAGGGCGACATCGAACTGGCCCCGTTCGTCACCCACACGATGGGCCTGGACGAGATCAACGAGGCGTTCGATCTGATGCATGAAGGCAAGTCGATCCGCTCGGTCGTACATTTCTGAGCCACTGCGGGCGGCGCGTGGTCCGCGCCGCCCCTACGGAGAACCACCATGGAACGCATCGAACATCGCGCCGCGTCCGGCGGTTGGCAGGACGTGTATCGCCACACCTCGCAGGTGCTGGGCTGCGACATGAACGTCGCCGTCTATCTGCCGCCGCAGGCCGCCACGCAGAAGCTGCCGGTGCTGTACTGGCTCAGCGGGCTGACCTGCAACGAGCAGAACTTCATCACCAAGGCCGGCGCGCAACGTTATGCCGCCGAGCATGGGGTGATCCTGGTCGCACCGGACACCAGCCCGCGCGGCGATGACGTCGCCGATGCCGAGGGCTACGACCTGGGCAAGGGCGCTGGCTTCTACCTCAACGCCACCGAGCAGCCGTGGGCGGCGCACTACCGCATGTACGACTACGTGGTGGAGGAGCTGCCTGCCTTGATCGACGCACAATTCCAGACGACGGGCGCTCGCAGCATCAGTGGCCACTCGATGGGCGGCCATGGCGCGCTCGTGATCGCATTGAAGAATCCCGGTCGCTACAAAAGCGTCTCAGCGTTCTCACCGATCGTGGCGCCGACCCGCGTGCCGTGGGGCCAGAAGGCGTTCACCGCGTATCTGGGCGAGGACCGCGCCAGGTGGGCGGCGTGGGACGCCAGCGAGCTGGTCACCAGCGCCACCGAGCGCCTGCCGTTGCTGGTCGACCAGGGCGGTGGCGATGAGTTCCTCGACAACCAGTTGCAGCCGCAGTGGCTGCAGGCGGCGTGCACCGCGGCCGGTCATCCCCTGACGCTGCGCCTGCAGCCCGGCTACGACCACAGCTACTACTTCATCAGCAGCTTCATCGGCGAGCACATCGCGCACCACGCCAAGGCCTTGTACGCCTGAGGCATACCGTTTGGCCACCCGCTGGGCAGCTGCCTGGCGTTTCCAGCATCCGCAGTGACGTCCGTCGGGGCACAGGACGCTGGTTCAGCGGTGTTCGCGTCGTGCCAGCCAGCCGGCACGACGCGATCAGCTCAACGCACGTTGCGCAGTTCCCAGTGACTGCCGGCCAGCATGCGCAGGCGCTGCTTGAACACCTCGCTGTCGATGCTGGTGGTGGCGACCAGATTGATCCGCAGATCGTCCTGCGCGCCGGTGACGGTGGCGGACGGATCGGTGGCGCCCCACTGCGGGTCAACGGCGTCGGGATCGTCCTGCTTGGCGCGCCAGCGGTCGAACAGCACCGTGGTGCGCAGGGCGTTCTGAAGTTCTTCGGCCAGGCCCGCCGCGCCCTGGGCGTGGAAGGACAGGTCCGGATCGTTGCCGCGTGCCTTCGCCGGGTCCGGCAGGCTGATGTCATAACTTGGCATGGTTACCTCCTTTGAATGCGGCAAGGCTGGCAGAGACGCGGTGCAATCCGCGTGCAGAACCGGCGGCCATGCCGGGATCGTGGCATGGCCGCTGCGAAGCTGAGCTGTGCCGTCAGCCGCTGAAGGTATGCGGCTCGTCGGCAAACCCGATCGTCACCGCGCCCTTGCCCACGTTGACCATGCCGGTCAGGCTCATCACCGCCTCGAACACATCCACGCCATGCGCCTGGCAGGTCTCACGCAAGGTGGCGTAGCCGGGCAGGGCCTGCAGGTCGGCCAGCTCGCCGCCGTAGCTGATGCACACGGTGGGCGTCATCAGGCCGCCCTTGACCCGCTGGCCGACGAAATCGAACAGCTTCTGCACCGCGTTGTCGAAGCCCTTGATCTTGGCCACCGGCCCGGTCTCGCCGCGGTAGCCATGCAGCACCGGCTTGATGTCCAGCGCACTGCCCAGCGCGGCGCTGATCAGGCCCACGCTGCGGTCGCCCTTATGACGTGCCCGGGCGCGCATGTAGTACAGATCACGGGTGATCATGTAGCCGTGTACGTTGTGCGCCAGCAGCTCCAGCCGCTCGCGGATCTGCTGCACGCTCGCACCACTGTCGCGCAGGCGCACCGCCTCCACTGCGGTCACCCCCTGGGCAGCGAACAGGTTCTGGGTGTCGAGCACGCGCAGTGCGAACGGCGAGTTGAAGCCCGCCGCCTGCCGCACCGGCTTGTAATCGTTGAGGATCGCGAAGCTGGCCTGCATCGCGTTGTCGTGGATCGGGCTGCGGGTCTTGGTGATCGTCATGCAGAACACATGGTCGTAATCGATCACCAGCTTGCCCAGGAACAGATCCCGGATCTGATTGACGCTGAACGGAATGGTCTCCGCCTCGGCGCCATGCTCGGCCACATGGGCATGCAGAAAACTCAGTGTGGCCTGTTCGTCGCGATGGTCGGCCAGCACGGCCTCGCCAATGCGGACGGTGATCGGCAGCAGCACGATGTTGTGTTGTTCAATGAAGTCCTGCGGCAGATCGCACGCAGAGTCGACCACGATTCCGATGCGCATCCTGTGCCCCTCCGGCAGGTTGTAGGTTCGGAAACGTGAACGCTATCTCAAAACGAGATGTTTTGCCTGACCGGGGAGGCGGCCGACCTCAGCGGCTGCGCTCGACCGCCACCGGCAGGTCCTTGATCCGGGCCCATTCGCCCTGCTCGAGCAGGCTGGGATCGGCCAGCACCGCCTGCATCAGCGGGTGGGCATCGTTGCCCCAGAACAGTTCGCTGCCGATCGCCAGCGTCGGGACGCCGAACACGCCGGCCGCCAAGGCGGCATCCGTATTGCGGCGTAGCGCTTCCTTCACCGACGGCTCGCTGATCGCCGCGGCAACATTGGCGATGTCCAGCATCGCGCCGGGCAGGGCGAGCGCGGCCGCACTGTCACCGGCATGGCCGTCGCGCCAGATCCAGTTGAACAGGAGGTCGACCGTCTCGTGAGTGGCCCCGGCGGCCAGGCACAGGCGCAGGGCAGCCAGTGGATTGAACGGGTGGCCCGGTGGAAAGCGCAGCGTCAGCCCGGCGCTGCGGGCCTGCCACAGCGCCTGGCGATAGGTGAACACCCGCTTGGCCGGAATTTCTGCCGGGCCCAGATTGCCCAGGTGGTGCAGCACCGCGCCGAAGGCGATCGGTACCGGCACAATGCTCTTGAACTGCGGCAGGGCCTTGAGCTGCTGCCAGTGCAGGTAAGCGAACGGTGAGACGAAATCGAAATACCAGCGCAGGGCCATGATCGGGTACTCACGTTGCGGGACGGTAGTGCCGCCGGATGCAGGGCCGCCGCAGGCAGCGGCCCTGCGCGCAGGCTCAGCGCGAGTAAGCGCGCGGTTCGCTCGACGCCGGCGCCTGGTAGCGGTCGCGCAGCTCGGTCTGGCGCGACCGCATGGGCATCGCGCGGCCGCCCAGCCAGACCTGCTCGGCGTAGTGCCCGACATCCAGCGGATCGCCTTCCCACAGCACCAGATCGGCCAGCTTGCCCGGCTCGATGGTGCCAAGCCGGTCGCCGACGCCCAGCGCCTGCGCCGGCACCCGGGTCAGGCCCGCCAGGCCATCATCCCAAGGCAGCCCGTTGGCGACTGCATTGCCGGCCAGCTGGCGCATCTTGCGCGCGTTGTGTGAGGCATCGTCGCGCTGGGCGAAGCTGACCGGCACGCCCGCCGCCTTCAGCCGCGCGGCGTTCTGCAGGGTGGCGCCAAGCTGGTCGAAGCTGCTCGGCAGGTTGCCCAGCCCATCAACGAACACCGGCACGCCGGCCTGGGCCAGCTGCGGGGCCAGGCGCCACGCCTCGGCACCGCCGGCGATGGCGATCTTGACCTTCTCGCGGCCGGCCCAGCGCAGCAGCTGGCGGATGTCCGCCGCGCGGTCGACCTGCACCACGATCCGGCCCTGGCCGGCCAGGTAGCGCGCCAGCGTGGCGCGCCCGGCGGGTGTGAGCAGCGCATGCGGAGAGTCCGCCGGCACGCGCCCACGCGCCTCGCTGACCATCTGTTCCAGCAGCATCCACTGCGCGGCCCGCGAGGTGCCGGTCAGCTCCGCGCCGGATGCACCGAGGCGGATGAACAGCGCCTGCGGGCCGACCGGATCGGCGCTGCCGTCCAGCCGCATCAGCCCGCCCTGGCCGGCGATGAAACCGCCACCGGTATTCGCCCCGAGCAGGGTGAAGCCGATGCCATCCAGCCGCGCCACCGGGATCAGCACCGAGTCCGGATTGAAGGCCAGCGTGACGTCGAATTCCGGGCGCAGCGGCTGGTCTTCCAGCTTGAGTGTGCTGTCGACCGTGGCCGATTCGCCGGACACCTCTTCGATACCGATGTCGGTGATGCCGCCGAACAGCGCCGGGGTGAGCGGCTTGCCCGCAGCCTCGACCACCGTTACACCGGCCGGTGCGGACAGGCCGGGGCCGACGGCGCGGATCACGCCGCCCTGGACCAGCACATCGCTGTGCGCCAGGCTGCCGCGTGCGGCGGCGGTGTGCACCGTGGCGTTGCGGATCAGCAGATCCTGCGCGAACAGGGAAGGGGCCACGCAGGCACCGGCAATCAACAGCAAGGCCTGCGGAAGCAGACGCATCGAGACGCGGCGGCTCATGGGCGTGCCTCCTGGCCGAGCATGAAGTCCGACAGCGGCTGCCGCCTCACGTCCTGGCGGTCATAGACCTGGTGACCATCGACGTAAACCTTTTCGGCCAGTGCGTAGGAACTGAAGGGACTGCCGTTCCAGACCACCACGTCACCCATCTTGCCGGCCTCCAGGCTGCCGGTCTGCTTCTCCACACCCAGCGAGCGCGCCGCGTTGGAGGTGAGCCACATCATGGCGCGCTCCGGGGCGATCTCGATGCCAGCGCGGCGTGCGTTGGCGATCACCTTGGCCGCCTCCTGGTTCAAGCGCTGGATCCCCTCGGGCGAATCCGAATGCACGATCGCGCAGCTGTTGGCGGGGCGGTCGACCAGGGCGATGTTGTCCTGGATGCCATCGAAGGCCTCCATCTTGAAGCCCCACCAGTCGGCCCACAGCGCACCACACACGCCTTCCTCGGCGAGCCGGTCAGCCAGCTTGTAGGCCTCCACCGCGTGATGGAAGGCGGCGATCTTGAAGCCGAATTCCTTGGAGAGATCCAGCATCGTAGCCATCTCATCGGCGCGGTAGCAGTGAATGTGCACGCGGATGTCGCCCTGGATGGCGCCGGCCAGCGTATCCAGCTTGAGATCGCGCTTGCCGCCGCTGTCGCCGGCGCTGTCGCCCTTGTCATCGCCACTGAACCAGCGCTTTTTCTTTGGCTGCTTGGGGGTGTTCTTGGCGATGTACTCGCTGGCATCGATGAAGGCCGCGCGGTAACCGGCGACATTGCCCATGCGCGTGCCCGGCGCGGTGCCCTTGCCGCCGTAGACGCGCTTGGGGTTCTCGCCGCAGGCCATCTTCAGGCCCCAAGGCGCGCCGGGGAACTTCATGGCCTGGTAGGTCGTTGCGGGCACGTTCTTCAACGTCACCCCGCGGCCGCCGACCAGATTGGCCGAGCCGGGCAGCACCTGCATCGAGGTCACGCCGCCGGCCAGTGCAGCGGCAAAGCCGGGGTCCTGCGGCCACACCGAGTGCTCGGCCCAGACATTGGCGGTGACCGGTGCGGTCATCTCGTTGCCGTCGCTGTGCGCGCTGACGCCTGGGCTGGGATACACGCCCAGGTGCGAGTGCACATCGATGATGCCGGGGGTCACCCACTTGCCCTGGCCGTCGACGCGGACCGCATCGGCCGGTGCACTCAGGCCGGTGCCGACTGCTGCGATGCGGCCGCCCTGCAACAGCACATCGGCGTTGTCCAGGCGCACGCCGGTGCCGGTGAGCACCGTGGCGTTGCTGATCAGTACCGGCGCCGAGGCGATCGGCGCGTAGGTGCTGGGATAGGGATCCTGGATGAACCGCGACGCGGCGGGCGCGGGCGCGGCGGCGAACGAGAGCAGGGCAAAGCCCAATCCGGCAGTCAATCGTGTGCGCATGTTTCCCCGATGCGGTGTGAACGAATCCGTCGACGCTATCCGGTGCGCGGGGCGTTTGCCAAGTGACGAAGCGCATGGGCGTGCTGGCGCGCCATTCCTCATCGAACAGCCCGGCCATCGAATGTGGGGAAATCCCTGATGTTTATCCGCGTCGCGAATGGTTAGTGTGTATCTGTGCGCAGTTGCGGTTGACACTGTCATGGGAAAGGAGCGCACCGCTCGGACATCGTCCAGGACGGTGCAAAAGGAGTGGGGATCGCCGCCAGGGCGACCGACAAGGAGTTGTGCCCACGGGCTTACGGGATATCACCGACGCCCGAGGAATGTAGAACTTGCGTAAAAAGCGTTCACGTGTGCCGGGCCTGTGATAGGGAACGGCATGCATTTTTCTGTGCAGCTGCCGATAACGCGTGTGGTACTGCAGCCTCAATCATTTCAAGGAAGTCGTTTTCAGATGATCCACGTTTCTCCGTCCCGCTTTACTGCGCGCCGTCGTCCGTCGCCCAGCCTGCTGGCATCGGCCATCACCGGAACCCTGCTGGCTGCCTTGGCTGTCCCCGCGCTGGCCAGTTCCGACGTCGATACCCTGACCAACTACCAGCAGCAGCGCACGCTGCAACGCGCGGTGTTCAGCCTGGACCTGCCGGCTGGCAACGTCGCCAATGGTGCCAAGGTCGGCGACATCCAGGCCAGCTCCATTCGCACCACCCCGGGTCCGATCAACGGCACGCCAGGAGACACCGAAAGCTGGCGCAGTGAGGAGTTCAAGGCCGATTGGGGTCTGACAGCGATCAATGCCGACGCTGCGTATGCGCGCGGCCTGACCGGCAAGGGTATTCGCCTGGGGGTGTTCGATTCCGGCACCGGCCTCGACCACGATGAGTTTGCCGGCAAGGACCACCGCAGCATCCATCTGGCTGACCTGCTGCCCGATGGTACGCGTTGCACCAACACCACCATGCTGACCGGTCCGGACGCCTGCTTCAGCACTGACGGCGACCAGGTGGGCATCGATGCGCTGGTGTTCGACGGGAGCCTGACCACCGCTGACCTGCAGTTGCTGCAGGACAACGACTATGTGCCGGGCTACAGCTATAACACCCATGGCACCCACGTAAGCGGCACCATCGCCGCCAATAGGGATGGCAACGGCACCCATGGCGTGGCGTTCGGTGCGGACCTCTCGGTCGCTCGCCTGTTCTTCAACAGTGCAAGTCTGATCTACCGTGACGCGGGTGGCTTGCGCCAGGGATCGCTGGGCGGTGTCGCTCCGTCGAATGAAGTGTTCGCAGACATGTACGCACAGTTGAACGAGCAGAATGTGCGCGCAGTCAACCACAGCTGGGGCCTCACTGACGAGCCGATCAGTACTGCATTGCAGGATGACGACTACTTCAACAATCCGGCTCGCGCCGACTATTTCGACATCATCGCCGAAGGCTCGCGCAGCTCCGGTCTGATCCAGGTCTGGGCAGCTGGCAACATCTATCCGTACAACACCTCGCCGGAAGACGCGCCGATCGCCGGCGTGCATGCATCGCTGCCGCGCGCCCATCAGGATATCGAGAAATACTGGCTGAGCGTGGTCAACGTCAATCAGGACCTGGTGCTCGCAGAGAGCTCCATGCGATGCGGTCCGACGGCCAACTGGTGCTTGGCCGCGCCGGGCAGTGACATCAACTCGACCGTGTACGGCGCCGATTCGCAGATCCTCGGCAGCGTGTATCTGACCGGGGCCGACGATGACGTGGGCTTCGACGTGACCCAGCGCATGCCGACGTACACCTACGACAGCATGACCGGTACCTCGATGGCAGCCCCGCACGTCACCGGTGCCCTCGGCCTGCTGTTCGAACGCTTCCCGTACCTGGACAACGCGCAGGTACGCGATGTCATGCTCACCACGGCGCGTGATCTTGGTGCGCCTGGCATCGATGAGATCTACGGCTGGGGCCTGCTCGATCTGCGCAAGGCCATCGAAGGCTACGGCATGCTCCGCGTCGACACCGACGTGGTCATGAACCAGAAGGCCGGTGGCCTGAAGGTGTGGGAAGGCGATGCGTGGGACGACTGGACCAATGACATCGGCGGCCCTGGCAAACTGACCAAGTCCGGCATCGGCTGGCTGCGCCTGAGCGGCGACAACACCTTCCATGGCGCCATCGTGCGCGACGGTGTGCTGGAGCTGGACGGCGCCAACGCACTGACGGCATCGGTCGATGTGCAGGGCGGTCAGTTCCTGCTCAATGGCAGCCTGGTGGATACCACGCTCAACAACCTGGGCGGCAGCAGCTACATTGCCAGCACTGGTGTGCTTGATGGCTCAGCGCTCAACGTGACCGGCGGCGTGGTGTCGTTCAACGGCGTGCAGGAAGGCGCGTCGACCTTCGTCGGCGCCAAGGGCACCCTGAAGGGTGTCGGCACGCTGGGCAGCACCCGCGTGGAAGGCATCGTCGCGCCGGGCAACTCCATCGGCACGCTGACCATCAACGGCGATTACGTGCAGACCGCCACCGGCGTCTACCAGGCCGAACTGGCCCCGGGCAGCCGCAGCGATGTGCTGCGCGTCACCGGCACCGCCACGCTGGATGGCACCTTGAAGGCACTGCCGGAAGCCGGCGTGTACTACCTCGGGGAGCAGTTCAACTTCCTGCAGGCCGCCGGTGGCGTGAACGGTCAGTTCGCGACCACGGACTTCTCGGCGTTCTCGCCGTTCCTGCAGTTCAACCTGGCCTACACCGCCGGTGGCATGAGCATCGGCGTGGCACGCGGCAATTCGCTGGCCAGCGCTGCGGTCACCGCCAACCAGATCGCCGTCGCCGCCAGCGCCGATCGTCTGGGCATCAACCAGGGTCTGCCGAAGCCGTTGACCCAGCTGTTCCCGGCCCAGGTCGGTGCGGCGCTAGACGCGCTGAGTGGTGAAATCCACGCCGCCACGCCGATGGCGCTGGTGGAAAGCAGCCGTTACCTGCGTGATGCGGCCCTCAGCCGTGCCGTGGGCGTGCGTTCGCCGGCTGCCGGCGATGACGTCGCCGCCGGTGGTGCGTGGGTGCAGGCGATCGGTGGCAGCGGCAAGCTCGATGGCGATGCCAATGCCGCACGGACCGATTCCAACAGCAATGGTCTGCTGGTCGGTGCCGACCATGTGTTCGGTGGCGGCTGGCAGGTCGGTGCGCTGGTGGGTACCGGCCGTACCGATATCAAGCAGGCGGCCGGTCGCGGCGCCCGTTCGGAAATCGACAACACGCACGTCGGTGCCTATGTGGGCAATCAGTGGGGTGCGTTCGGTCTGCGCGCCGGTCTGGGCTATTCGCGTCACGACGTGGACAGCAAGCGTCAACTGACCTTTGCCGGCTACCAGGATGCGCTGTCGGCCAAGTACGACGCCACCACCCGCCAGGCCTTCATCGAAGGCGCGTACCGCTTCGGCGGTCGCGAGGCGGGTCTGGAGCCGTACGTGCAGTTCGCCCGCGTTGAAGTGGACGTGGACGGCTTCGCCGAGCAGGGTGGCGCGGCTGCACTGAACGGTCAGGTCGCCGATACGCGCACCAACGTGGCGACCGCCGGTGTGCGCTTCGACAAGGGCCTGAAGACCTCCTGGCAGCAGGAAAGCTGGCTGCACGTCCGCGGTGGCGTCGGCTACCGTCGTGCTTCCGGTGACCGCAGCCAGGTAGCCGATCTGGCCTGGACCGGTGGCAGCAGCTTTGCTGTCAGCGGTGCGGCGATCGCCGACAACGCCGTGGTTGCCGAGCTGGGCCTGTCGGCCTGGCTGAGCCCGCGCAACCAGCTGGAGCTGGGCTACAACGGCACCTTCGGTGATGACGCCCGCGACCGCAGCGTCACCGCGCGCTGGTCCGTGCAGTTCTGATCCAGCGGTACCGGTAAACGGAAAAAGGCGGCCATTGGCCGCCTTTTTCTCGTCTGTTGCCGTGAGGTCGCGATCGCCACTTGCGTCGTGATCATCCAGCGTGGAATGGTCAGACAGGCGCGAGTCGTCCGCGCCGCCCTGCATCTACAAGGAAGTATCGATGAACGTAACCGAAGGCTTTGATCGCAAGCACGCCAGGCATTACTACCGGTTGCTCGTCCTGCTGGCATTCGCGTCCGGTCTTATGTTGGTCGCCGGGTTTTTCGAGGCGTCACCCAGCGGGCTGCCAAAGGAGGTGCGCATCACGCTCGCAGCCTTCTCCCTGCTGACGGCCACCGCCAGCTACCTGTCGGTCAAACGGATCCAGTACTCCTTTCCGTGGGTAGGCATATCCTCCATCGCCTTTGCCGCCTCGCTCTGGGCCTTTGGTGCGCCGACGGCCCTCGTCTTGCTGCTGGTCATACCGGCTGCGGTCCTTTCGCTGGCCTCCCTTGTCCTCAAGGGCAGGGCCGATGGTATCGACCACCCGGAGTGAGCGGCCCGCTCGACGCCGCGCGGCCCGTCTCGCAGAATTGTTGCCTGCCGTTTGTTGGAATATCCCCATGAAAACCAAACAGGCCATCGTCGAAAACTGGCTGCCGCGCTACACCGGCGTGCCGTTGGAGCAGTTTGGCCAGCACATCCTGCTGACCAACTTCGGTGGCTACCTGCACACCTTCTCCCAGCTGACCGGCGCCCCCATCCAGGGCGCGGACCGGCCGATGGCCAGCGTCACCAGCGACGACATCACCCTGATCAACTTCGGCATGGGCAGTCCCAACGCGGCCATCATCATGGACCTGCTGTCAGCGGTGATGCCCAAAGCCGTGCTGTTCCTGGGCAAATGCGGTGGGCTCAAGCGCAAGAACCAGCTGGGCGACCTGATCCTGCCGATCGCCGCGATCCGCGGCGAGGGTACCTCCAGCGACTACCTGCCGCCGGAAGTCCCGGCCCTGCCGGCCTTTGCCCTGCAGCGGGCGGTCTCCACCATGATCCGCGACCTGGGCCACGACTACTGGACCGGCACCGTCTACACCACCAATCGCCGGGTCTGGGAGCACGACGAGGCGTTCAAGGAAAAGCTGCGGGTGATGCGCTGCATGGCCATCGACATGGAGACGGCGACCCTGTTCGCGGCCGGCTTTGCCAACCATATTCCGATCGGGGCCTTGCTGTTGGTCTCCGACCAGCCGATGATCCCCGATGGAGTGAAAACCGAGGCGTCCGATGCCAAGGTCAGCTCCCAGTTCGTCGAGAACCATATCCAGATCGGTATCGAGGCGCTTAAGCTAATACGGCGCAACGGCAAGTCGGTCCGCCACCTGCGCTTTGACGAGTAACGGCAATGGAACGGGTGAGCGTCTTGGGGCGCCACCTACAGGGGTAGTAAATGGACGTGGCGGCACAAGTAGTGGAATTCTGGCGCGACGCTGGACCGCAGAAGTGGTTCGCGCGCGATGACGCGTTCGACGCGCGCTTCCGCCAGCAGTTCCAGGAAGAACATTTCGCTGCCGCCCGCCGCGCCCGCGAGCATTGGCTGAGCAGCGCCGAAGGCGCGCTCGCACTGATGATCCTGCTCGATCAGTTCCCGCGCAATTGCTTCCGCGATACGGCGCACTCCTACGCCACCGATGGCCTTGCACGTCATTACGCCATGCGTGCGGTAGAGGAGGGCCTGGACCTGCAGCTGGTGCCCAAGCTGCGTGCCTTCATCTACCTGCCCTTCGAGCACTCCGAGGATCCGCAGGACCAGGAGCGTTCGGTGGCGATGTTCGATGTGCTGGGCGACAAGGAATACCTGCAGTTCGCCGAGCTGCACCGCGACATCATCCGCCGCTTCGGCCGCTTCCCGCACCGCAATGCCGTGCTGGGTCGGATGCCGACGCCGGAAGAGCTGGATTATCTGGCCGAGGGCGGATTTGCGGGGTAGCCGGTGGATGGACGCCACCGGCACCACGAACAAAAAAACGCCGGCAATGCCGGCGTTTTTCTTGTCCCGCAACGTGCTGAAGATCAGTACTTCGGCACGCCGTTGTCCACCTCGTTCGACCAGGCGTCGATGCCGCCGGTGATGTTGGACACCTTGGTGAAGCCCAGGGCGCGGAACTGCTCGGCCGCCTGTGCGCTGCGGCCGCCGTGGTGGCACAGGAAGGCCAGCGCGGTGTCCTTGGGCAGGGCTTCCAGGCGGGCGCGGTTGTCACCGTCGAAGGTTTCGAACGGGGCGTTGATCGCCGCGATCGCACGCTCGTCGGCGGGGCGCACGTCGACCACGGTGATGCTGCCGGCGCGGAGCTGGTCGTCGGCGTCGCGCACGCTCAGTTCCTGCACGGCCTTGGGCGCGTTCGGGTTGTCGATCGCCAGGCCCTTGCCGCGGATGTCGTCGACCCAGTCGATGGTGATGCCTTCGGCGCGGCGGGCGCTGGCCAGATCGAACTGCACGCGCAGGCCGTTGGACTCGGCGGCGATCGCGTTGTCGTCGTGCGGGGCCAGCTGGAAGCTCGGCTGGAAGCGCGCGTCGATGCCCAGCTGCAGCGAGGCACCCGGGGAATCGGCCAGCGCGCCACGCAGCATTTCCACGGCGGCCGGGGTCACGGTGATACGCGGCGGAGTGCGGTCAGGGGCAGCGAGGCCGAGCACACTGCTCAGCTCACCGTTGCCGGCCATCTGCAGGATGATGTCGCTGCCACCGATCAGTTCGCCGTCGATGTACAGCTGCGGAATGGTCGGCCACTCGCCATAGGCTTTGATGCCTTCGCGGATGTCGGCGTCGGCCAGCACGTTGACGTGGTCGAACTCCACCCCGAGGTCCTGCAGGGCGCCCACGGCTTTGGCCGAGAAACCGCACTGCGGCATGCTCGGCTGACCCTTCATGAACAGCACGACGCGGTTGGCGTTGAGAATGGATTCGATGCGCGAGCGCAGGGCGGGATCAAGGGACATGACGGTCAGGGTCCGGATATGCGAACCGCCTATTCTACGCGGCATGGCATCATGGGGCATGACCGTACCGGAAACGTTGTATCGCATTCCCCGCCGCCCCTGGCGCTGGGTGCCGTGGCTGGTGCTGTCGCAGCTGCTGGTGGTGCTGGTCTGGGCCGCCTGGGGCTGGCGATACGGCCTGCCGCTGATGGTGGCGACCCATGCCCTGTTCATGGTGCCGGTGTTCCTCCCCAACAGCCGCTTCTATGCCCCGGTGCTCAGCCGCCTGCCCGGGGATGCCCGCAAGGTCTGGCTGACCATCGATGATGGCCCGTCGGCGGAAACCCCGGCGGTGCTCGATCTGCTGGACCGCTACGAGGCCAGGGCGACCTTTTTCCTGGTCGGTGAACGCGCGCAGGCGCAGCCGGAGCTGGTCCGCGCGATCCTCGCCCGCGGGCACAGTCTGGGCAACCACAGCCATCGGCACCCGCAGGCACGGTTCTGGCGGCTGGGGCGACAGGCCATGGCCGCGGAGATCGCGCAATGCCAGCAGGCTCTCACCGCGATCGCCGGTACGCCACCGCGCTGGTATCGCTCGGTGGTCGGCATGACCAACCCGTTCGTCGCCCCCGCGTTGAAGCAGTGGCAGCTGACCCGCGTCGGCTGGACCGCGCGCGGATTCGACGGGGTGGAGTGCACGCCCGATCAGGTGGTCGACCGGATCACCCGTGATCTGGTGCCGGGCAGCATCGTGCTGCTGCACGAGGGCGCCGCACATGGCCACAACCTGGCCATCATCGAGGCGGTGCTGCAGGCGGTGCAGGCCCATGGCCTGCACGCCGGTCTGCCGGACTGACGCCAGGTCGGTGCCCGGCGCAGGCCGGGATCAGCTCAGGGAGCCGATGATCATCAGCAGCACCACACCGAGGATGCTGCCGATCGAGATCACCAGGCCGAGGATCGCGAACACGCGGCGGCGGTCTGCCTGAAATGCACCGGCGACGCCCAGGCCGAAGGCCACCAGCTGCATCAGCGCGGTGCACATCAGGCCGAGGCCGACCAGGATCGCCGACATCGAGGTCTCCTCCATGCCGCCGGGGGTCGTGGTTTCGATAACGCCGGCCACGACGATCAGGCCCAGCATCAACATGGCGCCGCCCAGGGCGGTGATGAACGCGGCAATACCCATGCCGGAATGAGGGGTGTGCATCGGGGCTCCTTGTTGATGCGGTGCAACGGACGATTCAGTGGGCGAGGGGCTGCGCGCGGGCGGCGTCGGCCGGGGGATGCGAGGCATGCCACTGGTCGCGGATCCAGCCGCCGAGCGAGAGCTGGGCGATCAGCACGCCCAGTGTCACCAGCAGCGCGATGATGCCGAACAGACGGCGCCGGCGTGGCTGCAGTACGCTGCCGAGACCGAGCAGCAGGGCCAGGATGGCCAGGCCGACACTGCTGCCGAGCAGTGCCGCCAGCGACCACGGCAGCTCGCGCATGGCCGCGTGTTCGGGCGCATGCGCGTAATGCATGCTCAGCAGCAGCATCACCAGGCCACAGGCGCTGACGATCAGCGCGGCGATGCCAAGCGCGGAATGTCGGGTCTGTCGGGGCATGGGCGGCTCCTTGCCGGAAGGGGGGCGGGAGTATGCGCGTGTGCGGCCCGCGGCGCGAGCCGCGGCGACTACGCAGCGAGCGGACGATCGCCGACGATCAGCCAGTTGTTGAACGGGGTATTGCCGTACAGCGGTGTCACCCGCAGGTGCAGCCCGGCGGCTTCCAACGGGGTGCGCAGGCTCTCGGCATCGGGATAGTGGCGTGGGCGCGTGCCCATCCAGCCCACCAGGTGCGCGAGCATGTCGGTGATCCGCGTGGTGCGATCACGACCACTGTGGTCGGCCAGCGTGGTGCGGATCACCAGCCGTGCGCCGGGTGCCACGCGCGCGGCGGCATCGAGCAGCAGTTGCGTCTGGGCGGGGGCGGGCAGGTATTGCAGCACGTCAAGCAACGCGACGTTGCCGTGGTGGGCGGGCAGGGCGGCACTGGCGTCCATGCAGGTGAACCGTGCCTGCGGCAGCGCGGCGCGGGCGCTGGCCTGCTCGGCGCGGGCGACCTTGCCAGCGTCGATGTCCACACCGTGATACGCAAGTGTGCTGCCCTGCTGGCGCAGCACGTGGGCCAGCAGCCCCAGGCCGCAGCCGATATCCAGCAACGGCGCCGCGGGCGCATCGTTCAACGCGGCGAGCACGCCGGGATACAGCGGATCACTGCCGAGCTTGCCGCGGCTGTAGTAATAATCGCGGCGATTGCCGAACCGCTGCGGCGGCAGGAACGCCGTGGCGATCCTGCGGGCCTGCTCCCTGGCCAGCGGCAGCGCGGCCTCGCTCAGCGGGTCGGCTCCGCCCACAGCACGCGCGTTACTTCGAAGGCGCGCTGGTGCCACAGCGTGTACATCGCGGCGGACGGATGCAGACCATCCTCGGCCAGCATGACGCTCTCGCCGCCCAGCTGGCGGCTCAGGTCGGTGATGTCGACAAACGCGACGTCATGCTCGGCGCAGATGGCCGCAGCGGCAGCGTTGCAGGCATCCAGTTCCTGCCCGATCTGCACGCGGTCGCGGCCGGATGCCACGGCATAGGGGGTCACGCCCCAGTCCGGGATCGAGAGAACCAGCACGCGCGGTGCACGGTCGGCGGCGAAGGCGAGCGCGCGCTGCAGCAGGGCGGTGAAACGCGGGCGGTACTCGTCCACGCTGCGCCCGCGGTACTGATCGTTGACCCCGATCAGCAGGCTCACCAGCTCGAAGGGACCCTGCGGTGCGTCGGCATCGATGCCAGCCTCAAGCTCGTCGGTGGTCCAGCCGGTGGTGGCGATGATCGTCGGGTCGTCCACGTCCACGCCGATATCGCGCAGGGCCGCGGCCAACTGCATCGGCCAGCGCCCGGCCGGCTCGACGCCTTCGCCGATCGTGTAGGAATCGCCCAGCGCCAGGTACGGCAGGCCCATCAGGCCACCGCACTGCGCGGCTTGAGCGGGACCACCTTCGTGTTGGCCTCGGCACGGCGTGCCAGGGCGCGGTCGATGCGGGCGAACACATCGCGCATCACCTCCGGCTCGGGCAGCAGGGTCACGCGGAAGTGGTGGCGGTAAGGCACGTTGAAGCTTGAGCCCGGGACCACCAGCACGCCTTCCTCGTTCATCAGTTCCAGCGCGAAATCATGGTCATCGAAGCTGCGTGCCGCCGCACCGACCACCGCCGGGAATGCGTACAGCGCGCCGGCCGGGGCCACCAGCGACAGATGCTCGCTGGCGTTGCAGGCCTCGATCACCGCGCGGCGGGTTTCATACAGACGGCCACCGGGCGCGCACAGCGGCGAGATGGTGTCCGGCCCGTTGACCGCCGCATCGATGGCGTACTGGCCCGGCACGTTGGCGCACAGGCGCAGCGCGCTGAGCAGGTCCATCGCCGCGCGGAACTCGCCCAGCCGCTCGCCCGCGCCGGACAGCATCGCCCAGCCCACGCGCCAGCCGCAGGCGCGATGCACCTTGCTCAGGCCGCTGAAGGTGATGCACGGGTGGTCGCCGGCCAGTGGCGCGACCGCATGGAACTGCGCGTCGTCGTACAGGATCTGGTCGTAGATCTCATCGACCATCAGCAGCAGGTTGTGCTTGGCGGCGATGGCGACGATGCGCTCCAGCAGATCGCGCGAGTAGCTGGCGCCGCTGGGGTTGTTCGGGTTGATCAGCACGATCGCGCGGGTGCGCGAGGACACCAGCGCCTCGATCTCGACCGGGTCGGGCTGGAAGCCGTTCTCCGGTGCGCAGCGGTAATACACCGGGCGGCCATCGTTGAGGATGGTCGCGGCCGACCACAACGGGTAATCCGGCGAGGGCACCAGCACTTCGTCGCCCGGGTTGAGCAGGGCGCGCAGCGACAGGTCGATCAGCTCACTGACGCCATTACCGATGAACACCCGGTCCGGGTGCGCATCGGGTGCACCGCGACGGGCGTAGGCGGCGGCGATGGCTTCGCGCGCCTCCGGCAGGCCCTGCTGGTGGGTGTACGGATCGGTGCGGCCCATGTCATCGGCGATCGCACGCTGCAGATGCTCAGGCGCGCGGAACCCGAAGTTGCCCGGGTTGCCGATATTGAGCTTGATCAGCTTGCGGCCCTGGGCCTCCAGCTCCCGCGCTCGTCGCGCCAGTTCGCCCCGGATCTCGTAGCGGACTTCGGACAGGCGCTCGCGGGTGGCGAGCGGCTTCAGCGGGGGCGTGGACATGAACGGGCCGTCATTCAGGCATGGAAACCGCATGGTAGCGGAATTGTTGCGTTGCAGGGCAAGCGTTTCCGGCCCAACGCCCGGCCCTGCAAGGCAGTTGCAGATGAAAGGATTTTCGTCCGTCCACGCGTGCGCTGGTCCCCTGCGGCAACGCCTGGTCGCCACACCCATTAGAATGGGCACGATGAGCGAACCCACTGATTACCTTGCCCTGCAGACCATTGGCTGGCCCTGGCCGGGCGGCCCGGAGCTGCCGGACTGGCAGGCCCTGTTCGAGCAGTTCCCGCAGGCGCGCCCGGGCCGGGTGATCGAGCAGCATCGCACCGGGTACATCGTCTCCGATGCGCCGGAAGCGGCGATCAAGACCGAGTCCCCGCCGGAATGGCAGCGCCCACGCTTCCCCAGCCACGAGCGCGCGGCGGTCGGCGACTGGGTGCTGCTGGAGGGCATCAAGATCGTTGCCCTGCTGCCCCGGCGTACCGCGATCAAGCGTGGCGCGGCGGGCGAGCATTACCACCAGCAGGTGATCGCGGCCAACATCGATACGGTGTTCATCGTCTGCGGGCTGGATGCGGACTTCAATCCGCGCCGGATCGAGCGCTACCTGCTGCTGGTCGGCGGGGGCGGTGCACAGCCGGTGGTGGTGCTGACCAAGGCCGACCAGACCGAGTACAGCCAGGATGCCCTGGACGTGCTGGAAGAACTGGCGGCGCAGAACATTCCGCTGCTGGCGATCAACGGCAAGGACCCGGCCAGCGCCTCGGCCCTGCTGCCATGGCTCGCGGCTGGCCAGACCGTGGTACTGGTCGGCTCCTCCGGTGCGGGCAAGTCGACCCTGACCAATACGCTGCTCGGGCACGAGCGCATGAAGACCGCCGATGTGCGCGTCAACGACTCGCGCGGCCGCCACACCACCACCCATCGTGCGCTGATCCCGTTGCCGGCCGGAGCCTGCCTGATCGATACGCCCGGTATGCGCGAGCTCAAGCCGACCGGCGAGGAGGCCCTGAGCGAAGGCGGCTTCTCCGACGTGGAAGCCCTGTCGGCACAATGCCGTTTCCGCGACTGCGCCCACCAGCGTGAGCCGGGCTGTGCGATCCGCGCGGCCATCGATGACGGCACGCTGGATGAAGAGCGCCTGCTCAACTACTTCAAGCTGAAAGAAGAAGTGGCTGCCGCCGCTGCCAAGCTGGCCGTGCGTCAGGCGCAGCAGGCCATCGAGCGCAAGCACGTCGGCAAGGGCGCGCAGTGGCGCCCGGGCGGAAAGGGCGGCCGACGATAGCTTTTGCTACTGTCCGTCCATGGACACGCCAATGACCGTGGATCGTGACGTCGCCCACCACACCGCGCTCGACGCACAACTGGTCGAGGCGGTAGGCGGGATCAAACTGCTGGGACTGACCAGCTGGCCGGCCGCGCTGCAGGCGCCGTTCCTGGCCAGCGTCGCCCGCGGTCAGCCGGTGCTGCCGCAGGTCGACTACCCCAAGCTCGATTTCACCGATACCCGCCATCGGCTGGCCGCGATCAGCGTGCAATGCGATCCCGACCATCCCATCGGCCTGTACGTACAGCGCTCGGCGCACAGCTGGGACCAAGCCGCCGGCCTGCTGGAATCGCTGGGCACCGCCGAGGTGGATCGTTACTCGGTGGAGCTGTTCGGCGCGCCCGAGCAGCCGCTGCCCGGCAACGGCCCCAGCACCCGCGATGCCGCCCGCCACTTCATCCAGATCGCGCAGGAGCTGGACCACGAGCTGCTCGCGCCCGAAGAACAGGTGCCGGTCTCGGCCACGGCGCTGCAGTTGCAGCTGCAGAGTGATCTGGATGCCTTCTTCGAATCGCGCATCATCAGCGTCCAGCTGGATCCCGACCTGATCTCCAAGGCCGCCGCCGGCCCGAACCGGATCCGCCTGCGCACCAGTGCGCGCTTCAGCGCCTACGACCGTGCGCAGCTGTTCCACCACGAGGCGCTGGTGCACTCGCTGAC
The DNA here is from genome assembly GCF_039673075.1 of Stenotrophomonas sp. TWI819. Classification (NCBI taxonomy): domain Bacteria; kingdom Pseudomonadati; phylum Pseudomonadota; class Gammaproteobacteria; order Lysobacterales; family Lysobacteraceae; genus Stenotrophomonas; species Stenotrophomonas sp. TWI819. Next base: position 122,259 of record NZ_JBDJKY010000010.1, on the reverse strand, counting down.
CGCGCTTAATGGCCGCGAGCAGCCGCACCTGCCCAGCCTGGCGCTGTCCTCGCCGCGGGTCACTGCCACCCAGGAAGGACTGGCCACGTTCGCCGAGCAGATCACCGGCAGCATCGACATCGAGCGCCTCAAGCGCATCAGCCTGCGCACCGAAGCCATCGCCATGGCGCGCGAAGGGGCCGATTTCATCGAGGTGTTCCGCTACTTCTGCGAGGCCGGCCAGAACAACGAAGAGAGTTTCGCCTCCGCCCAGCGCGTGTTCCGCGGGGTGCCGCCGAGCGGCGGCGCGGCCTTCACCAAGGACACCGTGTATCTGCGCGGGCTGGTCTCGGTGCACACCTTCTTCCGCCACATGCTGGCTGAAGATCGGTTGCAGGTCTGCCGCTGGTTGTTCGCCGGCAAGATGTCGCTGACCGACGCGATCGCCTTCGCCCCCTTGTTTGAAGAAGGCATCCTGCGCCCACCGCGCTGGCTGCCGCACTGGGTCAGCCGCGCGAACGGATTGGCCGGCATGCTCGCGTTCTCGCTGTTCGCCAACCGCATCCGCATGGATCAGCTCGCCCCCGAGTAGTGCCGGCCGCTGGCCGGCAAGCTCGCGCGCCTTCTACGTGCGCCCAGTGCGTTAATGAGCACTGCATCGCAATTCATCTGTGATGCGCTGAACCGTAAACATCCTTTCATCTTCCGCTCGCATGCTGGTCATGCACCTGCATTGCGCAGGTCATCTTCCCCCATGTAACGGACGACCATGCTTACCCGACCCCTGACGATCGCGGTGGCGCTCGCGCTGTGCGCCGCCAATGCCCACGCTGCCGATGTAGACGCCACCGCCGCTGCCAACGTCGCGCTCAGCGCGCAGACCCTGGACACCGTTTCGGTGATCGGCCAGGGTGAGACCCGCCAGGTGCAGCGCATCACGGCCGTGGACAAGGAAGTGCTGCCGCCGGGCACCAGCGGCCAGAAGATCCTCGATCGCCTGCCGGGCGTCTCCGTGCAGTCCAACGATGCCTTCGGCGCCAACGAAGAATCGCAGACGATCAGCCTGCGCGGCTTCGACAAGAGCCGCCTGGGCTACACACTGGACGGCATTCCGCTGGGCGACAACAGCTACGGCAACTACAACGGCCTGAGCATCGCCCGTGCGCTGATCGCCGAGAATCTCGCCGGCGCAGAATTGTCGCAGGGCATCGGCTCGCTGGGCGTCGCCTCGACCAGCAACCTCGGGGGCACCATCCAGTACTTCTCGCAGGACCCGTCCACCGAGTTCGGCGGCAAGGCCAGCGTCACCGTCGGCGATGACAACCAGCGCCGCGGCTACCTGCGCGTGGACACCGGCGACATCAACGGCTTCTCGGCTTATGTGTCCGGCGTGCATCAGGATTCGGACATGTGGGCCGAACCGAACCAGAACCAGACCACCCGCCAGTTCAACGCCAAGGCGATCTGGAACGTGGGTGACAACCGCTTCGGTGCCTTCGCTGCCACCTCGCGCGTGAGCCAGGCCAACTACGCCTACCTGTCCAAGAGCATGCTCGCACGTGGCCTCGGCTGGGACTGGAACATCTACGCACCGGACTGGGATCGCGCGGTCGCCGCCGCCTACTGCGCGCCGGGCACCTACAACGCGCAGAAGTGCGCGTTCACCGGTGGCGTCAACAGCATCGATGACGCGTACTACCAGAGTCGCGCACTGCGCGACGACAACCTGTACTCGCTGGATGCCGACCTCGCGCTGGGCGACAGCGCCCGCCTGAAGCTGCTTGGCTACCACCACGAGAACCGTGGCCAGGGCCACTGGTGGGCACCGGGCCAGCCGTCCAACCCCGGCACCCCGGAGATGCTGCCGATCTCCATCCGCAGCACCAATTACACCATCAACCGCCAGGGCATCACCGCCGCGTTGAGCTGGCAGTGGGGCATCCACGAATTGGAAGCGGGGCTGTGGTACGAGCGCAACGACCACAACGTCGAGCGCAATTTCTACTACATCACCGGTCCGTTCCTGGATGACGGCTACCTCAACCACCCGGACCGCCGCCTGTTCGATCAGGACTTCGACATCCGCACGCGCCAGTTCTACGTGCAGGACCGCATGCGCTTCCTGGACGACCGCCTGACCGTGGATGTGGGCATCAAGAGCCCGAACACCCGCATGACCGCCAACGCCAAGCCGGGCACCGAAGCCAGCTATGCCTCGGGCACGCTGACCGCCAAGGAATCGGTGCTGCCGCAGGCGGGCATCGGCTTCAAGCTGAGCCCGAACCAGGAAGTGTTCGCCTCGTACTCGGAGAACATCGCCGCCTTCGTCGGTGGTGGCAGCGGCGGCCCGCTGCAGGTCTCGCCGGAATCCTTCGCGGCCAGCGCCGGGCTGGAACCGGAGAAGTCCAAGACGCTGGAAGCCGGCTTCCGTACCTTCGGCGAAAAGTACCAGGCCTCCCTCGCGGCCTATCACGTGACCTTCGACAACCGCCTGCTCTCGCTCAACCCCTGCACCAGCATCGAAGTGGGCACGCGCCCGGAGTGCATCACGCGCTTCATCAACGTGGGCTCGGTGAAGAGCCGCGGCGCGGAACTGACCTTCATCCTCAAGCCGATGGATGGCCTGCAGTGGTACAACGCGCTCTCGTGGAATAAGACCACCTACGAGGACAACTACACCTCGGGCGGTGCGATCGTGCCGGTGGCCGGCAAGATCACGGTGGACACGCCCGAGCGCATGGCCTCCAGTGAGATCAGCTGGAACCGCGATGGCTTCTTCGCCAGCCTGCGTGCGAAGTACACGGGCAAGCGTTACTACACTTACACGAACGATCAGTCGGTGCCGGGTGTGACGACGTTCGATGCGGGGATGGGGTATTCGTTCGGGCCGGGCATGGGGTTGCGCGATATCAAGGTGTCGCTCAATGCGACCAATCTGACCAATAAGCGGTATGCCGGGCAGCTGAGTTCGTTTGCGCCGACGGATCCGACCGGAACGCGCTATGCGATCCACGCGAGTGCGCCGCGTCAGGTGTTCATGACGGTGGCTGCGGAGTTCTGATCTCCGCTTGCTTGGGCAAGGGCAGCCACCGACCGTTGGTCGGTGGCTTTACTTCTCAGATGACTGGGCCAGGCATGGGGTGTGTGGGTTCGCGGGACGCGCCGTAAACCCATCCATGGGGGCTCGTGAGCCGCATCCATGCGGCACAACGGTCCCGCCAACCCACACACCCCACGCCTCCGACAGTTGGCTGGTGGCCATGGCGAAGCAAAGCAACGCTGCAGACGGACAGGTCCGAGGCGACTCGAGCTGAGCCAGCTCAGCTGGTAAAGCTACGCAGATCAATCGAACCTAGCGAGCCAAGCGGACCAAGCAGGGCAAGCGGTCCTCTGCGGTCCAAGCAGCCAAGCAGGGCAATCAAGTCAACGAAGCGAACGAATCCACGAAGGCAGGCCAAAGCAACGGCAGCACCAAGCGACGGCTCTTTCGTTGCGCACCAGCGTCCTGTCAAAGGGTAGGCACGGGTGGGTTGGCGGGACCGTGTGTTGCCATGGATGGCAACACACGAGCTTACATGGACGTACTTGCAGCGGGTCCCGCCAACCCACCCGTGCCTGCCCAGCGCGACACCGCCCTGAAGTCCGGCTTTTGCCCCGCAGTTGCAGTTTCTGTTGCCATTGCCATTGCAAATAGCCCAACGTTCCCGAAACCTCGGAAGCAAAAGAAAAAAAGCCGCGATGCCAACCAGCATCGCGGCTCACCTCGTGGGGGAGGCCACGCATCACGCGGGATGCGCAAAACCGTCAGAACATGTGCAGACCACCGTTCACCGCATAATCCGCACCCGTCACATACGCCGCATCGTCCGACGCCAACCACGCACACAGACTCGCCACCTCCTCCGGCTTGCCCAACCGCCGGATCGGCACCGAACCTGCCAGACGATCCAACACATCCGGCGGAAAACTGCTGATCGACTGACTCGCGATATAGCCCGGCGAAATCGTATTCACCGTCCCCCCCCGCGTCGCCACCTCATTGGCCAACGCCCGGCTGAAGCCATGCATCGCCGCCTTCGCCGTCGCGAAGTTCACCTGGCCGATCTGGCCCTTGTGCGCACTCACCGAGCCGATGTTCACGATCCGGCCCCAGCCGCGCGTGCTCATGCCATCGATCACCTGCTTGGTGATGTTGAACAGCGCATGCAGGTTCGAGCCCATCACCGCGTTCCAATCGTCCGGACTCATCTGGCGGAACAGTACATCGCGGCTGCCGCCGGCATTGTTGACCAGCACATCGATCTCGCCGACCTCGGCCTTCACCTTGGCGAACGCGGCCACCGTCGACGCCCAGTCCGCGGCATTGCCTTCCGAGGCGATGAAATCGAAGCCCAGTTCGCGCTGCTCGCGCAGCCAGGCGGCCTTGCGTGGCGAATTGGGCGCGCAGCCGGCGACCACGGTGTGGCCGTTGCGGGCCAGCTTCTGGCAGATGGCAGTGCCGACACTGCCCATGGCGCTGGTGACGTATGCGATGCGAAGAGTCATGGCGGAACGCTCCTTGGTAGGCGGATCAGGACGCAAGCGGATACAGGCCGAACAGCAGCCCACCGAACATCAGCAGCATCGAAATGGCGATGGCCCACTTCAGGGTGAACTTCTGGTGATCGGCGAACTCCACTTTGGCCAGGCCGACCAGCAGGTAGGTCGAGGGCACCAGCGGGCTGAGCAGATGCACCGGCTGGCCGGCCAGCGAGGCGCGGGCCATCTCCACCGGGGTGATGCCGTAGTTACCGGCCGCTTCGGACAGGATCGGCAGCACGCCGAAGTAGAAGGCGTCGTTGGACATGAAGAAGGTGAACGGCATCGAGGCCAGCGCGGTGATCACCGCCAGGTACGGGCCCCAGCTGTCGGGGATGATCGCCAGGAAGCTGTGCGACATCGCCTCGACCATGCCGGTGTTGTTGAGGATGCCGGTGAAGATGCCCGCCGCGAAGATCAGCGAGACCACCGACAGCACGTTGCCGGCATGATTGACCACGCGGCGGCGCTGCTCGGCCAGGTTCGGGTAATTGATCACCAGGGCGATCGCGAAGCCGACCATGAACAGCACCGGCATCGGCAGCACACCCAGGATCAGCGCGGTCATCAGGGCGATGGTCAGGCCCAGGTTGACCCACAGCAGCTTCGGGCGCTTGGTGTCTTCGGCGTCTTCCACCGTCGGCAGCGTGTTGCCATCATCGGAGACGCTGTTGTCCATCCAGCTGCCGCCCTGCGGCAGGGTCACCACGCCCAGGCGACGGCGTTCCTTCATGCCCAGGTACCAGGCCAGCACCAGCACGCCGGCACAGGCGATCACCATCGAGGGGATCAACGGCACGAACACGTCGGCCGGGTCCACATGCAGCGCGGTGGCCGCACGCGCGGTCGGGCCGCCCCACGGGGTGAGGTTCATCACGCCACCGGCGAGGATGGTCACGCAGGTCATGTTCAACGCGTTCATGCCCAGGCGCTGATACAGCGGCAGCATCGCCGACACGGTGATCATGTACGTGGTCGAGCCATCACCGTCGAGCGAGATCAGCATCGCCAGGATGGCGGTGCCGAGCACGATCTTCATCGGGTCGCCCTTGACGAAGCGCAGGATGATCCGCACCAGCGGATCGAACAGGCCCGCATCGATCATCACCCCGAAGTACAGGATGGCGAACATCAACATCACGCCGGTCGGCGCGATCTTCTTGATGCCTTCCAGCATCATGTCGTCGATGCCGGCCGCAAAGCCGCCGATCAGCGCGAACAGGATCGGAATGGTGATGAGGGCGACCAGCGGCGAGAGCCGCTTGCTCATGATCAAGTACATGAATGTAATGACCATGCCAAAGCCGAGGATGCTCAGCATCATCTGCATTCTCCAGAAGAAACGGTGCGGAAAGTGGGCATCAGAAGTCGTACTGCAGGCGGCCGGTGACCGCGCGGGTGCGGTCCACGGTGGCCTCGGCCAGGCGGTCGCGGTTGCGGCTTTCGATCAGGTTGAGCATGAAGCGCAGGTTCGGGCGCATGTACCAGTTGCCACCCAGGGTCCACGCCTCGGTCTGGCCGTCGCGCAGGTCGGGCTGGCCGATCAGGTGCTGGTCGCCGCGCATCTGGTCATAGCGCAGTGCCAGTTCGAACGCGCCGGCGGCGTGCTGGAAATCCTTGACCCGGCCGAAGCGCCCGGTCTTGCGGTCGTACACGCGCGATTCGCCGGTGACGAACCAGCTGACCAGGCCGTAGCCGGCCAGCACCTTGCCGCGCTGGCTGCCGTCGTCGAAGGTGGCGCCGCTGAACTCGCCCTGCCAGGACAGCGGCCCGTTCACCTGTGCGTATTCCAGCGACCACTTGTTGACGTCGGTATCGCGACCGGCCGAGAAATCGACCAGAGTCAGGCGGCTGTTGTCGGAGAGGTGACCGGCCGGGCGCGGGCGGATGCGCAGGGCAGGGACGCCGTCGGCGCCCGGGTTGTCGTAGCGCTCATGCGCCAGCGACAGGCCCAGATGCAGGACATCACCGGCCGTGGCGCCAGGTGCCCAGGTCGCGCGGCCACCTGCGGCACGGCCCTTGACCTGCCACGCGTCGATGCTTTCCAGGCTGTAGGCGCTGGCGGCCCAGGTCATGTCGCCGCGCGCGGCCTGCCAGGAGGCGCCGAGGCGATACAGCGGCGCCAGCGTGGTGCCGGCATTGCCGCGCTCCAGGAAGGTGCCGTAGTTGGAACTGGTGCGGTCATCCAGCGAGAAGAACTGCTTGAACTGGCCCACGGTGAGCTTGCCGGCATCGCCGAAGCTGCGGCTGACGAACACATCCTTGGCCTCGACCCGGTCGCCGGAGAAATCCGCTTCCAGCTTGTAGTCGACCACGAAGAACTTGCCGGATACGTCAAGCCATGCGCGACGGATCTCGGTGTCGTCCTTGTTCGGCGTGCCGCGGCGGTCATTGTGGAAATCGGCGAAGTCCAGATGCAGGCGGCCGCCCAGGCTGGCCGTGACCGGACGGTCGTCGTCGCTGGCGTCGGCGGCCCAGGCCGGTGCGGCCAACAACAGCGTGCAGGCGGCCGGCATGCACCAGCGCAATGCGTTCAGTTCCATGGCCCCTCCCAGGTACCGTGTATTCGGTGGTGTCGCGTTGGCGCAGCCTAGTGCCGGGATGCTGTCATCCACCTGTCAGCCATTGCTGCACCGCAGCGAAGCGCACGGATGCGGCTGCACGCGCTAGCATTCGTGCACCTTTCCCGATCCCGACCGATGCGCATCCTGCTGGTGGAAGACAACCCGGACCTGGCCGACGCGATCGTCCGCCGCATGCGCCGCAGTGGGCACGCCGTGGACTGGCAGAGCGACGGGCTGGCGGCGGCGAGCGTGCTGCGCTACCAGTCGTTCGATCTGGTCGTGCTCGATATCGGCCTGCCCAAACTGGATGGGCTGCGCGTGCTGGCGGGCATGCGCGAGCGCGGTGACAGCACGCCGGTGCTGATGCTGACCGCGCGCGATGGCATCGAAGACCGTGTGCAGGCGCTGGATGTCGGTGCCGATGATTACCTGGGCAAGCCGTTCGATTTCCGCGAGTTCGAGGCGCGCTGCCGCGTGCTCTTGCGGCGTACCCGCGGCCAGGCCAGCGAGGTGGTGCAGATCGGTGGCTTCCAGTTCGACAACGCCGCGCACCGGGTCAGCCTGGATAGCCAGCCGATCGAGCTGCCCAACCGCGAGTACCGTCTGCTGGAGATCCTGATGGGGCGCCTGGGGCAGGTGGTGGGCAAGGACGAGATCGGCAACGGCCTGTTCGGCTTCGATGATGAGGCCGGTCCCAACGCGATCGAACTGTATGTCGGGCGTCTGCGCCGCAAGCTGGCCGAGGCACCGCTGCGCATTGTGACCGTGCGCGGCAGCGGCTATCTGCTTGAGGCGCACGATGCGGCGGCCGAGGGCAGCGCCGATGGTGACTGAGGCCCGCGCACCGACCTCGATCCGGCGCACGCTGTGGCTGTATCTGGGCGGTTTGATGGCGCTGTTCGCGGTCGCATTGTTCTTCGGTGCGCGTGACTACGGCCAGCGGGCCGCCAACCGTTCCTACGATCACCTGCTGGTGTCCTCGGCGCTCTCGATCATCGATTCGGTGGCGCTGGTGGATGCGCAGTGGCAGGTGGATCTGCCGTACGCCTCGCTCGACCTGCTGGCCATGGCGCCGGAAGACCGCGTGTTCTATCGCGTTTTCGATGCGCGCAACCAGACCGTGACCGGCTACGACGATCTGCCGGCGCCACCGCGCACGCCGACCGATCGCCCGCAGCTGTTCGACGCCCCCTACAGCGGCGAAACCGTGCGCTTCGTGGTGGTGTCGCGGCGGGTGTCATCACCGTCCGCGCAGGCCGAAGTGCGTGTGCAGGTCGGGCAGACCCGGCGGGCGCGCGAGGCGCTGGCACAGGACATGGTGACCCGCGCGCTGGTGGCGATCGTCGTGCTCTCGCTGTTGTCGCTGGCGCTGGTCGCGCTCGGCGTGCATCGGGCGCTGCGCCCGCTGGTGAGGGTCGAACGCGAGTTGTCCAGACGCGAGCCCTCCGATCTGCGCCCACTGGATGCGACCACACCGCAGGAGATGGACCAGATGGTCGGCGCCTTGAACCACTTCATGGGCCGGCTCTCGACCAGCAATGAAACCCTGCGTGCCTTCATGGCCGAGGCGGCGCATCAAATGCGCACGCCGCTGGCCGCATTGCGTGCACAGGCGCAACTGGCGCTGGATGATGAAGACCCCGAAGACATGCGCCGCAGCCTGGAGGCGATCGAGCGCAACGCGACCCACATGAGCCGCCTGCTCAACCAGCTGCTCAGCGATGCCAGTGTGATCCATCGCGCCAACCTGCAGCGTTTCGCCCTGGTCGATCTGGCCGAGATCGTGCACCAGGCCCTGCACGAGGCGTTGCCACAGGCATTGCCGGCACCCCGCGTGCAGCTGGCCGTGACCAGCGATCCGGCGTGGGTCAACGGGGATGCCCTGCTGCTGCGCGAAGCGATCAAGAACCTGATCGACAATGCGCTCAAATACGGTGGCGACGGCGCGTTGCAGCTCGCGTTGACCACGGAGGATACGCACTGCGTGCTGACCATCGCCGACCACGGCCCCGGCATTCCACCGGCCGATGCGGAGCGGGTTTTCGAGCGCTTCGCGCGTGGTGAAGGGGCGGCCGCCGGTGGTGCAGGGCTGGGGCTGGCGATCGTCAAACGCGTGGTGGACAGCCATGGTGGCCACATCGATCTGTCCAACCGGGTGGGCGGCGGCCTGATCGCCACCATCCGGCTGCCGAGGAGACACGCATGAAACGCTGGCAGGGCCTGTTGATGTTGATGTCGCTGTTTGCCGCCACGGCTTACGCCGATCCCGGCGACGTGCAGCGCTTCCCCGCCCAAGGCGCGCCGACCGCGCAGCTGCGCATCCACGGCTCGACGGACATCGAAGTGTTCGGCACGGTCATTGCCGATTACCAGCGGCTGCATCCCGGCACGGAGGTGATCTACGAAGACATCATCACCCAGGACATGTACGCGCGCTATCTGCGTGATCGCAGCGGCTCGGCCGCACCGGACATGCTGATCAGCAGTGGCATGGACCTGCAGGCCAAGCTGGTCAACGATGGCCACGCGCTGGCGCATCGCTCGGCGCAGACCGATGCGTTGCCCGCCTGGGCGCAGTGGCGGCACGAGGCATTCGGCATCAGCTATGAGCCGGTCGCGATGGTCTACAACACGCGTACGCTGCCCGCGTCGCGCGTGCCGCATACACGCCGCCAACTGCTGGAGCTGCTGCGCGCGCCGGATGCGCCGCTGCTGGGCCGGGTCGGCACCTACGATGTCCAACGCAGCAGCGTTGGGTATCTGCTCGCCACCCAGGATGGCCAGCGCGGCAGCATGGCCGGCGCGCTGCTGGGCGCACTGGGGGACAACCAGGTGCAGCTGGAGGAGCGCACGGGCGTGCTGCTCGACCGGGTCAGCAGCGGCCAGCTCTCGCTGGTCTACAACGTGCTGGGCTCCTACGCGCAGGCACGCATCGATGCCGGCGCGCCGCTGGGCATCATCGAGCCGGAGGACTACACGCTGGTGATGCTGCGTACCGCGGTGATCCCGCGCGGCGGAAAGCACCCAGAGGAAGCCCGCCGGTTCCTGGATTACCTGCTGTCGCCCCGTGGGCAACAGGTGCTCTCCCGCGAGGCGCGTTTGATGCCGATCCTGCCGGCGGCGGGCCAGCGCCGGGGCGCCTCGCCGGAGCGCAGTTATCGCCCGATCCAGCTCGGCCCGGGCCTGCTGGTGTATCTGGACGCGCTCAAGCGCCGCCAGTTCCTGGAGGCATGGCGCGGCAGCATGCAGCAGGGGCGGTGAGGCCGTTGGCGCGCCCCCTTCAACACGAAGGGGGCTCTTCTCCAGACACTCAACGTGTATCGGCAGGTTGGGTCCGCTACGCCGCAGGGATGCCGGTAGTGACGGCCGCTGGCCGTCAACCTCATTACAATGGCCCGCATGAGTGACATCACCGTTCTGGTCGCCGACGACCATCCCCTGCTGCGTGCCGCGGTCGTGCATTCGCTTCGCCAGGCGCTGCCACAGGTCACTGTGATCGAAGTGGCCAGCGCCGCCACGCTGGAGAGCGCGCTCGATCAGCATGCGGAGATCGAGCTGGTCCTGCTCGATCTGACCATGCCCGGGGCACGCGGGTTCTCCTCGCTGTTGCATGTGCGCGGCGCGCATCCCGACGTGCCGGTGGTGATCGTGTCCTCCAACGACCACCCGCGGGTGATCCGGCGTGCGCAGCAGTTTGGTGCGGCCGGTTTCATTCCCAAGTCTGCCCCGGCCGAGACCCTTGGCCAGGCGGTGGCGGCGGTGCTCGATGGCGGGGTGTGGTTCCCGGCGATGGCGGCCGAACGCTCCGAATCCGATGCGCTGCTGGCCACGCGCCTGGCGCAGCTCACCCCGCAGCAGTTCCGGGTGCTGTTGTGCCTGGCCGATGGCCTGCTCAACAAGCAGATCGCCTATGAGCTGGGCCTGGCCGAGAACACGGTGAAGGTGCACGTCACCGCGATCCTGAAGAAGCTGGAATGCCACAGCCGCACACAGGCGGCGGTGCTGGTGAAAGCGCTGGAGCCGGAAGGCGATGCGGGTGCCGGCGTCTAGCGGTACGGGCTCAGCTGCGGTGGCGTAGCAGCAGCTGTGTCATCAGGGCCCGCAGCGCGGGCGGGCGCACCGGTTTGGACAGGAAGCCCCAGCCGTTCTCCGCAGCCTGGGCCTTCAACGCGTCATCGCGCTCTGCGGTGACAAGGATCACCGGCGGGCGTGCGTGCCACAGGCCGCACAGGTGTTCGTACAGATCCGGGCCGTGCCACTGGCCCATGCGCACGTCCAGCAGCAGAAGCTTGGGCACGTTGAAGGCCGAGGCGATCTCCAGCGCGGCCTGTGGTCCATCGGCCAGCTCCACGACACAACCCCAGCGCTCCAGCAGCGCGCGGGTGGCGGCGCAGACACGCGGGTCGTCGTCGATGCTCCAGACCCGGCAGTGGCGCAACGGGCTGTCATCGCCGCTATCGACCACCGGGGCGACCGCGAGTGCCGGTGCGATCACCACGTCCGCGGCCTCACCCAGGGGCAGACTCACTGAAAACACGCTGCCACGCCCCAACGTCGAACGCAGCCGGATCGGGTGGCCGAGCAGGCGGCCGATCCGCTCCACGATCGCCAGGCCCAGACCGGCGCCACGTTCCTGATCCACGCCGTCATCGAGGCGTCGGAACTCTTCGAAAATCTCGCCCTGCAGGCTCTCCGGAATACCGGGTCCCTGGTCGTGCACCTCGATGCGCAGCTGACCGCCGTCGCGGCGGCAGCCGATCAGCACGCGGCCGCGCGGGGTGTAACGCAGTGCATTGGACAGGAAATTCTGCAGGATCCGGCGCAGCAGGGCCTCATCGCTGACCACCACCGCACGGGTGTCGACCCAGCGCAGCTGCAGGCCGCGGCTGTCGGCGGCCAGCCCGAATTCACGGGCAAGGGTTTCCAGCAGGGGCGACAGCGCGAACGCGCGCACATGCGTCTTCAGTGCGCCCGATTCCAGTCGGGAGATGTCCAGCAGGCTGTTGAGGATGGCGTCCTGCGCGGCCAGCGCGGCGTCCACATGTTCGCTGAGCTCCCGGGCATCGCCCTGCAGCTTGCCGCGCAGCACCGAGACGAACATCCGCGCAGCGTTCAACGGCTGCAGCAGGTCGTGGACGGCCGACGCCACGAAGCGTGATTTGTAGCGATTGGCCCGCTCGGCTTCCCGGCGTGCTTCATCCAGATCGCGGGTGCGCTCGGCGACGCGATGCTCCAGCGCATCGGCGAGCGAGCGCAGCTCGCGCGCGGTGTTCTTGTAGGCGGTGATGTCGGCGTAGCTGGTGACGAAGCCGCCGTCAGGCAACGGGTTGCCGCGGATCTCCAGCACGGTGCCGTCGTCTTTCTCGCTCTCACGCATGTGCGGGCGGCCGCTGCGCAGGTGGTTCAGGCGGCGCTCGATGGCTTCGTCGATCGGCCCGGGGCCGAGCAGGCCACGCCGCGCGTTGAAGTGGAAAATCTCTTCGATCGGACGGCCCACCCGGATCAGCCCGGTCGGGAAGCGGAACAGCTCCAGATAGCGGGCATTCCACGCCACCAGCTTCTGCTCGTTGTCGATCACCACCACGCCCTGTGGCAGGTGCGCCAGGCTGCGGCTGAGGCCGCTGTCGGCCTGCTGGGCGGCCTGCAGTACGCCGTCCTGGGCGGTGCGCAGCTCCTGTGCGTGCTGCTTGAGCACGCTCTCCAGCTCGCGCCGGCTGCGCTGCCGGTGTGCCGCCAGCCGCCGGCGCTGCTGCACGAACAGGCCCAGGAAACACAAGGCCAGCCAGATGCCGCCGGCAGCCAGCGCGGCGCTGCGGCCGACCGCCGTGCTGGCACTGGCGTCATGCAGCAGGTGCAGCTTCCATTGCGGCTCGCTCAGCACCAGGGTCTGCCACAGCACCGGCCGTGGCAGTGCGGGCTGCTCGATGCGCACCATGCGCCCGCCATCGGCCAGTACCTCCAGCGTACGTGCCTGCAGCGGCTGCAGTGAGCGATCCGCGTACTGGCGGGTGGCCAGCATCTCGTTGCGCTCCTGTGGGCCGAGTGGGCGCAGCAGGCGGTAGCGCCACGCATCACCGTTGGCCAGGAACACCACGTCATGCGCATCGGTGGCGAGCACGATGTCCGGGCTCTGCAGCCACTCCTGCTCCAGCGCGCGCAGCTCGATCTTGATCGCGACCACACCCAGCACGGCGCCGCGTTCGTCGTAGATCGCCTGGGAAAGAAAGTAGCCGGGCACGGCAGTGGTCATGCCGATGCCGTAGAAGTGCCCGCTGCCCTGTGCCATCGCCTGCTGGTAATAGGGGCGGTAGCTGTAGTCCTCGCCGACATTGGTGGTCGGCTGGTCCCAGTTGCTGGCCGCCACGGCGATGCCGTGCTTGTCGATCAGCGTCAGGGTCGAGGCGCGGGTGACATTGTTGGCCTGGGCCAGTTTGAGGTTCAGCCGCTGGCGTTCTGCGGCGGTGAGCGGGTGGGACACGGCCTGGTGCAGGTCCGGGTCCAGCGCCAGCACCTGCGGCAGTGTGCCGAAGCGATCGATCCGCTGCTGCAGGGTCTGCGCGTACAGGCCCAGCTGGCGGCGGACCTGCAGGCTTTCGTCATCCAATGCCCGCTGCTGCGCATAGCGCCCGGCCAGCAGCGCGCACAGCACTGTGCCGCCGAGCATCAGGGCGATGATCAGCAGCCAGGGGCGATAGCGGGAGACCCGGTACATGCCGTCAGTCTAGGCAGGACACGGCGGACGCGCGTCAACGCGTCCGCCGGGCGGGATCAGAAGTGCATCTGAGCGCGCAGTTCGAAGATTTCCGGCTGGCTGCGCACGCCGCGACGGCTGGCGTCGACCTTCACGTAGTTCGCCTGGAACTTGAAGTGCGAGGTCAGGTACCAGTTGGCACCCAGGGTCCAGTCGTGCTGACGGCCGCCAAACACATCGGCTTCGTCCAGATCGATGCGGCTGTAACGGGTCACCAGCTCGACCGCGCCATAGCTGTGGGCCGGCTTCACGTTGGCCACGGCACCGGCGTTGTACGGGCGCGATTCGCCGGTCAGGATCCAGCTCGCCATCGCGTACTGGCCGTTGCCGGTGTAATCCGGCTTGCCATCACGGCTGACCGTGGTCTGCAGCGCTTCGCCCTGCAGCGAGAACGGGCCGCGGATCCAGATGCCTTCCAGACCGGTACGGACGATCTTGTCGGCGGTGGTCAATGCACCGGAGTCGACCAGGCGGATATCGGTCAGGCCGGCTTCCGGGCGTGCGCGCAGGCGGGCGCTGGCCGGGTGCGAGACATCGCGGCCATCGCGGTAACCGCGCGGGTTTTCCTGCGAATAGGCCAGACCCAGGTGGATCACGTCGCCTGCGGCCTTGACCGGGGTCCACACCGCACGCACGGCCTGGGTGGTGCCGGGATTGTCACCCTGCAGATCCTTGCCGCCGTAGGCACCGGCCTGCAGCAGGTACTGCGGGCGCTCCAGCACCCATTCGGCACCGGTGCGGCGGCCTTCGTAGAACGCCTGCACGGGCAGGGCGGTCTCCAGGAAGCTGCCGGCGCGCGAGGAGGTACCCGCGTCCAGGCCGACCGGGGTCTTCATGTAGCCGAAGCGGAAGCGCCCGATGTCGCTGCCGAAGAAGGCCTTGCTTTCGAAGCGGACGAAGACGTCCAGCCAGGTATCGGACTGGAAGTCGTAATAGACCATGGCGTCATACACGCCCTTCTTCTTCAGGGTCGCGCCGAATTCCTTGCGGCGCACGGCGTCGGCATCTTCAATGCCGCTGTTGCCGGAGAAGTCGTTGAGGTCGTAGGCGATGTTGGCGGTGGCGGCCAGTTCGGTGCCATCGCTGAAAGTGGCCTTGGTCGGCCAGTTGTCCCAGTCGGCCGCGGTGGCGGCGAGCGGGGCCGTGGCCAGGGCCAGGGCAATGAACAGGGGTGTAGAGCGCATGGGCGGTAGCTGCAAGTAAGAGTGGGGCAGAACAACAACGGCCGCGAACGGCAAATCTTTGGGAATTTTACCCTTGATCCGCCGCAGGGCCACCCGCCGCCGTGGGGGCGCGGTGCCGGGCCAGTGTAGGCAGTGCGGTCAGCTGAACCGGGGGGCTAGTACCAATAGGTTATCTGCGTTGGCCGGATGCGGGCGTAAAAAGGCCACGCCAGATGCCGCCCAGCGCGGCCGGCATCCTTCGTGACACTGCCGGAGCTTCCCATGCACGTTCCCACCACCGCCCCGCTGGCAGCCAAGCCGCTGCCGTTCTACCGCCAACTGTATTTCCAGGTGGTGGTGGCGATCGTTCTCGGTGCCATCCTCGGCCATTACGAGCCGGCCTTCGCCGAATCGCTCAAGCCGCTGGGCGATGCCTTCATCAAGCTGGTGAAGATGATCATCGCCCCGGTGATCTTCCTGACCATCGTCACCGGTATCGCCGGCATGACCCACCTGCGCACCGTGGGCCGGGTCTTCGCCAAATCGATGGCCTACTTCCTGTTCTTCTCCACGCTGGCCCTGATCGTGGGCATGGTGGTGGCGCACGTGGTGCAGCCGGGCGCGGGGATGAACATCAACCCGGCCGATCTGGACCAGACCGCGGTCAACGGCTATGTGCAGAAGTCGCATGAGCTGACCCTGGTCGGCTTCGCGCTGGACATCATCCCGGCCACCCTGGTCAGCGCCTTCGTCGAAGGCAACATCCTGCAGGTGCTGTTCGTGGCGGTGCTGTTCGGCATCGCGCTGGCCCTGACCGGCGCCAAGGGTCGCCCGGTGCTGACCTTCCTGGAGGCGCTGACCGCCCCGGTGTTCCGCCTGGTCCACATCCTGATGAAGGCGGCCCCGATCGGCGCGTTCGGGGCGATCGCCTTCACCATCGGCAAGTACGGGGTCGGCTCGCTGGTCAACCTGGCCTGGCTGGTCGGCTCGTTCTACCTGACCGCCTTCCTGTTCGTGGCGGTGATCCTGGGTGTGGTGTGCCGCCTGTGCGGGTTCTCGGTATTCAAGCTGGCCCGTTACCTCAAGGCCGAACTGCTGCTGGTGCTGGGCACCTCCTCCTCCGAATCGGCGCTGCCCTCGCTGATGGAGAAGATGGAAAAGGCTGGCTGCAGCAAGTCCGTGGTGGGCCTGGTGGTCCCCACCGGGTACTCGTTCAACCTGGACGGCACCAACATCTACATGACCCTGGCGGCGCTGTTCATCGCCCAGGCGACCAACACCGAACTGACCCTGGGCCACCAGATCGCCCTGCTGCTGGTGGCGATGCTCAGCTCCAAGGGCGCCGCCGGTGTCACCGGTGCCGGCTTCATCACCCTGGCAGCGACCCTGGCGGTGGTGCCGGAAGTGCCGGTGGCCGGCATGGCGCTGATCCTGGGCGTGGACCGCTTCATGAGCGAATGCCGCTCGCTGACCAACTTCATCGGCAATGCCGTGGCCACCGTGGTGGTCTCGCGCTGGGAAAACGCACTGGATCGCGACCGCCTGGCGATGGTGCTGGACGGCCGCGAAGCCGAGCTGCCGCCGCTGGTCGTCGCCGACCTGCCGGACACGCTGCCGGCCCCGGCGCACTGAGCCCGCTGACCTGATGGTGTGGTGCGTGGTCGTGTCGTTCCTGCCGGGGCGGCACGGCCATGTTTTGTTCTGAAGGCTCGGTGCGCACTGTCATCTGTGCGCGGCAGGCTGGTCCGCATACGCCGGCGAACGGCCTGTGCGCTGCGTTGGATTATGTGCGGTTGCAACATCGCCGCGACAGCGTAGCGACAGGTCCGTCCACGCCAACGGGGGTATGATCCCCTGTTCCTCTCGCCCATTCATCTGCAGAAAGCGATGTCCAACGAAGATTTCAAACAGGCTGCCCTCGATTACCACCGCATGTCGCCGCCGGGCAAGATCCGCGTCGCAGCGACCAAGCCGATGCTGACCCAGCGTGATCTGTCGTTGGCGTATTCGCCGGGCGTGGCACACGCCTGCGAAGCGATCATGGCCGACCCGCAGCAGGCCAGTGAACTGACCGCCCGCGGCAACCTCGTCGCGGTGATCTCCAATGGCACCGCCGTGCTGGGCCTGGGCAACATCGGCCCGCTGGCCGGCAAGCCGGTCATGGAAGGCAAGGGCGTGCTGTTCCAGAAGTTCGCCGGCATCGATGTGTTCGACATCGAGATCGATGAAAACGACCCGGACAAGCTGGTCGACATCATCGCTTCGCTGGAACCGACCTTCGGTGGCATCAACCTAGAAGACATCAAGGCACCGGAGTGCTTCATCGTGGAGCGCAAACTGCGCGAGCGGATGAACATCCCGGTGTTCCATGACGACCAGCACGGCACTGCGATCATCGTCGGCGCGGCCGTGCTCAACGCCATGCTCGTCACCGGCAAGAAGATCGAAGACGTGAAGCTGGCCACCACCGGCATGGGCGCGGCGGGTATCTCCTGCGTCAACATGCTGGTGTCGCTGGGCCTGAAGAAAGAGAACATCCTGGCCTTCGACCGCGACGGCGTGATCCACACCGGTCGTACCGACCTGGACCCGGAAAAGGCGCGTTATGCGCGTGATACCGACAAGCGCACGCTGGCCGAGATCGTCGACGGCGCGGACATCTTCCTGGGCCTGTCGGCCCCGGGCATCCTGACCGCGGACATGGTCAAGACCATGGCCAAGGATCCGGTGATTTTCGCGCTCGCCAACCCGACCCCGGAAATCATGCCGGAAGTGGCCCGTTCGGTCCGCCCGGACGCGCTGATCGGTACCGGTCGTTCGGACTACCCGAACCAGATCAACAACGTGCTGTGCTTCCCGTACCTGTTCCGCGGTGCGCTGGACGTCGGCGCGACGGCGATCAACGAAGAAATGAAGATCGCCTGCGTGCACGCGATCGCCGCGATGGCGCGCCGCGAGGCCAGCGACCTGGGCTCGGCCTATGGCGATGAGACCCCGAGCTTCGGCCGTGACTACCTGATTCCGCGTCCGTTCGATCGCCGCCTGCTGGTGGAGCTGTCGGCCGCCGTGGCGCAGGCCGCGATGGATTCCGGCGTAGCCACCCGTCCGGTCGCCGATATGGGCGCCTACCGCGAGAAGCTGGCCCAGTTCGTCTACCGCACCAGCCTGATGATGAAGCCGGTCTACGACCGCGCGCGGTCGGACAAGCAGCGCGTGGTGTACGCCGAAGGCGAGGAAGAAGTGGTGCTGCGCGCGGTGCAGAACGTGGTCGATGAAGGCCTGGCGCAGCCGATCCTGATCGGCCGCCCGGACGTGATCGAGGCCCGTGTCGAGCGCCTGGGCCTGCGCATGAAGGCCGGTGTCGATTTCGACATCACCAACATCAACGACGATCCGCGTTTCAACGAGTACTGGCAGTACTACCACAACCTCACCGGCCGTCGCGGTGTGACCGTGGCCGCCGCCAAGAACCTGATGCGGTCGCGCCCGACGCTGATCGCCGCGGTGATGGTGGCGCGTGGCGAAGCCGACGCGATGCTGACCGGCGTGGTCGGCCGCTTCCACAAGAAACTCGGCTACGTGCGCAGCGTACTGCCGTTGGAAGCCAAGGTGACCTCCACCTCGGCGATGACCGGCGTGATCAACCAGCAGGGCGTGTTCTTCTTCGTGGATACCCACGTGCAGGAAGACCCGACCGCCGAGCAGATCACCGAAGCGACGCTGCAGGCGGCGTACCGCATGAAGCTGTTCGGCATCGAGCCGAAGGTGGCGCTGCTGTCGCACTCCAACTTCGGCAGCCACGACTCCAAGGACGCGCTGAAGATGCGGGCGGTCCGCGAGATGCTGCTCAAGCGCAACCCGCGCTTGAACGTGGATGGCGAAATGCAGGGGGATACCGCATGGGATGAAGCCCTGCGCCAGAAGCTGCTGCCCAACAGCACGCTGAAGGGCCGTGCCAACCTGTTCGTGTTGCCCAACCTGGAAGCGGCCAACATCGCCTACAACCTGGTGCGCGTGTTCACCGACGGCGTGGCGATCGGCCCGATCCTGATGGGCGTGGCCAAGCCGGTGCATATCCTGACCACCAGCGCGACCTCGCGCCGCGTGCTCAACATGACCGCCATCGCGGCCGTGGATGCGCAGATCCGCAAGCAACTGGAGGCGGAGAAGAACGCGTAAAGCGTTCTTCGCCTCTCAGTTGCCAGAACGCGCCCTTCGGGGCGCGTTCTCGTTTCGGGCAGCGAAACCGGTAGCTGCCGACCGTGGGTCGGCAGGCCCTGTTTGCCTTCGGCCTGAGTCGTTGTGGCGTGTGTATCTGCCACACGCGCGCCGCACAGCCGTCACCGCCCTGCAACGTCCCAAGCGCCCAATACCCCCACGCGGCCCGGCCGTGGTGGCGCTCCGGTGGGGGCGTCGCCACCCTGGGCCCGACCAGATCCTCCACGATCAGCCACGGGAACGGTGTCATGCGCCATCAACGGACGAAGCGGTATTTCCAGCAGTTGTTCGCGCTGTACGCCGGGTTGGTTGGCGCGCGCTGAAGACGGCACCGATGGCGCCGGTAGTGACGGCCGCTGGCCGGCTCCTGGCAGACGCCGACCGGCCACCGGCAGTAATCAGCGTGTCCGCACGTACTGCGCCCATAAGGCCGGCAACGTCACGCCGCTGAGTGTTTCCCACAACGCCGGCGTATAGCGGCCCTCGCGCAGCGCACCATCAAGCGCCTTCACCAGCCCGGGATGCTGCGCCTCGCTCCACGCCAGGAACGCACCGGTGACCCGGTAGCCGGTATCGACGTTCTGCTCCGGTTTGACCTGTGTCGGCAGTGCCCAGCCCGCCCCGGCGTTGTCGCTGCCATAGCGGTCGCGGGCGTAATCGGCGATACCTTCCACCAGCCAGCCCGGCACACGCGCATTGGCGTACTCCGGGTAGCCCTGCACGATGTGCATCGCCTCATGCGTGACCAGATCGATGTCGCCCGGGTGCTTGGCCAGCCAGGCCGGATTGATCGTGATCGTCGCCGCCTGCGCCTTCTCGCCGACGAAGGCGATGCCGTCGTACGCCGGGTCGATGACGATGCCGACCTGCGTCGGTGCGGCCGGATGGAAATCGGCGCGCTCGCGCAGATAGGCACCGAAGAAGGTCTCGATGATCCGCTCACGTACAGGCGCGGCCAGCGCATCGCTGGCGTCGCGGTAGTGCAGGGTCACGCCCTCGCGGGTCTGGGTGGTCTCGAATGCGTGTGCATCGGCGAGCCCGGCGGTGACGAGCAGGGCGGTCAGCAGGCACCGGGTGATGGGCAGGGCAGTCCTCATCGCACCGCCGCCGGGGCGAGCAGCTCGACTTCCGCCAGTTGCAGGCGACCCGGTGCACCGATGCGCAGCCGGTACTCGGCGTAGCGGCCCGGGTGGGCGATGCGGAACGGTCGGGTCTGCATGGCCCACGCAAAGGCTTCGCCACGGCGTTGGTCCACCTGCACCCAGCGGCCACCGGTGGTGCGCGCCTCCAGCGTCCAGTCGCCGTCGCGGATCGGGCCGTTGCCGCTGGTCAGCGTGTACATCGACGGCGTACCCGCCGCGACATTGCTGAAGGTGATCGTGCTTGAGCTACCCAGCGGCAGTGACGTGGAAGCATCATCATCGATCAGCGCAGCCGCCGCGCGGCCATCGCCGAGCTGGGCGGTCGCGCCGCTGCCGAGAAGATCATGCAGCAGGGCCGGCTGCTGGCCGCGCGCAGTGAGCGAGCGCGGCGCATCGTCCGGGCTGCTGCCCCAGCGCGAGGGTTCCGGGCCCATGACGAAGTCCAGCGTGGCGCCCTTGGCGAGCAGGTCGTGGGGCAGCCAGGTCTTGGTCCACGGCGTGCCGTTGACCTTCAGCGACTGCACGTAGATGTTGCGGTCCGAATTTTCAGGCGCGTTGACGGTCAGCACCGCACCGCCCTGCAGTTCCACGCGGGCATGGCGGAACAGCGGCGAGCCGATCACGTATTCCGGTGCGCCCATGCGCAGCGGGTAGATGCCCAGCGAGGCGAACAGGTACCACGCCGAGGTCTCGCCGTTGTCCTCATCGCCCGGGTAGCCCTGGCCGATCTCGCTGCCCAGGTACAGGCGTGAGAGGATCTCACGCACATGCTGCTGGGTCTTCCACGGCTGCCCGGCATACAGGTACATCCACGGGATGTGGTGCGCCGGCTGGTTGCTGTGCGCGTACATGCCCATGCGCACATCGCGTGCTTCGGTCATCTCGTGGATGGTGCCGCCGTAGGAGCCTGCAAACGCGGCATCGGCGGTTTCCGGGGTGGCGAAGAAGGTGTCCAGCTTGGCCGCCAGCTGCGCGCGGCCGCCGTACAGCGCCGCCAAGCCTTCGCCGTCGTGCGCGGCGGTGAAGGCGAACGTCCAGCCGTTGGATTCGGTGTAGTCATGGCCCCACACGCGCGGGTCGTAGTCGTTCGCATCCAGGCGCCAGCTGCCATCCGGCTTGCGGCCCTGGAAGAAGCCTGCGGCAGGATCGAACAACGTGGCATAGGTACTGGCGCGGTGACGGAAGTAGTCGGCCTCGGTCGCATAGCGTTCGCGCGCGGCCGGCGTATCGGCCTGCTTGGCCAGCACCTCGGCCATGTTGGCCACACCGAAATCGTTGAGTGCGCCTTCCATCGTCCACGACATGCCTTCGTGCACATCGGCGGTGGCATAGCCACGGAAGGTGGAGCGGTCCATGCCCTTGCGCCCGACATGGCGGTCCGGCGGCACCACGGTCGCGTTCTTCAGTGCGGCAGCGTAGGCCTCCTGCGGGTCGAAGCCGCCGATGCCCTTCAGCCACGCATCGGCGAAGGCCACGTCCGAACTGGTGCCCACCATCAGGTCGGCATAGCCGGGCGAGGACCAACGGGCGACCCAACCCCCGGCGCGGTACTGCTCGATGAAGCCCTGCACCAGCGCGCCGGCATCGTCCTTGGTGAACAGGGCGTAGGCCGGCCAGGTGGTGCGGAAGGTGTCCCAGAAGCCGTTGTTGACGTACACCTTGCCGTCGCGCACCGGCGCGAAGCTGCGCGTGGCGCTGCCGTCGGTGTTCTCATCCGAGGCGCTGGCCTGGCTGGCATAGCGCCAGTCCGGTGCCGCCGCGGTGCCGGCGTTTTCATGGCCGGAATTGGGATAGAGGTAGAGGCGGTACAGGTTGGAGTACAGCGTCGTCTTCTGGTCATCGCTGGCATCGCCCACGTCGAACCGGGCCAGGCGCTGATCCCACGCCTCCTGCGCGCGCGCGGCCACGCGATCCACATCGTCGGCAGCCGCCACTTCCAGCGCGAGGTTGTGGCGCGCCTGCTCGACCGAGATCAGCGACGTGGCGATGCGCATGGAAACGCGGCGGTCGGTGCCCGCATCGAACTTGATGTAGCCGGTCGGGCGGCCGGTCTTCACCGTGCCGCTGCTGCGCCACGGTCGGTCGAAGCTGGCCACCACATACATGCGGGTGGCGCCGGTGGACAGGCCACTGCGCGTATCGGTATAGCCGGAGAGTGTCTGGGTGGCCGCATCCAGCGTCAGCCCGCCGCGTGCGTCGACGTTGTCGAACAGCAGGTTGGCATCACCGCCTTCGGGGAACGCGAAGCGGAAGACGGCGGCGTGGTCGGTCGGTGCGATCGAGGCGGCGATGCCGTTGTCGAAGCGCACGTCATAGCGGTACGGGCGGGCCTGCTCGTTGTCGCGCGAGAAGCTCAGCGCACGCTTGCTGCGGTCGGCCTCGGGCACGCCACGGGTCGCCGACGGCATCACCTGGAAGGTCTGGCGGTCGCCCATCCACGGGCTGGGCTGGTGGCTCAGCGCCAGCGCCTGCAGGCGGGGCCGGTTGGCCGCATCGTTCTGTTCGTTCCAGCGATACAGCCAGGTCAGTGAGCCGGCGTCGGTCACCGGTGTCCAGAAGTTGAAGCCGTGCGGCACGGCGGTCGCCGGGAAATTGTTGCCGCGCGAGAAGGTGCCATTGGCCTGCGTGCCGCGGGTGGTCAGCACCCAGTCCGAGGGGCGCTGCGGCGTGCTGCGCGGTTGCGCGTCCAGGCGGACATCGTCGATCCAGCCGGCCACCGGCGCGCCATCGGCGCTGGCCACCTCCAACTCCAGCGCGACCACGCGACGCCCGCGCAGCGCCGGGGTATCGCCCAGGCGAACGGCTTTGCGCGCCCACTGCTGCGGGTACAGCGTCTTCGAGTCGCCCTGCGCACGCGCACCCAGCGCCACGCCGTGGTGATCGCGCGCGGCGCTGGCCGAGACCCGGGTGCCGTCGTCGAGCACCAGATCGAGCGAGACGTAGGTCGAGGCGACGGTGTCCTTGCCGACGATCTCGGGCAGCACCAGCCAGGACAGAGTGGTATCGGCTTCGATGGCCAGGTCGGTCGTGAACAGCTGGCGGCGCGCCTTGCCACCGGCGCTGGCGTAATGCAGCGCATGCAGGCCGCTGTAGCCGACGCCGGGCTTGGCGGCATAGGGCGCCGCCGGCCCGGTGCCGATCCGCACCTGTAGCGCGTCGTCGCCGGCGGCCGGGGCGGGCTGACCCGGCTCGAACGAGGTCTGCAGCCCCTGCGCGGCAGCCGGCAGGGCGATCAAGGTGCAGGCCAGGGCCAGGGCGAGCGGAAGGGCGCGGCGGGCAGGGCGCAGGTTGGACAGGGTCATGCAAGGGTCTCCCGGGAAGGGCAGGCGGCAGGCAGGACCCGCATCGATGGCCACGGCGGACGGCGTCGCCCCAGCCATCGGCAGACGGCAGGAAAAAGGCGATGCATGTCCGGTGGGGGTCGGGCAGGCGATCGGGTCGATGATCGGTACCGGTCGATCCTGCATCACGGGAACGGGCGCTGACAAGTGCAATTAGTTCGATCTAAATCCCGCAAATTCGTTTCATCGGCCATTGTTGACAATGCATTTGGATCGATTTAAAACCACCGGTGGTCGGTTGGACGAGAGCCGGCCGTCCCAACCCGGGCCGCTTCGCTCCAGCGGCCGTCCGCAGCCGCCAGATGCTAGAATCGGCGGTCTCGCAACCCCCTTTGTGTGTCCACGCCATGAGCCATACCGCCACCGCGCCCGCCAATGCCGAGAAGCGTTACACCGTGCACCGCAGCGATCTGCCGCTGAGCTGCCCGACGCCGGAAATGGCGCTGTGGAACTCGCACCCGCGCGTGTACCTGCCGATCGAAGACGAGCCCAACTGCGAGGCTGCGTGCCCGTACTGCGGCGCCGTGTTCGTGCTCGCCGACTGATCCGCGGACCACACTGTGCGCCGACTGACCGTGGTGCAGCTGCTGCCGGCGCTGCACTCCGGCGGGGTCGAACGCTCCACCCTTGAGATTGCCTCCGCCCTGGTGGCCGCCGGCCACCGGGCCATCGTCGTGTCCGCCGGTGGGCGCCTGGTCGAGCCGTTGCTTGCCAGTGGCGCCGAACACCTGACGCTGGATATCGGCCGCAAGTCGCTGCTGACGCTGCGCCATGTGCTGACCCTGCGCAATCTCTTCAACGAAGTGGGCGCGGACATCGTGCACGCGCGTTCACGGCTGCCGGCCTGGCTGGGCCTGTACGCCGTGCGCAACCTGCCGGCGGCGACCCGTCCGCACTGGGTCACCACCGTGCACGGGCTCAACTCGCCGGGCCGCTACAGCGCGGTGATGACCAGCGGCGAGCGCGTGATCTGCGTCTCCAACAGCGTGCGTGAGTTCGTGCTTACTCACTATCCCAGCGTGCCGGCCGAGCGCCTGCAGGTGATACCCCGCGGTGTCGATGTCGCGCAGTTTCCACGCGTGGGCCGGCAGGATCGGCGTGCGCGCCTGGCCGTGGGCGAGCAGCATCCCGGGCTGGCCGGCGATGCGCCGTTGCTGTTGCTGCCGGGCCGTGGCACCCGCCTGAAAGGGCATCGCCATGCGCTGAGCCTGCTGGCCGGGTTGCACGCCGCCGGTGTGCCGGCCACGCTGTGGATGCCGGGCACGCGCGAGCCCGGTCGCGAATCCTATGTCGCCGAACTGGAGGCGCAGGCGCGCAGCCTTGGCGTGTTCGATGCGGTGCTGATGACCGCGCCGACCTCGCGCATCGCGCAGGCCTATGCAGCCAGTGATCTGGTCCTGCAGTTGTCGGACAAAGCCGAAGCGTTTGGTCGCACCGTGGTCGAAGCATTGTCGGTGGGTCGCCCCGTGCTGGGCTGGAACCATGGCGGCGTCGGCGAGTTGTTGACTCAGCTGCAACCCTCCGGCGCGGTACCCTTGGGCGACGCTGATGCACTGCTGGCGCGCGCGCAGCAGTTGCTGCTGCAGCCGCCCTCACTGCCGACGCGGATTCCGTTTACCTTGCAGGCCATGCAGCGTGACACGCTCCAGCTCTATACCTCCCTCATCAGCTGAGCCCGTCGTCCTTCCCGGTTCGCCGGGCTCCCGCGCGGGCCGCTGGGCCCCGTGGTGGGTGATTGCGTTCGTCGCGTTGTGGCCGCTGCCCGGCATCGCCGAGGGCGTGCTGGTGCTTGGCGCGCTGTACGCGGCGGTGCGCATGGTCCAGCTGCGGCTGCAGGGCAATCAGCGCCTGCTCAGCAGCCCGGCCTGGGCGCTGACCAGCATCCTGTTGCTTGGTTATTGGTTGCCGCAGGCGTTCTCCGCGTTTGATGCGATCGATCCCGGCACGGCATGGCGCAAAGCCGCTGCCGGCCTGCGCTATCTGCCCTTCATGTGGCTGGTGGCGATTGCCGTGGCCACCCCGCAGCGGCGCGCGCTGACGCTGGGCGGGCTGGCGGTGATCACCGGGCTGTGGACGGTGGATGCGCTGGCACAGGCGATCGTCGGCAGCAGCCCGCTGTTCTGGTCGATGGACCAGCTCAAGTGGGCGGTCAGTGGCCATGGGTTGTGTTCACCGCAGGAGATGGCGGCGGCGGATCGCCTCAGCGGCGTGCTCGGCCCGTGCAACCTCAAATTCGGCCAGGTGCTGGCCAGCCTCTCGCCGTTCCTGTTGTTCGCCGCCTCTCGGCGTGCGGGCATTCTCGGCTGGTCACTGGTGGCCGCCGCGGTGGGGGTCGTGCTGGTCTTGGCGGGCTCGCGCGCGGCGTGGCTGACCTATGCGCTGGTGCTGGTGTTCTCCGGCTGGCGGTTGATCGGCGTGCGCGGGTTGCTGGCCTGCGTCGCCGTCGGTGCGGTCGCGGCAGTCGTGCTCACCGTGAGCGTGCCCCAGGTCGGTGACCGCGTCACGCGTACCGCCATGGCGTGGGAAGGCGAGAACGACGGCGTCAATCAGGCCTTGTCCGGGCGCGCCCAGATCTGGGCCGCAGCGGCGTGCATGATCGAACAACACCCGATCAATGGTGTCGGCGCACGTGGCTTCCGCGATGCCTACCCGGGCTGCAATCCGGCCCCCGCCACGCAGGACGTGTGGGGTGCTGGACCGGCGCTGCACGCGCACCAGATCCTGCTTGAGATCCTGTCCGAAACCGGCATTCTCGGCCTGCTGCTGTGGCTGGCCGCCGTGGCTCAAGCCTGGCGCGCATGGCGGTTCGCCCCGCCGCAGGCGCGGGAGCATGCACGCCCGGCGATGCTGGCACTGGCGGTGACGGTGTTCCCGCTCAACACCCACTTGGCGTTCTATTCGACTTTCTGGGGCGGCCTGACCCTGCTGTTGGCCGCATTGTATGCGGGCAGCCTGTTGGCGAAAGACGACCGGTAACCGCGGAAAACGTCCGGCGTTACCGGTAGTAATCGCTCCGCCCACCGGGCTGACGCTTGAACCGGCGGTGGATCCACAGGTACTGGTCCGGGGCCTCGCGCACCATGGCTTCGATGGCCTGATTGACCCGGGCGGTATCGGCCTCGACATCCTCGCTGGGGAAATTCTCCAGCGGTGCGCCGATCTTCAGGAAATACTTGCCGCCTTCGCGACGGTGGAAATACGGGATCACCGCGCAGCCGGTCATCCGTGCCAGCTGGTGCGTGGCCGTGATGGTCGAGGCAGTGTGGCCGAAGAACGGCACGAACACCGTGTCCTTGCCGCGCATGTCCTGGTCCGGCGCATACCAGAGGAAGCCGCCCTTCTTCAGATGCCGCACCGTGGCGCGGATGTCCTCGTTGGCGTACATCGCCTTGGCGTAGCGCAGGCGGCCGAACTTCACCGCCCACTCGTACACCGGGTTGCGGTGCTTGCGGTACATGCCGGACAGTTCAACGTGATCGCACAGCAGGCGGCCGCACATCTCCAGCGTCATGAAGTGGCCGGAGACCAGCAGCACGCCACGGCCTTCGGCCTGCATGCGGTGCAGATGCTCCAGCCCTTCGATCTGTACCTGCGGGCGGATGCTGTCGATGCTGCCCCACCAGGCACGGGCGAATTCAAAGATGCCCACGCCCAGCGCGTCGAAGCTGTCGCGCAGCAGGCGCTGGCGCCAGGCGTCGTCCTTCTCGGGGAAGCACAGCTTCAAGTTGACCTCGGCGGCACGCCGGCGGCTGCTGGCCAGCCGGTAGGCGACCGTGCCGACACCGCGGCCGAGCGCGCGCTGCAGCATCCACGGCAGGCGGGCGATCGCGAAGGCGACCAGCATGAAAGCGAAGGTCGGCCAGTGGCGCGGATTGCGCAGGGACGGCCGGGTGGCGGTGGAAGCGTTATCGGACATGCCTCGATTCTAATGGATGCGCCCGGATGCGTCCCGGCAGGGCCATCACGGCGGCGCGGCGTGTCTTCCCCGCGCCGCTCCCGTATCCTTTGTCCATGCGTAAAAGCCCTGTCGAATGGATCCTGCGCGGCCTGTACTCGGCCGTGCTCTACCTGCTGTTGCCGATCACCGTGTACCACCTGGTCTGGCGGGGCTTCCGGGTGCGCGAGTACTTCCAGCGCTGGGATGAGCGGTATGCCTCCTATCCACACTCCAGTGGCCAGCCGCGGGTCTGGCTGCACGCGGTCTCGGTGGGCGAGGTGAACGCCGCAGCGCCACTGGTTAACGCCTTGCGTGCGCTGCGCCCGGACATCCGCTGGGTGATCACCACCATCACCCCGACCGGCTCCGAGCGCGTCCGCTCGCTATGGGGCGATGCCGTCGATCATGTCTATCTGCCGTATGACGTGCCGGGCAGCGTCGGCCGCTTCCTGGGCCACTTCAAGCCCAGCCTGGCGTTGATCCTGGAAACGGAGCTGTGGCCGAACCTGCTGTTCGGCTGCCGCGACCGCAAGATCCCTGTCTACATCCTCAATGCCCGCCTGTCGGCGCGCTCACTGCGCGGTTACCGGCTGCTCAGTGCCCTGATTGGACGTGCACTGCGCACGGTCACCTGCGTGGCCGCGCAGTCGGCCGACGACGCCGAGCGGTTCATCCAGCTCGGTGCCCGCCCTGAACAGGTGCAGCCGCTGGGTAATCTGAAATTCGATATCGCCACACCGAACGTGCAGGACTTCATCGCGCGCTTCCATGATCTGGTGCCGGCCACGCGTCCGGTCTGGATCGCCGCCAGTACGCATGAGGGCGAAGAGCAGGCCACCATCGATCTGCACCGCCGCCTGCGCCAAGCGGTGCCGGGCCTGCTGCTGTTGTGGGCGCCGCGTCATCCCGAGCGCTTCCCGCGGGTCGAAGCACTGGCCCGCGAGCAGGGCTGGAAGGTGGCCACGCGCCGCCAGCAGCAGTGGCCGCAGGCGGATACGGATGTGTTCGTGATCGATACGCTGGGCGAGCTGATGTCGTTCTACGGTTGTGCGCAGGTGGCCTTCGTCGGTGGCAGCCTGCAGGCCATCGGCGGCCATAATCTGCTGGAGCCTGCGGCCATGGGCACGGCCGCGGTCACCGGGCCGCACCTGCACAACTTCGCCGAGATTTCCCGGCGCATGCGCGAAGCCGGCGCGGTGGTGATCGCCGAGGATGCCAACGGGGTCGGCGATGCGCTGCTGACCCTGCTGCGGGACCCGCAGGCGCGCGAAGACATGGCCCGTGCGGGCTGCGAGCTGGTCAGCAACGGCCGCGGTGCGTTGAAGCGCACCGTGGCATTGATCGCACCGCAGTTGCCGCCGCCGGTGGCGTGATCGCGACCCGCCTGGCCGTCTTGCATGGCGACCAGGCCGGCCGATCGATCAGCCCGCGGCGACCAGCAGATCCCCCAGGAAGGCATACGCAAACCCGAAGTAGATGAACACGCCGATGAGGTCCATGACCGAGGTGATCATCGGTGCCGACAGCGTGGCCGGATCCGCCCCGATGCGGCGTGCGGCGAAGGGCAGCAGTGCGCCGATGATGCCGCCCAACGCGGTGCACACCAGCATGCTCGAGCCCACCACCAGCAGCACGTCCATGCCCACACCTTTGCTGAAGTAGGCCAGGATCGCTTCGAGTACGGCGATGGTGATGCCCAGTCCCGCCGCGACCGGCAGTTCGCGCTGGATCACGAACCACACATCGCGCCAGCTCAGTTTCAGCTCGCCCAGCGCCATGCTGCGGATCACCAGCGTGGCCGACTGGCTGCCGGTATTGCCGCCCATGTCCACGATCGGGGCGATGAAGGCGGCCAGCACGATCACCTGCGACAGCAGCTCCTCCTGCGCGGCGACAAACGTACTGGTAACGATGCCGAAGCAGGTCAGGATCGCCAGCCAGAACACACGCACCCGGAACATCTGCTTCAGTGGCGTGCTGCGCACATCAAGATCGTTCCCGTTTCCGCTGACCGTCCCGCCAAAGCGCGCCAACTGGGAGGCATCCTGTTCCTTCTCGATGTCCATCGCATCGTCCACGGTGACGATGCCGATCATGCGGTCACCGCCATTGGTCACCGGCAGCGCGAGCAGATCGTAACGACGGATCAGTTCGGCGGCCTGCAGCCTGGGCCAGTGCGCCTTCGCTGACACCGGCTGCTCATGCATGATCGAGGTGATCGTGCGGTTCTCGTTGGCCAGCACCAGATCACGCAGGGCCACCGTGCCGCGCAGCCGCAGCGTATGGTCGAGCACGAACAGGATGTTCACCGTCTCGCTGTGCAGCGCCGTGGCGCGGATATGTGCCAGCGCCTGCGCCACGGTCATTTCCGGTGACACCCAGACATAATCGGATGTCGTCGCCGAACCGACCGTGCCTTCGGGATAGGACGCCATCTTGAGGATGTCGTCGCGCTCGACCTTGGTCAGTGCGGGCAGCAGCTTCTGCTTGGCATCTTCGCCGAGCCGGTTGTACAGGTCGGCGCGATCATCCGAAGGCATGTGCTCGAACAGTTGCACCACCGCCTCACGCGGCATCGCCGCCAGCAGCTGATCCTGGCGGATCTCGGTGAAGTGTGCGAACAGCTCGGCGCGCACCTGCGGCTCGAGCATCATCAGCAAGGGGAGTGTCTTGTCCACGCTCAGTGCATCGAGTGCATCGACCAGATCGGAGGGATGCGTGGTCGCGGCGATGCTGACAAAGCCGGCCGCGTCGAGCGAGAGCGAGAGGGTGCGGATCGAGAACAGGAGGTCTTCGCGGTTCATGGTGGTTCTCCAGCAAAAAGCAGCGCAGTGCGCTGAGGTACACAAGGCCGACGCACGGGCAGGGCTCGAGCGGGGCAGGTATCGGTGGGTGCATGGGCCGTGTGCTGACGTGC
The DNA here is from genome assembly GCF_039673075.1 of Stenotrophomonas sp. TWI819. NCBI lineage: Bacteria > Pseudomonadati > Pseudomonadota > Gammaproteobacteria > Lysobacterales > Lysobacteraceae > Stenotrophomonas > Stenotrophomonas sp. TWI819. Next base: position 91,669 of record NZ_JBDJKY010000010.1, on the reverse strand, counting down.
GCGCGGTCCGGTCGATCGGTGCCGTCAGGCGGCACGCAGGGCGTTACGGTGCAGAGGCCAGGTTGAAGCCGAGCGTGATCCAGTGACCGTCACGCTGGTGGTGGACACGACCGGCGAGCAGATCCACGCTGGCGCCGCGCCAGAGTTGATGGCGGACACCGAGCTGACTGCTGCGCTGGCGTGTCGCGTCACGTGCGGTTTCGGCCAGCAGCGACCAGTGCGGCGCGGTGACGATTTCCAGGCCGATGCCATCGGTGCGGCCTCGTGCGCCGGCCGTGCGGGCCCAGCCCAGGTTGAGGTGCAGCAGTGTGCGATCGCTGGCGCCAAGGGCGAGGGTCAGGGGCGCGTTGATGCCCCAGTCATCGCCACGCAGGTGGCGCCAGTCGCTGCCGACACCGGCACTCAGCGCCAGGCCCCAACGGCGCTGGTCGATGTCGCGCAGCACGCGCTTGGCACCCAGCGCCCATTGCGTGGACGAAGCAGCATGTTGATGGCTCAGGCCGAGCGACCACTCGGTATCGGCGAAGGTGCAGGCCGGTACGGCGGTCCACTCCGCCCCGGCATCGGTGTGGCGGGCCCAGCTTTCCAGCTGGCAGCGGCCGGCATCGGTGATCGAGGCATCGTCCACCATCAGGCTGGCGGCGGCGCGGGTGTCGAACGGAAGCATCGCCACGGCCACGAGCGGCAGGGCGAACACACGGGAAACGTGCATGGGCAATCTCCAGGCAAACGGAAACGCCAGCGGCACCCTTCTTGGGGTCGGTGGAACGGCGATACGGATGATGCGAGGCGGGCGAGCGTGTCAGCTGCGCCGGTGGGCCCCGTCCTGTGCGGACGGAACCGACCTTGGGGTCAGTGGGTCCGTCGGCTCAGGAGCAGCAACGAGATCGACTATGACTGTCCAAGGAGGGGGCCTCTGGAGGGAAAGGGAAGGTGGTGCGGGGCGGACCATAGTCGGCCCATGCCGAGGGGTCAAGCCATTTTCAACGGCACGTACCGGACTGTGGACCGGTTCACGGTGGAGACTGTGCGCGGGTCTGCATTACGCGATGAAATCGCCGCGGCAGTGATCGCGTGCGTGACGCGCGCGACGTGTCGGAATCAACAACCTGCACGCAAAAAAAACCACCCGCATGCGGGTGGTTTTTCTGTCTCGCCCTGCGCCGTCGATCAGTTGACGGTGGTGCTCGGCGTGGCGGCCTTCTGGGTCAGCAAGCGGTTGATGTCCTGCAGTTCGGCGATGTCCAGCGTGCCGACCGCCTGGCCCAGCTGCAGGCGGTTCTGCAGGAAGGTGTAGCGGGCGTTGGCGTAGTCCAGCTGTGCGGAGAACAGGATGCGCTGGTTCTGGATCACGTCCAGCACGGTACGGGTACCGACTTCCAGGCCGACCTGCGAAGCGTCATAGGCGCTCTGTGCCGACACGACCGCCAGACGACGCGCTTCCACTTCGCTGATGCCCGCGACCAAGGTCTGGTAGGCATTGCGGGTGTTGCGGTCCAGGGCGCGCTTCTGCTGCTCGTAGCCGTCCTGGGCGATGTCACGCTGTGCCAGCGCCTGGCGCACGCCGGACTGGGTAGCGCCGCCGGAGAAGATCGGCACGTTCAAGGTCAGGCCGACGCTGTTGGTGCGGCGGTCCGGGCTGAAGCTGCCGCTGTCGCCGACCACATCACCCCAGCTGGCCGACTTGCCGGCGCTGGCACCGAGCGACAGAGTCGGGTAGTGCGCGCCGCGGGCGGCCGAGACGCCGGATTCGGCGGCGTTGACCTTCAGTTCCTGCGCCTTCAGCGCCGGGTTCTGTGCCACGGCCTCGTTCACCAGCGTATCGATGGTGGCGTACTTGGCCGGCAGTTCCGGACGGAAATCGGCCGGCAGGGCGCGCAGGTCGTTGACCGGCTGGCCGGTCAGCTCGGTCAGCGCCTGGTAGGCGTCGGCCAGCGTGTTCTGCGCGATGATCGTGTTGGCACGCGCCTGGTCGTACTGGGCGCGGGCTTCGTGCACGTCGGTGATCGGGGCCAGGCCCACTTCCAGGCGCTTGTCGGCGAAGTCGAACTGTTTCTTGGCAGCGGCTTCGTTGGTCTGCGCGGCCGACAGCGATTCAATGCCCACCAGCACGTTGAAGTACGCCGCCGAGGTGCGCACGATCAGGTCGTCGTTGGCCGAATCCAGGGTGAAGTCGGCCGCCTTGCTCAGCTCGCGCTGCGAACGCAGGTTGGCGAACTGGGTGAAGTTGAAGACCGTCTGGCTGCCGTTGATCGTGTAGTTCCGGCTCTTGGTGGTGAATGAGCTGGAGGTCAGATCATGGTTCGGGTTGGTGCGGCTGCGGTTGAGCGAGGCCTCGCCGTTGAGCTGCGGCAGCAATGCGGCACGCGCCTGCACGGCGCCTTCCTTGTCATACAGGCGGGTCGACTCGGCAGCCGAGAGCTGCGGATCGCCATTGCGCGCCATTTCGTAGACCTGCAGCAGGTCGGCAGCAGAGGCGGTCATCGGCAGCAGGGCGGCGGCCAGCGCAAGGGCGAGGGATCGGCGGATCATTGCGGCTTCCTTGGACTCAGAGTTGGAACTGGGGTGCCGGGGCGGCACCGCGCAGGTAATCGATATCGGTTTCGAACAGCGATTCAGTGGTGCCGTCCGCCTTGACCAGCACCGCTTCCATGACCGGCGACCGGCCACGGATCACGAACAGTCGACCGCCGGGACGCAGCCACTGGGCGAAACGTGACGGGATGACATCCACCGCGCCGGTGACGCAGATCGCATCGAAGCGGCGCTCGGTGTCCCAGGTCAGGGCGTCGGCGGTTTCGATGCGGACGTTGTTGCCAAGGCCGGCCGCGTCCAGACGCGCACGCGCGGTCGTGGCCAGCTCGGTGTCGATTTCCAGGCTCAGCACTTCGCGGGCCAGCTCGCCCATGCAGGCGCTCAGGTAGCCGCTGCCGGTGCCGATTTCCAGTACTTCATCGCCCGGCTGCAGATCCAGCGCCTGCAGGGTGCGGCCTTCGATGACCGGCTTCATCATCTTCTGGCCGTTGCCCAGCGGCAGCTCGATATCGGTGTAGGCCAGGGCCCGGTGCGATTCAGCGACGAACGCCTCCCGCGGCAAGCGTGCCAGTACATCGAGCACGCGAATTTCCAGCACATCCCAGGGGCGGATCTGCTGTTCGACCATCAGTTCGCGGGCGTGGGAGTAATCGATCGTCATGAGGTTCTATATCCAGCGCAGTGGGCCGGCCATTTTACCGGTGCCGGGAGCCGGCGGCGCGCTGAGAGCATCGCTGCCGTCGCGCCGGGGTCGCAGTGCCGGAAGTCACCGCGACCTCCGGTCCATTCAGTTTAGTCCCGCCGGGCATACGCCCGCAGGAAAAAGTCGACGCTGGCGCTCACGTGGGCGTCGGCATCGCACTCGGCCGGGGCCGGCCGCAACCCGCACATCATATGCGTATGCAGCTCGCCCTTGATCAAGGTCAGGAACTGGATCGCGGCGGTCGGGAAATCGGTGATCTCCAGCTCGCCGCGGGCGGTGCGGGCACGCAGGAAGTCGGCCAGCGCGTCGGTGGTCCGCTGCGGGCCGGCCAGCCAGAACATCTCGCGGATCCGGTCATCGGTATCCGGGGACATCATCACCCGCTGCACGGCGACCGCCGCATCGGAGGTGATCAGGCTGAAAAAGGCGTGGCCGATGCCCATCAGCTGGTCACGCAGCGGGCCTTCGATGTCGGTGACGAACAGCTCGTCCGGCAGCATCTCGACGCACTTGGATTGCACAGCTTCGGTGAACAGGGTTTCTTTGTCGCCGAAATGGCTGTAAACAGTCAGCTTCGAGACACCTGCCTGGGCGGCGATGCTGTCCATGCTCACACCGTTGTAGCCCTGGTCGACGAACAGCGATTTGGCGGCTTCCAGAATGGCCGCGCGCTTGCCCAGATCCTTCGGGCGCCCCGGTCCGGCGGCCTTGGCGGGCGGCTTGGAGGGCGATGTAGAGGGGGTAGCATCAGTCATCCAAACAATACTAGACCAATCGGTTCGATATTTATACTATACCGGCTGGTTCAATATTGAAGCGGCTGGAACAGTGTGTCTCCAGCGGCTTTTCCCGGGTTACTTTTCAGGTCCAGGACCTCATGAAAAACATGCGATGGATGGGTGGTGGGTTGCTGGCGATCGCGCTGGCAGCATGTGGCAAGCAGGACGCCGAGCCGGTTGCGCCGATTCCGGTGCTGGTGGTCCACGCCGGCACCGTGGCTGGCCAGGAAGTGGCTGCCTATCCCGGTGAGATCCGGGCCCGCGAGGAGAGCCCGCTGTCGTTCCGCGTCGGGGGCAACCTGATCAAGCGTCATGTCGATGCCGGCCAGCGTGTGCGCAAGGGCCAGCTGCTGGCCGAGCTGGACGCCGCCGACTACGCCTCCCAGGCCAGTGCGTCGCAAGCGCAGCTGGCTGCCGCCGAAGCCGACCTGGTCCGCGCCCGGGATGACCAGAAGCGCTACGCCACCTTGGCCGAGCAGCAGCTGGTCAGCCAATCCGCGCTGGACAGCCAGACCGCTGCCTTCAAGGCCGCGCAGGGCCAGGCCAATGCCGCCCGCGCCAATCTGGCCGTGGCCCGCAACCAGGCCGAGTATGCGCAGCTGCGTGCGCCGGCCGATGGTGTGATCGCCAGCCGCCAGGCCGAAGCCGGGCAGGTGGTCAGCGCCGGGCAGACCGTGTTCACCCTGGCCGCGGATGGCGGCCGCGAAGTCGTGATCGCGCTGCCGGAAAGCAACATCCGCGATTACCAGGTGGGCCAGCCGGTGCAGGTGGAACTGTGGAACCGTCCGGGCCAGCTGCTGGCCGGCACGATCCGTGAGATCGCCCCGGCCGCCGATGCCCAGGGGCGTACCTATGCCACCCGCGTCAGCCTGGCCCCGGAAGCCCTGACCGAAGTGGAACTGGGCCAGAGCGCGCGCGTGTTCGCCGCGGCCGGCCGCCAGGGCACGCTGCAGTTGCCGCTGGCGGCGGTGCAGCGCGGCGCCGATGGGCGCAGCAGTGTGTGGGTGGTCGATCCGGCCAAGCACACGTTGAAGGCCACGCCGGTGACGGTCGGGGCGTATGGCGTTGAATCCGTTCCGGTGCTGAGCGGGGTGAATGCGAACGACTGGGTGGTTGCCGCCGGTGGCCATCTGCTGCGCGAGGGCCAGCCGGTGACGGCAGTGGACCGCCAGAACCGCCCGGTGCTGGCACCGGCAGCCAAGCCTGCCGCCGCCGCCGCGCCTGCCACCGGCAAGGGAAACTGATCCCGTGCGCCGCTTCAATCTTTCCGAATGGGCGCTGGGCAACCGGCCACTGGTGCTGTTTGCGATGCTCGCCTTCGCGATCATCGGCGCGTGGTCGTACAAGCACCTGGGCCAGTCCGAGGATCCACCGTTCACCTTCAAGGTGATGGTGGTGCGCACGAACTGGCCCGGCGCGACCGCCGAACAGGTCTCACGCCAGGTCACCGAGCCGATCGAGAAGGCACTGCTGAACACCGGGCAGTACGAGTTCATCCGCTCCTACTCGCGCCCGGGCGAATCGCAGGTGATCTTCGTGGCGCGCGACAGCCTGCGCTCCAAGGCGATTCCCGACCTGTGGTACCAGGTGCGCAAGCGTGTGGGCGACATCAAGCCGACCCTGCCGCGCGAAATCGTCGGCCCGTTCTTCAACGACGAGTTCGGCGATACCTTCGGCAACATCTACGCGTTGACCGGGCAGGGCTTCGACTACGCAGTGATGCGCGACTACGCCGACCGCATCCAGCTGGAACTGCAACGCGTGCCGGATGTGGGCAAGATCGAACTGGAAGGCCTGCAGGACGAGAAGGTCTGGATCGAGCTGTCCAACACCAAGCTGGCCACGCTGGGCGTGTCGCTGCAGCAGGTGCAGCAGGCATTGGCCGACCAGAATGCCATTGCCGCCACCAGCTTCTTCGAAACCCCGACCGATCGGGTGCAGCTGCGCGTCACCGGCCAGTTCAAGAGCGTGGAGGACATCCGCAGCTTCCCGATCCAGGCTGGCGACCGCACCGTGCACCTGGGCGACATTGCCGAGATCAAGCGCGGTTTTGCCGATCCGGCGTCGCCGAAGATGCGCTTCATGGGCGAAGACGCCATCGGCATTGCGGTGGCGATGAAAGACGGCGGCGACATCCTCAAGCTGGGCAGTACGCTGGATGCCGAGTTCGAACGCCTGCAGAAGACGCTGCCGGCCGGCATGCAGCTGCGCAAGGTCTCCGACCAGCCGCATGCGGTGGAAGAGTCCGTCGGCGAGTTCGTGCAGGTGCTGACCGAAGCGGTGGTGATCGTGCTGCTGGTGAGCTTCTTCTCGCTCGGCCTGCGCACCGGACTGGTGGTGGGCGTGACCATTCCGCTGGTGCTGGCGATGACGTTCTTTGTCATGCATTACTTCGGCATCGGCCTGCACAAGATTTCCCTCGGCGCGCTGGTGCTGGCGCTGGGCCTGCTGGTGGACGATGCGATCATCGCCGTGGAGATGATGGCCACCAAGATGGAGCAGGGCTACGACCGCCTGCGCGCGGCCAGCTTTGCGTGGGAGTCGACCGCCTTCCCGATGCTGACCGGTACGCTGATCACTGCGGCCGGCTTCCTGCCGATCGCCACGGCTGCCTCCAGCACGGGCGAATACACCCGCTCGTTGTTCCAGGTGGTGACCATCGCGCTGGTGGTGTCGTGGATCGCCGCGGTGCTGTTCATTCCGTACCTGGGCGACAAGATGTTGCCGGACCTGTTCAATCCGCAGCCGCCCAAGCCGGACAGCCTGGCGGGGCGCTGGCATGCCCGTCGCCTTCGGTGGGCCGACCGCCATCCCGCGTTCGCGCGCTGGATCGCGCCGAAGGTGCATGCGCACGACCATGATCCGTACCAGCGTCCGTTCTACGTGCGCTTCCGCAGGTTCCTTGATGTGTGCCTGCGTCATCGCTGGTGGGTGATCGCCGCCACGGCCGCGCTGTTCGTGTTCTCGCTGCTGATCTTCCGTTTCGTGCCGCAGCAGTTCTTCCCGGATTCGACCCGCCCGGAACTGATGGTGGACATCGAACTGGCCGAGGGTGCCTCGTTGCAGGCCACCCAGGCGCAGGCGACCAAGCTGGAAAAGCTGCTCAAGGACCGCGAAGGCATCAGCAATTACGTGGCCTACGTGGGCACCGGCTCGCCGCGCTTCTACCTGCCGTTGGACCAGCAGCTGCCGGCCACCAACTTCTCGCAGTTCGTGGTGCTGACCGAGAATGCCACCGCACGTGAGGCGACCCGCGACTGGCTGCTCAAGGATGTGATTCCGCAGTTCCCGGACGTGCAGATGCGCGTGACCCGTCTGGAGAACGGCCCGCCGGTCGGCTACCCGGTGCAGATGCGCATCTCCGGCGAGCATATCGAGCAGGTGCAGGCCATCGCACGGCAAGTGGAAGCCAAGGTGCGCGCAAACCCGCACGTGATGAACGTCAACCTGGATTGGAGCGAGCCGAGCAAAGTGGTGCGGCTGGTGATCGACCAGGACCGTGCACGCGCACTGGGTGTGAGCAGCGCGCAGGTGAGCCAGCTGCTGGGCACCTCGTTGTCGGGCATGAGCGTGAGCACCTACCGGGAGGGCAACCGCCTGATCGAGATGCTGCTGCGTGGCCCGGACAACGAACGTGTGCGGCTGGACATGCTGGGCAGCCTGGCCATTCCGACCGCCAGCGGCACCTCGGTGACGCTGTCGCAGGTGGCACGCCTGGAGTACGTGTTCGAGGACGGCATCATCTGGCACCGCAACCGCCTGCCGACGGTGACCGTGCGCGCCGATATTGCCGACGCGAAGCAGCCGCTGGACGTCGTGCAGCAGATCCTGCCGACGCTGGAGAGCATCCGTGCCGAACTGCCGTCCGGCTACCTGCTGGAAACCGGCGGTACGGTGGAGGATTCCACCCGTGGCCAGGATTCGATCAAGGCCGGCATGCCGCTGTTCCTGATCGTGGTGGCGACCTTGCTGATGCTGCAGCTGCGCAGCTTCTCGCGTGCGGCGATGGTGCTGGTCACCGCACCGCTGGGCATCATCGGCGCGACCCTGTTCCTGCTGCTGTTCCGCGCGCCGTTCGGCTTCGTGGCGCTGCTGGGGACGATCGCGCTGGCCGGCATGATCATGCGCAACTCGGTGATCCTGATCGATCAGATCCAGCAGGACATCGACGCCGGGCATGACCGCTGGCACGCGATCATCGATGCCACCGTGCGCCGCTTCCGCCCGATCGTGCTGACCGCGCTGGCGGCGGTGCTGGCGATGATCCCGCTGTCGCGCAGTGCCTTCTACGGCTCGATGGCGATCTCGATCATGGGCGGCCTGATCGTCGGCACCGTGCTGACCCTGGTGTTCCTGCCGGCGCTGTATGCCGCGTGGTTCCGGGTGAAGCCGGATGAGGCGAAGACCAGCGAAGGCTGAGGGACGATGAAGCCGGCCGATGGCCGGCTTCATGCTTTCAGTGCGAAGCGAATGCCTGTCGTCTTTGCGGTGCCAGCAAGCGCACAATGCACGCCGGGTTTCTTCGGTCGCGCATGATGTCTTCACGTTCCTTTTCTCGGTTCGCCACTGCGGCGGCGATCGTTCTGCTGATGTCTTCCGCGTTGCCAGCGCAGGCAAACCCCGCTGCCAGTTTCCAGCGCGATCTCGTCGAGCTGCTGGAGTGCCGTGCCTCACCGGCAACGATGCAGGCGGTGACGACCGCGTTGCGTGGCGCACGGTATGGCACGCCGCAGGAACGACCGGCCCATCTGCTGGGCTGGAGCTTCACGCCCAGCGGTGACGAGGAGCACGCGACGACCCTCATCGACATGCCGGTGACGTTGACGGCACACGGCATCACAACGCACCGCGTGGTGGCGGATGACATGGGCTTCTCGATTCCCATCGATGCCGGGCAGCGTGCGCGCATCGTCACCGGGAACGGGCTACGGATGCGGTCGAGTAGCCTGCGTGAGCCGTTCCAGGTCTGGTCACCATCAGAGGCATCCCGCGATGCGTCATCGCCGGGCGCCATCGTGGTGAGCAGCGACGGTGAGGGCTATCGGGTGGGATGTGATTATCCCGGTCCGATGCAGGACGCGCGTGTTCCACCGCGATGGCGCGAGACGGCCACGGCAAGTGATTTTGGCGCCGCGCTCGAATGTCGGGCTGACGACGCTGCCATGCAGCGCATCGCCAATCTGTGGGAGCGTGTGTCGGAACTGTCGCCGCTGGCATGGCCGGACAATGTCCGCGCGGTGACCGAGCGTGAGTACCGTGCTGATGGCCAGGAGATGCCCGTCATGGTCATCACCCTGGAGCAGCCGGTGGCGTTGAAGGGCTTGGCTGCGACGTCGATCGTCCTCGCGTATGGCGGCTATCTCGCAGCCGACATGGGCGATGTGCCGCTGAAGGCGGTGCTCGACGCCACTGGCCTGGGCGCGGCGGATCGTCAGGCGGAAGGGTATTGGATGCGCGAAGCTTCCCGGGAGGCGTCCTCCGGATACACGCGTGTGCAGGCATTCAGCGTGATACCCACCGACGGCGGCGCCCTGCTGGCCGGGTGCATGACGAGCGAGGTCCGCTCGGCGGACTGACCGCTGCGGCGGGAAATGCTGCAGGGCGCAGCGGATGAAAACCGCTGCGCCGCTTCACCCATCTGTCCTTAGTAAACGCCCTGCGCCAGCATTGCATCGGCGACTTTCACGAAGCCGGCGATGTTGGCGCCATCGACGTAGTTCACGCTGCCGTCGGCACGTTTGCCGTGGCGCACGCAGTTGGCGTGGATGTCTTTCATGATCCCGTGCAGCCGCTCGTCGACATCGGCGTGATGCCACGACAGGCGCTGCGCGTTCTGGCTCATCTCCAGGCCCGAGGTGGCCACGCCGCCGGCATTGCTGGCCTTGCCCGGTGCGTACAGGGTGCCGGCCTCGAGGAAGACCTCCACCGCCTCCAGCGTGGAGGGCATGTTGGCGCCTTCGGCCACGCACAGCACCCCGTTGTCCACCAAAGCGCGGGCATCGTCTTCGTCCAACTCGTTCTGGGTGGCGCAGGGCAGGGCGATCTCGGCCGGGATATGCCAGGGGCGCTTGCCGTCGAGGTACTCGAAGCGTGTGTCATCGGCCAGTTCGGACAGGCAGCCGCGGCGCTCGTTGCGCAGTTCGACCACCTCCTGCAGCGCCGCGTCATCGAAGCCATCGCGGGCGTACAGCGTGCCGCCGGAATCGGAGAGCGTGAGCACTTTCGCGCCCAGCTCGATGGCCTTGATCGCGGCATGCTGGGCGACGTTGCCAGCGCCGGAAATCAGCACCTTCGCGCCATCGGTATCGCGGCGGGCATGGTGCAGCATCTGCTCGACGAAGTAGACCGTACCGAAGCCGGTCGCCTCCGGGCGCATCAGGCTGCCACCGTAGGACAGGCCCTTGCCGGTGAACACACAGGAAGCGTCGTTGGTGATCTTCTTCATCATGCCGGTCATGTAGCCGACCTCGCGTGCGCCCACGCCGATGTCACCGGCCGGCACATCGGTATCGGCACCAAGGTGACGATGGAGCTCCAGCATCAGTGCTTGGCAGAAGCGCATCACTTCGGTATCGCTGCGGCCTTTGGGATTGAAATCCGAGCCGCCTTTGCCACCGCCCATCGGCAAGGTCGTCAGCGCGTTCTTCAGGGTCTGCTCGAACGCGAGGAACTTCAGGATCGACTGGTTCACCGACGGATGGAAGCGCATACCGCCCTTGAACGGACCGATCGCCGAACTGTGCTGCACGCGCCAGCCGCGGTTCACATGGGTCTTGCCGGCATCATCTGCCCAGGCGACGCGGAACTGGATCACCCGCTCCGGCTCCACCAGCCGCTCCAGCAGGCCTTGTTCCAGGTAGCGGGGGTTGCGCTCCAGGAACGGCCACAGGCTCTGGATCACTTCTTTGACGGCCTGCAGGAATTCCGGCTGATGCGGATCGCGCTGGGCCACGTGGTTGAGAAAGTCGGCAGAGGAACGATGGTTCAAGGGCTTTCCTTGTTGGGGGCCAGCCGCTGGCAGCGACGTGACCGACGGGACAGGGAGGCCGTGCGGGATGTGGAAACACGAACGCGGCCCTCAGGCCGCGTCCTTGCGATCATTGCAGCTTGGCAAGGACCGCGTCGGTCGCTGCGGCGGTACTCACCGCATAACCCTTGGCGGCGAGATCGGCGGTGAACACGCCGTCATCCAGCACGGCATACACCGCTGCCTCGACCGTAGCAGCCTCTTCGTCCAGCCCCAGTGAATGCCGCAGCAGCATCGCCGCGCTGAAGATCGTGGCATACGGATTGGCAATGCCCTTGCCAGCGATGTCCGGCGCCGAGCCGTGGATCGGTTCGTAGATGCCGACCGCGCCGGGTTCACCCAGCGATGCCGAGGGCAGCAGGCCGAGCGAGCCGGCCAGCATCGAGGCTTCGTCGGTGAGGATGTCGCCGAACATGTTCTCGGTGACGATCACGTCGTACTCGCGCGGTTTGGCCAGCAGATGCATGGCCATCGAATCGACCAGCTGGTGCTCCAGCGCGATCTCCGGGAATTCCTCCCGGCCGATCCGTGCAGCGACATCACGCCACAGGCGCGAGGTCTCCAGCACGTTGGCCTTATCCACCGAGGTGACCTTGCCGCGGCGGGTCTGTGCCAGCGCGAACGCGGTGCGCATGACGCGCTCGATCTCGCCCACGCTGTAGCTGCACAGGTCGCTGGCGGTATCGGCAGTGCGGGTCTTCTCACCGAAGTAGATGCCGCCGGTCAGCTCACGCACGACCACGAAGTCCACGCCCTCCAGCAGCTCTGCCTTGATCGGCGAGGCGCCGAGCGCAGCGGCATGCGTGCGCACCGGGCGCAGGTTGGCGTACAGCCCCAGCGCCTTGCGGATCGCCAGCAGGCCCTGCTCCGGGCGGACCTTGGCATTCGGGTCGGACCACTTCGGCCCGCCGACCGCACCGAGCAGGATGGCGTCTGCCTTGCGGCAGGCGTCCAGCGTGGCGGCCGGCAGCGGCTCGCCGTGGCGATCGATGGCGATGCCACCGATGTCGTGTTCCTGGAACCCGAAGGTGTGCCCGAAACGGGTGGCGACGGCCTCCAGCACCGCCACGGCGGCAGCGGCGACTTCCGGACCGATGCCGTCACCCGGCAATACGACAATTTCAGCGTGCATGTTCACTCTCGTAACGTTCAATATCAGGGGTACGGCCCAACAGATACCCCAATTGGTCCACGCCTTCCAGCAGACAGGTCTGTGAGAAGCCGTCCAGCGGGAAGGCATACACGCGCCCATCGGGGGTGCGCAGTTCGCGCGCGGCCACATCGATGGTCAATGCGTCATCCGGGCGCTGCATCAGCGTCTGCACATCGGCTTCGTCCAGCACGATCGGCAGCAGGCCGTTCTTCAGCGAGTTGCCGCGGAAGATATCGGCGATCTCGCTGCTGACGATGGCGCGCAGACCCAGGTCGGTCAGGGCCCACGGCGCATGTTCACGCGAGGAGCCGCAGCCGAAGTTGCGGCCGGCCAGCAGGATGCTGCGGCCAGCGTTATGCGGCTGGTTGAAGGCGAACGCCGGGTTCGGCACGCCCTCGCTCTGCCAGCGCCAATCATTGAACGCGTGCTTGCCCAGGCCGACGCGCTCGGTGGTGGACAGAAAGCGCGCCGGAATGATCTGGTCGGTGTCGATGTTGGTCTCGCGCAGCACCACGCTGGTCGAGGTCAGGGTACGGAAGCCGCTCATCAGGCCACCTCCAGCGTGGCATACAGTTCGCGTGGGTCGGCCACGCGGCCGTTCACCGCGGCCCAGGCGGCCGTCATCGGCGAGGCCAGCAGCGTCCGCGAGCCGGGGCCTTGGCGGCCTTCGAAATTGCGATTGCTGGTGCTGACCGCCAGTTGTCCCGGCGCGACCAGATCGCCGTTCATGGCAATGCACATCGAGCAGCCCGGCTCGCGCCATTCGGCGCCGGCCGCGCGCACCACCACATCGATGCCTTCGGCTTCGGCCTGGCGCTTGACGATTTCCGAGCCCGGCACCACCAGCATGCGCACGCCCTCGGCGACGCGGCGGCCCTGCAGCACCTGCGCCACTTCGCGCATGTCGCTCAGGCGGCCGTTGGTGCAGGAGCCGACGAAGACCACATCCACCGGCGTGCCGGCCAGGGTCTGCCCGGCGTGGAAGTGCATGTAATCCAGGCCCTTCTGCGCGGCCGCGTCGTTGGCCGCCGGGATCGGCTGGTCCACGGCGATGGCGGTGCCGGGGTGCGTGCCCCAGGTCAGGGTCGGCCGGATGTCGGCGGCCTCGATGTGGACCTCGACATCGAAGCGCGCACCTTCATCGCTGCGCAGCTGCGACCACGCGGCCACGGCAGCATCGAATTCGGCGCCCTTGGGACCACGCGGGGTGGCGGCCACCCAGTCGAAGGTGATCTGGTCGGGGGCGACCATGCCGGCACGTGCCCCGGCTTCGATGGACATGTTGCACAACGTCATGCGCTGCTCCATGTCCATCGCTTCGATCGCGCTGCCACGGAACTCCAGCACATGACCGGTGCCGCCGTTGACGCCGATCACACCGATGATGTGCAGCACCACGTCCTTGGCACCGACGCCCTGGGCCAGCGCGCCATCGACGGTGATCGCCATCGTCCTGGCTTTACGCTGCAGCAGGCACTGCGTCGCCAGCACATGGCCGACCTCGCTGGTGCCGATACCGAAGGCCAGCGCGCCAAATGCACCATGCGTGGAGGTGTGGCTGTCGCCACAGACGATGGTCATACCCGGCTGGGTGAAGCCCTGTTCGGGGGCGATCACGTGCACGATGCCGCGGCTGGCCGACTGCAGGTCGAACAGCTCGATGCCATGCGCGGCGCAGTTGTCGGCCAGCATCGCTACCTGGGCTTCGGAGGCGGCGCTGGCATAGGGCAGCTTGCCGTCGGCGCCGGCCGGCAGCGTGGGGGTGGAGTGATCCATCGTGGCCTTGGTCCGGTCCGGCCGGCGCGGGGAGAGGCCGCGCTCACGCAGTTCGGTGAAGGCCTGCGGCGAGGTCACCTCATGGATCAGGTGCAGGTCGATGTACAGCACGGCGGGCGCGCTGTCGGTCTCGGGAACGACGACGTGGGCATCCCACAGTTTGTCGTACAGGGTGCGGGGAGCTGGGGTCATGGACTGGCCTTGCTGCGGTTCGGGGTACGTAGTGGGGGCTCAGGCCGCGGCGGTGGCCGCAGGCTGCTCGGCCGTCGCGTTGCGCTGGCGCAGCAGACGGTTGGCGACCTCCAGCCACGCCAGTGCGGAGGCTTCGATGATGTCGCGGCTGGTGCCGGTGCCTTCGTACTCCACGCCCTCATGGCGCACGCTCAGGTTGGCTTCGCCGCGCGCATCGGCGCCGATGCCCACACTGTGCACGTGGTAGCTGTCCAGCATCAACTGCACGCCGGTGGCGGCCGACAATGCGCCGAACAGTGCATCGACCGGACCATCGCCTTGGGCCGTCTCGGCAACGCGGTTGCCCTCCGGATCGGACAGCTCGACCAGCGCGTTGGCCCGGCTGCCCACATCGCTGATGGTCATCGAGGCCAGGCGATAGCCGTTCTGGGTCGCGCTGCCCTGCATCAGGGTCTGCAGGTCGGCGTCGGTGACCACGCGCTGCTGCTCGCACAGCGCCTTGAACTGTTCAAAGACGTGTTTCAGTTCCTCCTCGTACAGGAAGAAGCCCAGCGCACGCAGGCGTTGTTCGACCGCAGCGCGGCCACTGTGGCGGCCCAGCACCATCTGCGAGGATTCCCAGCCCACGTCTTCCGGGCGCATGATTTCGTAGGTGCCGCGGTGGCGCAGCATGCCGTGCTGGTGGATGCCCGACTCGTGGGCGAAGGCGTTGGCGCCGACGATCGCCTTGTTGCGCTGGACCGGCATGCCGACCAGGCGCTGCAGCAGCTGCGAGGTGGCCACGATGCGCGGGGTGTTGATGCGCGTGTCTTCGTCGTAGAAGGCGTTGCGGACCTTCAGCACCATCGCGATTTCTTCCAGCGAGCAGTTGCCCGCGCGCTCGCCGATCCCGTTGACGGTGCATTCGACCTGACGCGCACCGCCTTCGATGGCAGCCAGCGAGTTGGCCACGGCCAGGCCCAGATCGTTGTGGCAGTGCGCGCTGAAGATGATGCGGTCGCTGTCCGGCACGCCGGCGATCACGCGCTGGAACATGCCGCGGATCTCTTCCGGCGTGGTGAAGCCCACGGTGTCGGGCAGGTTGATGGTGGTCGCGCCGGCGGCCACGGCCACGCGGGCGACCTCGATCAGGAAGTCTTCCTCGGTACGCGTGGCATCTTCAGCGGAGAACTCCACATCGCCTACGTAGCTGCGGGCCAGGCTGACGTGCTTGTGTACCGACTCCAGTACCTGCTCGCGGGTCATGCGCAGCTTGTGCTCGCGGTGCAGCGGGCTGGTCGACAGGAACACGTGCAGGCGCGGGTTCGCCGCTGTCTCCAGCGCCTTGGCCGAGGTTTCGATATCGGCGGCCAGGCAGCGCGACAGCACGGCCAGGATCGGGCGGCGGACTTCGCGGGCGATCATCGCCATCGCTTCGCGGTCGGACTGGGAGCTGGCCGGGAAGCCGGTTTCCATGACATCCACGCCCAGTTCGTCCAGTGCGCGGGCCATCACCAGCTTCTGCTGCGGGCTCATGCTGCAGCCGGGCGATTGTTCGCCGTCGCGCAGGGTGGTGTCGAAAATTCTAATTCGGGGGGAGTTGGGCATGGTCACCAGGAGGTCTCCTCGACGGCAAGGTCGGATGGGATGGCAGAGGTAGGATTCGAAGCGGAAATCGGGGATGTCGCGAGCACGGTTGGTAGGGGCGGGCGTGTTCGCTCGCTGGCGCGGCGGCGCGGTTTGCGCGGGGGGCGGGGACGGATGTCGGCCAGCAGCTGGGCCAATACCAGCGCATCGATGTTGCCACCGGAGACCACCGCGCACTTGCGCTTGCCGGCGACGCGGCGACCGGCGGCCAGTGCCAGCGCGCCGGCACCTTCGGCGATGACGTGCTCTTCCAGCGCCAGCCGCACCAGCGTCTCGCGCAGCTCGGCTTCACGCACGATCACCACATCGTCCAGCAGTGCACTGCACAGCTTGCGGGTCAGGAAACCGGGAATCTTCACCTTGACGCCGTCGGCCAGGGTGGCGACCGGGGCGATCTCACGCACGTCGCCGCGGATGGCGCGGGCCATCGAATCGACGCCCTCCACCTGTGCACCAACGATGCGCACGCCCTGCGATTTCAGCGCCAGCGCAACGCCGGAGGCCAGACCACCACCACCGATCGGCACGATCACCACGTCCGGCGCATGCGGGGCCAGTTCAATGCCCAAGGTGCCTTGGCCGGCGATCACGTCCGGGTCGTCGAAGGCGGACAGGAAGCGGTAGCCGTGCTGGTCGGCCAGGGCACGGGCGAAGGCGTAGGCCTCGTCGTAGCTCTCGCCGTGCTGGCGTACGGTGGCGCCCCAGTGGGCGACCCCGGCGATCTTGGTGGCCGGTGCACCGTGCGGCATCACTGTGATCGCCGGAATGTTCAAGCGGTAGGCGGCCCAGGCCACGCCCTGGGCGTGGTTGCCGGCCGAGGCGCAGATGACCGGGCGGTCGTCGCCGCGCTCACGCCCGGCCAGCAGGGCGTTCAATGCACCGCGCACCTTGTAGGAGCCGGTGCGCTGCAGGTTTTCCAGCTTCAGCCACACGCCGAAACGCTCGGCGTAATGCAGGGGCGTGGGCGGCAGGAAGCGGCGCAGCCGCGCCTGCGCGGCGAGCACATCGGCGACGCTTACGTCGCCTACGTCCGGTTCCTGCGGGGTGCGGCTAGCCGGCATCACGCACCCGGCCATGGTGATCGTCGCGGAGCGACGCGCGCTGCCACGGCGCACGGTGCGACGTACGACCGAGAAGACACCTCCGTACCGGCACCGATGCAACGGTGCGGGCGTTCATGCGGATACTCCAGTACCGGGCTCCAGTGCGCTGATGCGCACCGACACACAGTCGTAGATCTTCTCGATCTGGCGGCGCAGCGTCTCCGGCGGACGCGTGCTGTCCACCACCAGCTGCAGGTGCCAGCGACCATCGTCGGCGGCATTGGGCGCACCGGCGATCGCGCGCGGTGCGAAGCCGCGGCGTTCGGCCATGCCGATCACGCGCAGCAGCGCGCCTTCGGCTGGGGTCAGCACCAGGTCAAGCCGGTATTGCATTGGGGAACTCCTGGGACTGATGAGCGGGGTTGCTTTCCAGCATCGTGCTGTTGGCATTGTTGGGCGGCACCAGCGGCCACACGTTGGCACGCGCATCGATGGCCACATGCAGCAGAGCCGGGCCAGGCTGGGCCAGCATTGCGGCCAGGCCACCTTCGACATCGTCACGTGCTTCGATGCGCGTGGCCGGAATGCCGAACACCTGCGCCAGCGCGGCGAAGTCCGGGTTGTCGGACAGATCGATCTCGCTGTAGCGCTCGGCGAAGAACAGCTCCTGCCACTGGCGGACCATGCCCAGCGAGCTGTTGTCCAGCAGCACGATCTTCACCGGCAGGCGGCAGCGGGCGATGGTGACCAGCTCCTGCACGTTCATCATGAAACTGCCATCGCCGGAGACCAGCACCACGGTGCGGTCGGGGCAGGCGAACTGCGCACCCATCGCTGCGGGCAGGCCGAAGCCCATGGTGCCCAGCGCGCCGCTGGTCAGGTGGTTGCGCGGGTGGGTGAAGCGGCAATGCTGGGCGACCCACATCTGATGCTGGCCGACATCGCAGGCGATGATCGCATCGCTCGGCGCCAGCTCGCTCAGGCGCTTCAGCAGCGCCGGGGCGTAGATGTGCTTGCCCGGTGCGTCGTAACGCGGGGCGAAGCGTTCACGATGGCCCTGGCAGCGCTTGGTCCAGGCCTCCTGCGTGGCCGGGGCGGTGGCCGCGGCGGTCAGTGCGCGCAGCGCCGTACCGACATTGCCCGGCACCGCGATGTCGGCGGTGCGCAGCTTGGAGATCTCGTACGCATCGGCATCGATATGCACGACGCGCGCAAACGGGGCGAACTCGTTCAACTTGCCGGTCGCGCGGTCATCGAAACGGGCGCCGACCACGACCAGCAGATCGCTTTCCTGCACGGCCATGTTGGCCGCGCGGGTGCCGTGCATGCCCAGCATGCCCAGGTAGTGGGGATGCTGCGGCGGCAGCGCGCCCAGGCCGCGCAGGGTCAGCACGGTCGGAATACGGGTCGCCTCGACGAAGGCACGGAAGTCCTCCACCGCATCGCCCAGCGCCACGCCACCCCCGGCATAGATCACCGGCTTCTCGGCCCCGGCGATGGCGGCGATGGTCTGCGCGATGGCGTCGTCATTCGGGGCAGGCGGTGCGACCACCGTGGACGGCACGTGGTCCGGCAGGTGCGACGCATCGGCCACCTGCACGTCTTTGGGCAGATCGATCAGCACCGGCCCCGGGCGACCCTCGCGGGCGATACGGAACGCATCGGCGACCACCTGCGGCAGGTCATCGACCGAGCGCACCAGCCAGCTGTGCTTGACGATCGGCAGGGTCAGCCCGAACACGTCCAGTTCCTGGAACGCGTCGGTGCCCAGCAGCGGGGTTGCGACCTGGCCGGTGATGCAGACCATCGGCACCGAATCCAGCATCGCATCGGCGATGCCGGTGACCAGGTTGGAGGCGCCCGGGCCGGAGGTGGCGACGCAGACGCCGACCCGGCCGCTGGCACGGGCGAAGCCGTTGGCGGCCAGTGCCGCGCCCTGCTCATGGCGGACCAGGATGTGCTTCAGCCCGGAGTCCACCAGGGCGTCATAGAACGGCATGATGGTGCCGCCCGGATAGCCGAACAGCGTATGCACGCCCTCGGCTTCCAGGGCCTGCGTCAACCAGCGTGCGCCGTTGCGGGGCGCGGTGCTGTGTGCGGAGGTATTCATGCGGTGACCTTTACGAAAGCGGTGGGGGAGCCGCGCGTTTACGCGGCTTGACTTTGCAACCAGACCATCTTGGCGCGCAGTTCTTTGCCTACCTTCTCGATCGGGTGCTCCAGGTCGGCCTGCTTGAACTTGTTGTAGTTCGGCAGGCCTGCTTCGTACTCGGCCACCCAGTTCTTGGTGAAGGTGCCGTTCTGGATATCGGTCAGCACGTCCTTCATGCGCGCCTTGGTGCCGGCGTCGATCACGCGCGGGCCGCTGACGTAGTCGCCGTACTGCGCGGTTTCGGAGATGAATTCCAGCATGCGGGTGATGCCACCTTCGTAGAACAGGTCCACGATCAGCTTCAGTTCGTGCAGTACTTCGTAGTAGGCGATCTCCGGCTGGTAGCCGGCTTCGACCAGGGTTTCGAAACCGGCCTGCACCAGTGCCGAAGCGCCACCGCACAGTACGGCCTGTTCGCCGAACAGATCGGTTTCCGTCTCTTCCTTGAAGGTGGTCTGGATCAGGTTGGCGCGCGCGCCACCCAGGCCGCCGGCGTAGGCCAGGGCGAACTCGGCGGCCTTGCCACTCTTGTCCTGGTATACCGCCCAGATGCACGGCACGCCGCGGCCGATCTCATACTCGCGACGCACCAGTGCGCCCGGGCCCTTCGGCGCGACCAGCACCACGTCCAGATCCTCGCGCGGTTTGATCATGTCGAAATGCACGTTCAGGCCGTGCGCGAACAGCAGCACCGCGCCCTGTTTCATGTTCGGCGCGAGCACGTCTTCATAGAGCTTCTTCTGCACCATGTCCGGGGTCAGCACGGCGACCAGATCGGCATCCTTCACCGCCTCGGAAGGGGCTTTGACGGTGAAGCCGTCGGCCTGAGCCTTGACCTCGGTCGGACCGCCCGGGCGCAGCCCGACGACGACATCGAAACCGGATTCACGCAGATTCAGCGCGTGCGCGCGGCCCTGGCTGCCGTAGCCGACAACAGCGATCTTGATCTGGGGCAGGTCGTTGGTGCTCATGGGGGAGGTCCTTTGGAGGCAAGAAAAAAGAGGGCCGACGGTCAGCGACGCGTCGGCCCATCAGGGGAAGGGGTGGCACCGGCCTGGCCGCGAGCACACGCGAACGCATCCGCCGTGGGGGCGGTGGGCGTTGGCTGGCTCGAGGTGGGCTGGCGGGTCATGGTGGAAGGCAACTCGGCGGGGAGGATGGAAATCGAAGGGTTCTGAAACGAAAAAACCCGCACCTGGTCGGGTGCGGGTTTTGATGGATACCTGGCAGTCTTGCTTACACGCCGGTCCGTCCCGCACCTGTTGGTTGGGTAATAAGTACGAGTACGAGAAGCGAACGGATGGAGGCCGCGCCGTGGTCGGCGTGCTCGATGGATTCGCGGGTGGCTGTGCGCTGCAACATGAGATCGAGAAAACCACACGGGTTTCGGCGGTGTCAACCTTGGAAAGACAATTTCCATCGGTTTCGCCTGCATCCACCGCAAGCCCCCGCTGTACAAGGATGGTTGCGGCTGAAAGCGTTCCGGTGAACCGGAATTCAGCATTTTGCCGGGCGCGATTGCGCGGATTCGGGGCCGATTTGTGTGAGGTGCATGACCATAGTGGGATGTCCTCCGGCGGCATCTGCCGCCACCATCAGCTCGCTACCACCTCTCAGGAACCACCCCGTGTCCTCACGCCTTGCCCGCGGTCTGCTCGCCGCCGCCGTCCTGTGTACGCTGCCCGCCGCCGCCATCGCCGCTGACCGGATCACCGGCCACACCTTCGCCACCCGGTCGGAGGTGATCGCTCCGCATGCGATGGCCGCCACCTCCCAGCCGCTGGCGACCCAGATCGCCCTGGACGTGATGAAGTCCGGCGGCTCGGCCGTGGACGCCGCGATCGCGGCCAATGCCGCCCTCGGTTTGATGGAACCCACCGGCAACGGCGTGGGCGGTGATCTGTTCGCGATCGTGTGGGACCCCAAAACCGAGAAGCTGTATGGCTACAACGGCTCGGGCCGCTCGCCGAAGTCGCTGACCCTGGCCGAGTTCCAGCGCCGCGGCCTGAAGGAGATTCCGGCCACCGGCCCGCTGCCCGTCTCGGTCCCCGGCGCGGTCGATGGCTGGTTCGCCCTGCATGATCGTTTCGGCCGCAAGCCGATGGCCGACAACCTCGCGCCTGCGATCCGCTACGCCCGCGAAGGCCACCCGGTCGCCGAGGTCATCGCCTACTACTGGGACCGCTCGGTGCCGCGGCTGTCCAAGTACCCTGGCTTCACCGAGCAGTTCACGATCAACGGCCATGCCCCGCGCAAGGGCGAGATGTGGAAGAACCCGAACCTGGCCCACACCCTGGAGCAGATCGCCCAGGGCGGCCGCGATGCCTTCTACAAAGGCGAGATCGCCCGCACCATCGGCACCTACTTCAAGGCCAATGGCGGCTACCTGAGCTATGAGGACATGGCCAGCCATCACGGCGAGTGGGTGGAGCCGGTCAGCAGCAACTACCGTGGCTATGACGTATGGGAACTGCCGCCGAACAGCCAGGGCATCGCCGCGCTGCAGATCCTCAACGTGCTGGAAGGCTACGATTTCTCGAAGATCCCCTTCGGCTCGCCCGAGCACGTGCACCTGTTCGTGGAGGCCAAGAAGCTGGCCTTCGCCGACCGCGCGCGCTTTTACACCGACCCGGCGTTCCACCCGGCCCCGGTCGATACGCTGATCTCCAAAGGCTACGCCGCCGAGCGCCGCACGCTGATCTCGATGGACAAGGCGCTGAGTGAAGTGCAGCCGGGGACGCCGAAGCAACTGAAGGAAGGCGACACGATCTACCTGACCGTGGCCGATGCGGACGGCATGATGGTCTCGCTGATCCAGTCCAATTACCGGGGCATGGGCAGCGGCATGGCGCCTCCGGGCCTGGGCTTCATCCTGCAGGACCGCGGCGAGATGTTCGTGCTGCGCAAGGATCATCCGAACGGTTATGCGCCGGGCAAGCGCCCGTTCCAGACCATCATTCCGGGCTTCGTCACCAAGGACGGCAAGCCGTGGATGAGCTTTGGCGTGATGGGCGGTGCGATGCAGCCGCAGGGTCATGCGCAGATCGTGATGAACATGGTCGACTTCGGGATGAATCTGCAGGAAGCCGGCGATGCGCCGCGCATCCAGCATGAGGGCTCGACCGAGCCGACCGGGCAGGCGACGGCGATGAGCGACGGTGGCGAGGTGAATCTGGAAACCGGCTTCCCGTATGAGACGGTGCGCGCGTTGATGCGCAAGGGCCACCGCGTGGTGTTCGCGGATGGTCCGTACGGTGGGTATCAGGCGATCCTGCGTGATCCGGAGACCGGGGTGTACTACGGCGCGTCGGAGAGCCGCAAGGATGGGCAGGCGGCGGGGTACTGATCTGCTGGCACCCCGTAGAGCCGACCGTTGGCCCGTAGAAGCGCACAGCAGAGCGTAGAGCGTTGCGCGTTTGGGGCTGCGGACAGTGGGCCGACCTGGGTGGGTCTGCGGGACCCGCCGCAAGTACGTCCATGTAGGCTCGTATGCCGCCATCCATGGCGACATACGGTCCCGCCAACCCACCCAGGCCGACCCACCCACAGTGGGTCGGTGCGCATGGCAAAAGCGGTAGCAACTGTGTTGCTGGAGGAGCTTCAGCCCCCCAGCGGATGGGCACGGTAGTGCCGGCCGCTGGCCGGCAGCCGTTGGAGATGTGCCTAGGCGTGCTTCAGGCGGGGATCGATTCGCTTTGAGCGTCGCGCATCCGGGCGTTGAGGATGACCAGCATCTTGCGCATGACAGCTACCAAGGCGACCTTGCTCGCCTTTCCTTTGGCTTTCAGGGTCGCGTAAAAGTCACGTAGCTTGGGCTCGTAACGGATGGCAGTTAGCGCCGCCATGTAGAGCGCTTCGCGCACTACGGCCCGGCCCCCGGTGATGCTGCGCTTGCCCTGCCAGGTACCGCTCTCGCGGTTCATGGGGGCCAGGCCGACCAGCGAAGCAATGGCGGAACTCCGCTAGGCTGACAGGGTCGAGAGCTCCCCCCGCTTGCCCAGTCTTATCAGTCCGAGCGCCAACTCGATCAACTGTTCGGGCGGATCAGGGAGAAACCGGCGTGGGGACCCAAGCTACCGAGCGGTCGCAAGACCTAGAGCCACACGGTCGCCCACGCCGGGCTCTCGGCACCTAAAGTGCCAGATCGGCAAGAGATAAGAGCCACGCCATGCGTGGCTCCTTTTACTTAACGATGATCCGATGCGTCGGGTGCACGCTGCTGTGCCGAGCGTTGCTCGGCTGCTCGCGTTGGAACCACCCTGAAACTGTGAGTGGGGCGCGCTGTGCCAGGCTTTGCTCAGGGCTCTCCTCAGAACCACCTTGAAACCGTGAGCGGGAC
This sequence comes from Stenotrophomonas sp. TWI819, assembly GCF_039673075.1. Lineage (NCBI taxonomy): Bacteria > Pseudomonadati > Pseudomonadota > Gammaproteobacteria > Lysobacterales > Lysobacteraceae > Stenotrophomonas > Stenotrophomonas sp. TWI819. Next base: position 68,344 of record NZ_JBDJKY010000010.1, on the reverse strand, counting down.
GGGGCGGGTGGGTTGTCGGGACCATGAGCGCCATGGATGGCGCGACATGAGCCTCCATGGACGGATTCACGGCGTGTCCCGCCAACCCACCCGTCCCCGCCCGCCCACCCATAGCCCCGGAACCGGGCCGCACGAAGCGACCAACCCGACCACCCTAAGGCGCTCGAGCCGCCTCATCGCGCGTCTCTTCCTGCGCCGCGATCTCCCGCTCGATCCACTCATCCATCAACCGCCGCGCGCGCTGCGCACGGCGGCGCTGCAACGCATGCTCCATATCCAGCACCCGGTACAACGACCACATCACCGCCAGCATCAACAACGCAAACGGCAACGCCGCGATCGTGATCATCCCCTGCAGCGCATTGAGTCCACCGGCCAACAACAGCACGCCCGCGATCAACGCAATCGCCACGCCCCACACCATCCGGCGCGCCAGCGGCGGATCACCGGACTCCTCCGTCGACATCGTCGCCAGCACCAGCACCGCCGAATCGGCCGAGGTCACGAAGAAGATCATCAACAGCACCAGCGCGATCACCGACAGCACCGTCGGCATCGGCAGGCTGTCGAACATCGTGAACAACACCGTCTCGTAGCCATTGCCCAGCGCCTGGGCCAGATCCACGTGGCCGAAGATCTGCGACCACAGCGCCGTGCCGCCGAATACCGAGAACCACAGGAAGCCCAGCACGCTCGGCGCGATCACCACGCCCAGCACGAACTCGCGGATGCTGCGCCCGCGCGAGACGCGCGCGATGAACGAGCCCACGAACGGCGCCCACGCGATCCACCACGCCCAGTAGAAGATCGTCCAGTCTGCCACCCACGTGCTGCCTGAGAACGGGGACATCCGCAGGCTCATCGTCACCAGTGAATTGAGGTACGAGCCGATCGTGGTGGTGAACGTATCGAAGATGAAACCGGTCGGCCCCAGTACGAGGATCAGCGCGAGCAGCAACGCCGCCAGACCGAGATTGAAATTCGACAGCCACTTGATGCCGCGGTGCACGCCACTGGTGGTGGAGGCCATATACAGCACGAATGCCACCGCGATGATGGTCAGCTGCACCGGCACCGAGGCCTGGATGCCAAACACGCGCTCAAGGCCGGCCGCGATCTGGATCGTGCCGAAGCCCAGCGTCGTGGCCACACCGATCGCCGTGGCGACCACGGCGGCGACGTTGACCACCGTGCCCATCCAGCCACGGTGATGCGCGCCGATGATCGGCTGCAGCAGATCGCTGATCAGCCCGCGCCCGTTGCGGTTGAACTGGAACCAGGCCATCGCCAGGCCGATCAGCGCATAGATCGCCCACGGATGCAGGCCCCAATGGAAGAACGCGTAGCGCATCGATGCGCGCGCCGCCTCCATGCTCTGCGGTGCCAGTCCTTCCGGTGGCTTCACGAAGTGCGAGATCGGTTCGGCCGCGCCCCAGAACACCAGGCCGATGCCCATGCCGGCGGCGAACAACATCGACATCCAGCTCGCATTGGAAAAATCAGGCTCGGCATCCTCGCCGCCGATGCGCAGCGAACCGAAGCGGCCGAAGGCCAGGTACATCAGGAACGACAGCGTGATGAACACCACCAGCAGATACAGCCAGCCGGTACTGCGGATGATGGTGGACAGGCCGCTCTGGACGACCTCGTTGAAGGGGCCCGGCGCGAGGCCGGCGATCAGCACCAGCAGTGCGACCAGTGCGATGGAAATGCGGAACACCATGCAGGCGTGTCTCCGATCAGTTGGGGGCGAGCCGAGGCTTGCAATCTCCAGCGGCACAACGGCAACGACTGGGGCGGATCAAGCCGGTCGAGGCCGGTCAGTACGGACGTCACTGGCGTCGAGCAGAGCGCGGTGTGCGCACGATCGGGAAGCTACCCCCCTGACCGCACCGCATACCGCGCTGCAGCATGGTAGTGCATGGGGTGTCGGTGCTCTGTTCACATGCAAAGGCCGATCACGTCAGTGTGGGGCGTGGTCGTGCGCCCGTGGGCGTCGCTTTGTGCTCTAATTCGCCCCGAAGCGGGGGTACCGCGGCCCAGTGGCCAAGGTTGAGACAGTCCCTTCGAACCTGATCCGGTTGATACCGGCGTAGGGAAGCTTCGCATCTGCAGATGCATTGCGCCGTAGGGCCACCGCGCCCGGAGACCGCCCGCAATCCGTCCGTCGAGCGCCGCCGTTTCGTCCCTCCCATGCGAATCCCTCGCATAGAACCGCACAGTCCCTGTGCGGGGATTGAACCTAGGACGATGCCTCGATGAACGCACAGCTCTCCGCCCTGCAGCAACAGGCCCAGCAACTCTCCGAATCGGTCACCCGGCCGATTCCCGGCTCGCACAAGATCCACGTGCAGGGCTCGCGCCCCGATCTGCAGGTGCCGATGCGCGAGATCACCCTGACCCGCACGCCCACCTTGTTCGGTGGCGAAGAGAACGCGCCGGTCACGGTGTACGACACCTCCGGCCCGTACACCGATCCGGCTGTCGCCATCGACCTCTCCGCCGGTCTGCCTGCGCTGCGCGCCGCCTGGGTAGCCGAGCGCGGCGATACCGAGGTGCTGGAAGGCCTGAGCTCGGCATTCGGCCGTTCGCGTCAGACCGATGCACGGCTCGATGCGGTGCGCTTCCCCGCGCGGTTGCAGCCACGCCGTGCGCGGGCAGGCGCCAACGTCACCCAGATGCACTACGCACGCCGCGGCATCATCACGCCGGAAATGGAGTTCGTGGCGATCCGCGAGAACCAGCGGCTCGATGCGATCCGCGACGCCGCACTGCTGAAGCAGCATCCCGGCGAGTCCTTCGGTGCCTCGATCCCCAGGATCATCACCCCCGAGTTCGTCCGCGATGAAATCGCGCGTGGCCGTGCCGTGCTGCCCAACAACATCAACCACCCGGAAAGCGAGCCGATGATCATCGGCCGCAACTTCCTGACCAAGATCAACGCCAACATCGGCAACAGCGCGGTGTCCTCGGGCATTGCCGAGGAGGTGGAAAAGCTCGTCTGGGCGATCCGCTGGGGCGGCGATACCGTGATGGATCTGTCCACCGGCAAGCACATCCATGAAACGCGCGAATGGATTCTGCGTAATTCGCCGGTGGCAATCGGGACCGTGCCGATCTACCAGGCGCTGGAGAAGGTTGATGGCCGTGCCGAGGAACTGAACTGGGCGATCTTCCGCGACACGCTGATCGAGCAGGCCGAGCAGGGCGTGGACTACTTCACCATCCACGCCGGGGTCCTGCTGCGTTACGTGCCGCTGACCGCCAAGCGCGTGACCGGCATCGTCTCGCGCGGTGGCTCGATCATGGCCAAGTGGTGCCTGGCCCATCACAAGGAGAACTTCCTCTACACGCACTTCGAGGACATCTGCGAGATCATGAAGGCCTACGACGTGACCTTCTCGCTGGGCGACGGCCTGCGCCCGGGCTGTATCGCCGATGCCAACGATGCCGCGCAGTTCGGCGAGCTCGAGACGCTGGGCGAGCTGACGAAGATCGCGTGGAAGCATGATGTGCAGACCATGATCGAAGGTCCCGGCCACGTGCCGATGCAGCTGATCAAGGAGAACATGGACAAGCAGCTGCGCGAGTGCGGTGAAGCACCGTTCTATACGCTGGGCCCGCTGACCACCGATATCGCGCCGGGCTACGACCACATCACCAGTGCGATCGGTGCGGCCATGATCGGCTGGTACGGCACGGCGATGCTCTGCTATGTCACCCCGAAGGAACACCTGGGCCTGCCCAACCGGCAGGACGTACGCGACGGCATCATGGCGTATCGCATTGCCGCGCATGCCTCGGATCTCGCCAAAGGGCATCCCGGCGCGCAGGTCCGCGACAACGCGTTGAGCAAGGCACGTTTCGAATTCCGCTGGGAGGACCAGTTCCACCTGGGGCTGGATCCGGAGAAGGCCAAGGAGTTCCATGACGAGACCCTGCCCAAGGATGCGCACAAGCTCGCCCACTTCTGTTCGATGTGCGGCCCGCACTTCTGCTCGATGAAGATCACCCAGGACGTGCGTGACTATGCAGCGGGGCAGGGCCTGGATGCGCAGCAGGCGTTGGAGGCAGGGATGGCCGAGAAGTCCGCGCAGTTCCGGGATCTCGGGGCGCAGGTGTATCGCCAGGAGTGATGTGGCGGCCGGGGCAGTGCGCGCCGCCCCGGCCATCATCCGCCGCCCGCGCAATTCCAGCTAAGCTCGGCGCGACCAGGCAGGGGCGGGGACGACGATGGCGATAGCACGCAGCACCAAATGGCTGGCCATCGCGCGCCGGCATCCGTCTGCCTGGCTGTTGGCCGTGCAACTGCTCGGCGTGTTGTTGTACCCCGCGATGGATGAGGCCGGCGCCAGTCGCGCGCTGTTTGGTGCGTTCGGCATCGCCGTGCTCGGCCTGGCCCTGTGGGTGGTGCGGCGCAGCCCGCTCGGGATGTGGGTGGCATTGCTGCTGGCCATCCCCTCGGTAGTGTTTTCCATCTCAGGCGCTCTACTGGAGCGCCCGGCGCTGGTCACCACCGCGCAGCTGCTCGAATGCCTGCTGTATTTCTATACGGCCGGCAGCCTGATCGCCTACATGCTCCAGGACCACAAGGTGACCCGTGATGAACTGTTCGCGGCGGGGGCGACCTTCACGCTGCTGGCGTGGGCTTTCGCCTTCGCCTTCTCGGTGTGCCAGCAGTGGTATCCCGGCAGTTTCATGGCCACCAGCGAGACAGAACTGCGTACCTGGATGGAGTTGCTTTATCTCAGCTTCAGCTTGCTGTCCGGGGTGGGACTCAGTGATGTGATTCCTGTCCATCCGCAGGCGCGGGCATTGGTGATGCTGGAGCAGTTTGCAGGCGTGATGTACGTCGCATTGGTGGTGTCGCGCCTGGTCGGATTGACCATGATCCGGCGCATACAAAACTGAATCGCACATAAAAAATTCGCGCCCGGAGGCGCGAATGCTGAATCAGTTTATGTAATTTCGTCGGCGAGAGAGAGCCTGATGTTGGCCGCACGCACAGCTGCGGTTAACCCACATAGGCTAGTATTCGCGGCCTTCAGTGGTTTTGCGCTTTGCGCTGATGGTTTGTGCGGAATCTGGCGGTTCGTTCGATCGGTGTCGATTGTGATGAATGCTGCGTTCCAGTAGTCCTGCATTCACTCGTGTCACCGGAATGATCAACAACGACAGTGAGCGACCCGCCGCCGATGTAGTCCGAATCGGCGATTGCACCGTAGTACTTTCCTCCCGGGAAGTCATGGTGGTGGGCGTGCGTCGCCCGCGTCGTCTCACTCCGAAGGCACTGGGTGTCTTGAAGGCGCTGATGCGCTCGCCCGGTACCGTGGTGACGCGCGATGAACTGTTCGCCGAGGTGTGGCCCGATACGCTGCCCACCAATGACGTGCTGACCCAGGCCGTCACCCAGTTGCGCAAAGCCTTCGCCACTGACGAAGACGCCGGCACCACGTACATCGAGACCATCGCCAAGACCGGTTACCGCCTGCTGGTACCCGTGAGCGTGGTCGACGAGGCGCGTGGACTGGCCGAGACGGAAGAGGCCGGTGCTGACGTCATCAGCGACGACGGTGCACCTCGCCCCGTCACCGGTGTGTCCGCCAAGCGCGTCGACAGCCCGATGCGCCGGCGCTGGCGCCGCATCCGCCGGTATGTGCTGCTGGCGATCGGCCTGACGATGATGATCGCGCTGCTGGTCATGGCCGCCCTGCTGGTGCAGCGCGAGCGGCCGGCAACGGCGGTGGAAGCGGCGGTGGAAGACGGCACGCGCGTGATCGGCAGCCCGGAACGGCCCTATCGCCTGATCACCGCCTCGGCAGGCTTTGAAACGTACCCCACCTTGTCTCCGGACGGTTCGCAGGTTGCCTACGAAGCCGGCATGCCGTCGCGCGAAGGCAACGTCATCAAGGTCCAGACCTCGGGCAATGCGCCGGCGCGGGTGCTGATGGATACCCCGGATACCTATTCGGACCGGTTCCCCAACTGGTCGCCCAACGGCCGTGATATCGCCTTCGCGCGGTTTGGCCCGGACGGCAGCTGCGAAGTCCTCATCGCCAGCGCCACCGGCGGCGCACTGCGCCACGTCACCCGTTGCGATGGCACCGAGCTGCTCAGTTTCGACTGGACCCCGGACGGCCGCGGCCTGCTGTTCGGCTCACTGTCGGGCAAGTACGCGCACCGTGGCATCCGCACCTTCAACCTGGCCAGTGGCAGTTGGAGCGCCCTGGACTACGACATGGATCCGGACAGCTTCGAATACGCCCCGCGCTATTCGCCGGATGGGCGTTGGATCGTCTTCGTGCGCAATCCCCAGGTCGGCGATCTGTGGCGGATTCCGGCCGGGGGTGGGGTGCCGGAACAACTGACCAACGATTCGGCGGAGATCCGCGGCTGGGCCTGGCGCAGCGACAGCCGCCACATCGTGTTCGGCCGCCGCGTCGACAGCGAAGCGCGCTTGTATGAACTGGATACGCGCACGCATACGCTGCGCGACCTGGGGCTGGACGATGCGCAGTCACCGGCGTTGTCGCGCAGCAACAACATGTTGGCCTTCATGCATCGGCGTGCGCAGTTCGGCTTGTTCAAGGTGCCTATCGGCGCCGATGGCCCAGGCGTGCCCGAACGCCTGTTCGCCTCCGGTGGCCGCGATGCGCAGCCGATGATCGCGCCGGATGGTCGCCAATTGGTCTTCAGTTCCAATCGCTCCGGCAGCTACTCCTTGTGGTGGGCCGATCTGCAACGTCCCGAATCACTGCGCCCGATCGAGGGCCTGCGCCCGGAAACCCGCCAGATTCCGGACTGGTCGCGCGACAGCCGCCATCTGTTGGTGCTGGGGCGCGATGAACATGCCAATCCGGCCGTGTTCGAAGTCTCCCCGCGTGATGAGCAGATCGTGCGGCTGGCGGTGCCGGCAGCGCAGCCGCTGCAGGCGCTGTACGGACAGCAGTCCAACCAGATGCTGGTGGTCGAGCGCGATCGGGATGAACGCATGCGCTTGTCCCTGTTTGATCGCACCACGACGCCGTGGCGGTTGTTGGGCAGCATCGAGGGCGTGTCCCAGGCGCGCTATGACGCGACCGGCGAACGTGTGCTGTTCACAAGGTTGTCGGCCAGTGGACTGTGGTCGGCCGATGCGGCGTTGACGCCGCAGAGCATCCGCCAGGTGCGTGGCGACCAGCCGTCACGCTGGCGCTATCGGTCCTGGGCGGTGTCCGGCGATGGGCAGATCGATTACCTGTCCAATCGGGCCGACTGCGCAACGGCGTTTGCCCGGCTCAGTGCGGCATCGAGCGACACCACGCACTGTCTGGACGCCGAGCGGCTCGGCACGGGCAACGGATTCAGCGCCAGCCCGGACGGCAGTGCCGTGTATGTGGCCCTGGCGGTGGCCGACGGCTCCGACATCGGCATCATGAGCCTGCCCGAGCCGACCTCCTCGTTCTTCCCTGCGTTCTCCAACCTCATGTTTATGAAGGGAAAAGATCCTTCGTAAGTTCTTCGTGAGGTTGTCGTGGCGAATTCGGATCAATCTCGCCAAGACGTCCTGAGAGAAGTGGCCTGACTTGGCAAAACTGCACGCCAGCAAAGGCAAACACACGGTGCAGTCATGCGTCAGCTCTCCCTGGCCGATCGCGGTCAATCTCTCTCCTTGGACAAGATCGCCGACGACGGCGTGCTGCCGAGTTGTCTCGGGGTTGCCCGCCTGGGCAGCCTGCAGACGGCCGGCACGACGTTCACGGTGTGGATGCAGGTGCGTGGCAGCGCGTGGGTGGAATCCAAGGAGGGCAAGTTCCGTCTGCGCCAGCGCGAGTGGATCGCTTTCGAGAAAGACTCCAAGCCGATGGTGCAGGCCGGACGTGACGGGCTGTGCATCGGCCTGAGCCTGTCGCCCGATGCGCTGCGTGCGCTGGGTGAACTGGTCGACTGCAACCTCTATGCCGGTCGCGGCACCATGACGCGCGGTGAGATGCGGGTGGCGATGCGCCTGTGGCGCGACGCGCTGGACAGCGACCGCCCGATGCAGGCCCTGCGTCCGGCCCTGCTGCACCTGGCCGCCCTGCAGCAGGGCATGGCCACGGGTGTGCAGCGCTGCCCCGGCCGTTCGCGCAGCCGCAAGCGTCAGGTCTTCGGTCGCATGCAGCGTGCGCGCCTCTATCTGGAAGGCAACAGCCACCGCGTGGTGCGCATTGGTGAACTGGCCGAACTCACCAACTTCTCCAGCTGGTACCTTTCCAAGACGTTCCAGAGCCTGTATGCAGAGAGTCCGCAATCGCTCTCCGCGCGGCTGCGACTGGAGCGTGCGGCCGATCTGCTGCGCGACACCGACATGATGGTGGGTGAGGTTGCCGCGGCCAGTGGATTTGACAACTGCTGCAGCTTCGCACGGGCGTTTCGAGCCCGTTTTGGGCTGTCCGCGTCACGCTACCGTGAGGCAGGTGCGAACCTGTCGCCAGAGTCGGCAAAGTCATTGGTTGCATCACGCAAATAATTAACTGCAACGCAATCGTAACTTTCCGAGGCGGTTTTAACACGCTACTAACGTACCTCGGAGAGATAAATGAATTTTCGTACTCCCGCAGTGCGGCTGGGCCTTCTGCCCGCCGGCATTGCGCTTGCGCTGACGCCGACCTTCGCTTCCGCACAGGAAGCCAAGGGCGCGACCGACCTGGATCGCATTGAAGTCACCGGTTCGCGCATTCGTGGCGCGAACATGGAGACCCAGCAGCCGATCCTGACGCTGAGCCGTGAGAACCTGGAAAAGCAGGGCTTCACCTCGGTGGCCGACGTGCTGCAGAACCTGACCTCGGCCGGCTCGCCGGCCATCTCGCGTTCGGAATCCCTGGCATCGGGCGAAGACGTGGGCGGTTACTACGTCGACCTGCGCAACCTGGGCGCCGAGCGTACGTTGGTGCTGATGAACGGCAAGCGCCTCGGCGCTACCACCAGCGGCCTGCAGGATCTGAGCCAGATTCCGATGTCGGCTGTCGAGCGTATCGAAGTGCTGAAGGACGGCGCGTCGGCCATCTACGGTTCGGACGCCATCGCCGGCGTGGTGAACGTGATCACCCGCAAGCGCTTTGATGGCGCTGAAGCCAGCGTCTACGTCGGCCAGTACGGCGAAGGCGACGGCCAGACCAACCAGTACTCCATGACCCTGGGTGCGGAAGGTGAGCGTGGCGGCGTGACGTTGTCGGCCGAATACGCCAAGTCCGATCCGGTGTGGGCGAAGAACCGTTCGTTCAGCCGTTCGGGCAATGCCGGCCCGAACTACCCGGGTTCGGGCTTCAGCCCGATCACCGAGCGTGGCAGCTGGTGCGATCCGCGCGTGTGGGGCAACTGCCTGCCGTCGGATGACGAGAATGCGCCGCTGCCGGAGTGGAACACGCTCAACGCTGGCGGCGATCCGAAGAACGCAGCCGATTACCACCAGCTGACCGCGGGCGAGTATTCCAACGCCAACGAGCAGATGATGGTCTCGACCGGCATCGAACGTAAGTCCGTGTACGTCAACGGCAACTACGATCTGACCGACGCGATCACCTTCAACGCCGACCTGCTGTACAACCAGCGCACCACCAAGCAGCAGATCGCCGGCTATCCGTACCAGTCGCAGGCGTTCGGTACCCCGCTGGCGGCCAACAGCGCGTTCAACCCGGGCGTTGGCCAGGACGTTGAATTCCGTCGTCGCCTGTGGGAAGTGCCGCGCACCACCGACAGCGACATGAAGACCCTGCGCTTCGCCCCGACCGTCAGCGGCTTCTTCGAGCTCGGCGGCAAGACCTGGGACTGGGACGTCGGTGCGCTGTGGAATCGTAACGAACTGACCAAGACCGGTCACGGCGACATGAGCCTGATCGCGTCGCGTCAGGCTCTGGGTCAGTCGTTCATCAACGGCCAGGGTGTCGCCCAGTGTGGCTCCGACGCGAGCCCGGTCCCGCTGACCGATTGCCGTCCGTGGAACCCGCTGCTGCCGTACGGCGTGGCTGGCCAGGGCTCGCTGGCGGATCCGGAACTGCAGAAGTTCCTGTTCCCGACCTTCACCGATACCGGTCTGACCAAGACCACCAGCTACACCGCCAACCTGTCGGGCTCTGTCCTGGAGCTGCCGGCCGGTGAACTGGGCGTGGCGATGGGCTATGAGCACCGCAAGGAAGAAGGCCGTTTCGTGCCGGACGCCTTCGCACAGTCCGGTGAGAGCACCGGTCTGGGTTCGACCACCACCGCAGGCGGTTACAGCCTGAACGAGGTGTACCTGGAGCTGAACGTTCCGGTGCTGGCCGATATGGCCTTCGCCAAGGAACTGAGCTTCAACGTTGCCAGCCGCTACTCCGATTACAGCAACTTCGGCAACACCCTGAACTCCAAGTTCGGCCTGGTGTGGCGTCCGATGGATGAGCTGCTGGTCCGTGGTACCTGGGCCGAAGGCTTCCGTGCTCCGACCATCAGCGATCTGTACGGCGGCAGCGCCAGCAGCTTCGAGCAGTACGTGGATCCGTGCGGTACCGGTTCTTCCAACACGGTCGCCGGCAACGCAGCCTGCACCGCGGCCGGCGTCTCGCCGAACTACGTCCAGCTGGGCCAGGGTTCGGTACCGTGTGAAACCTATCCGTGCGCTACGCCGGATCAGTTCATCCGCACGGCCAATGCCAACCTGAAGCCGGAAACCTCCACCAGCAAGACGGCAGGTATCGTGTGGAGCCCGCGTTGGGTCCAGGGTCTGGACATCTCGCTGGATTGGTACAACTACAAAATCGAGAACATGATCATTCTCGACGACGTGGACCGCATCCTGCGTGACTGCTACATCCTCGGCGACGCGTCGCGTTGCGCTGCGCACACCCGTGCGGCCGACGGCCATATCGACAGCCTGACCTACTCCATCACCAACCTCGGTGCGATGGAAACGGAAGGCTACGATCTGGGCATCAAGTACCGCCTGCCGGAAACGGCGTTCGGCAACTTCAGCTTCAACTGGGACACCAGCTACGTCGCCAAGTATGACGAGCAGGGCCAGAACGCTGCCGGCCAGACCATCACCATCGGTCGTGTCGGTGAGGCGGGCATCTTCCGCGTGCGCTCGAACCTGGGCGTGAACTGGGAGTATGGTGATTTCGGCGTCAACTGGACGGCTCGTTACTACTCGGGCATGAAGGAAAACTGCGTCAAGAACCGTCCGTGCACCGATCCGAACCACATGGCCAACGGCGAAGCCGATGCGCTGCGTTGGGTGGGCTCCAACACCTTCCACGACCTGCAGGTCAGCTGGAAGGCACCGTGGGATGCCACCATTGCGGTGGGCGCGAACAACGTGTTCAACCACCAGGGTCCGATCATGTTCTCGGCACCGAACAGCAGCTTCCCGTACTACGGTGGCTTCGACATCGGTCGCTTCATGTACATGAAGTACACCCAGCGCTTCTGATCCATCGAAGCAGTGGCGTAAAAAAGGAGGGCGGACCGCAAGGTCCGCCCTCTTTGCGCTGTGGCGTCAGGAAAATCTGAGTTTCAGCGAATAGTGATCAGCCTCACGTTTCGAGCGTAAATGCAGTTGATACCGTCAATCAGTCCAATCGTGGACCGTTGAGAGATCGATATGAAAATGACGCTCGCTCAGAAGACTTCCGCTGTACTGCTTGCCTCCCTGGCGACCGCTGCCAGTGCCTCGCCCGGCCTGATCGTCTGCGCGGGAGGGCGCTACTGCGAAGAAGTCCGCATCGAATGCCTCGCCGACGGGGGCTCCGCCGCCATGTGTGAGCGGCTGTGGCGCTTGTGCGTGCTGGACGCCTGTCCGCAGCGCTGAAACGACGATGGCGCGCCACTGGGCGCGCCATTGTTTGAAAACGCGCTACCCGACACTCAGGCGTCGGCGGCGACCAGCCCCATCAGCGCATTGGCATGTTCACGCCACAGCGGCAACTTGTTCAGCACGCCCGCGCGCTGCAGGTACTCCTCATCGACCGGGTCGCCGTTGATCAGCGCCAGCGCCACATGCACCGCACCGGTCACCCAGAAGCTGCGGGTGTTGGACTTCTGCGGCTGCAGGTGGAACGCCACCGCCTCGATGATCGGCATCGGCAGGCCCCACAGGCCGAGCAGGTAGGCGCCGGCCTCGGCGTGGCCGGGACGGTCGTCAGCGGCATCCTCCGGCACGGTGCGCTCATTGCGCACGCCGGGCAGCAGTAGGCCGATGTCGGCCAGCAGGGCCGCGGTGGCGCCCAGTTCCGCGCTGGACTCCGGCAACAGCTTGGCGGCCAGGCGCGAGGCCAGCAGCGCGCGCTGTTGCAGCGAGTTGCGCTCGGCGCCGGACAGCGGCTGGGCGGAGAACACTTCGCTGGCCAGGACCAGGTCGCGCAGGGTCGACAGTCCCAGCCGGGTTACGGCGGTGCGCAGGTCGGAAATGATCCGGCCGTTGTTGAAGAACGCCGAATTGGACAACTGCAGCACTTTGGCGGCGATGGCCGGATCGGCTGAGACCAGCTTGGCCACGTCGGCGGTGTTGGTGTCGTCGTCGTGTTCCAGCGCTTGGGTCAGCGACAGGTAAAGGTGGGGCGGGGAGGGCAGCTTCTCGATCCGGCCGATGGCGCTGCGCAGGCGCGCGCTGTCGAGCAGTTCGCGCAGCTCTTCCAGGCTGGTCAATGCTTCCAGCAGGACTTCCGGGGCCAGTGGCATCGGCAGGAAGCGATGAGCTACGCCGATCAGGCGTGCCGGCGGCGGGCGGGTGCCGTGCTCGGCATCCACCAGGGCAATGCGGATGGTCTCAGGACGCAACGTCCGGATCTGGCCGAGCAGCGTGGTGGCATTGAGGTCCGGCAATTGCGGACACACGATCACCGCATCGACCGGCGAGGCGGCGACGATGCCCATGGCGCTGTGGCCATCGATGGCGGTCAGTGGCTGCCACTCTTCCCCAAGATCGGCAATGAATTCCAACAGCTCAGCCGACAGGCTGGCTTCGTCCCCAACAAGCAGAATGCGCACGACACGGTCCCCTGGCTGACCACGGTGAAGCGCACCGTGGACGGTGTGAAGAGACGCAATGTACCCAATCCGGCACGAATAGTGATGTGCCGCATTGAAAAAACGTGATGCGCATCGCTCCGGCAGTGTGCGCCGGAGCGATGTCGTTCAGTCTCAGGCGATGTTGCCGAGGTAGCGCTGGTGGGCTTCCACCAGGATTTTCTTGGCTTCGGCGGCGCCGCCCCAGCCATCCAGCTTGACCCACTTGCCCTTCTCCAGATCCTTGTAGTGCTCGAAGAAGTGGCCGATGCGCTCCAGCCAGTGGCTGGACACCTGCTCGATGTCTTCGACGTGGGCATAGCCACTGAACACCTTGGAGATCGGCACGGCCAGGATCTTCTCGTCGCTGCCGGCTTCATCGCTCATCTTGAGCACGCCGACCGGACGGCAACGCACCACCGAGCCCGGGACCAGCGGCAGCGGCAGGACCACCAGCACGTCGGCCGGATCACCGTCGCCGCACAGGGTGCTCGGCACGTAGCCGTAGTTGCAGGGGTAGCGCATCGGGGTGGAGAGGATGCGGTCGACGAAGATCGCGCCGGTTTCCTTGTCCACTTCGTACTTCACCGGCTCGGAATCCTTCGGGATTTCGATGATGACGTTGATTTCTTCCGGCGGGTTCTTGCCCGGCGAAACGAGTTCCAGACCCATGGGTGTGCTCCAGCTGAGAGGGGGTAGGGCGCAAAGTCCGACATTTTAGGCCCATTGGCGGCCAGCGTGCAGCGGTCGTGCCGCCGATTGGTCGATCCGCGGCGGGCGCGGCCCGAGGGTCAGCCTGCGCGGGGGACGGGTGGGCAGACCACCACAGGGCGGTGCCACCAATCCCGACCCTGCCCCGGGCAGAGCGCCGATGGTTGCGCCTGGCCGAGCGGCCGATCATGGCCCTGAACCCGCTTGGAGGATGGTGATGACCCTGACAACTCGGATGGCCTGCCTGTCGATGGCGCTCGTCCTGTCCCTCACGGCGGTGGCCGGGGAGGCCCGTGCCCGCAGTGGTGCGTACGTGGATCTGGTCGACTACCCCTACAACGAAGCCAACTGGGACCGCTTCTACGATCTCCAGGATCATCTGACACGGCAGTTCCATGACCTCTGCGGCGATACGTACTGCGAAGGTGAATTCAGCAATCACATCGTCCTGCAGTTCCGCTGCTCGGTACACGCGCCCAGTGGAAGCGTCGCGTCCTGCGCGCTGGTCATCGCGGCCGGCAACCTGGAGGTGGAGCCGACCACCGGCGAGGTAGTGCCGGACAGCCGTACCTGGGCGTGCGCGGCGCCATTGGCGCCCCATACCTCCGTGGAAGCGCTGCATACCGCACTCGGGCGACGTGACGCATTGACCCTGCCGCTTCCGGGCACACACCGATCCATGCACGACGCGCTGTTCGAGTGCCTCAACTGAGCCTGCGCTTCCCCAACGCCGTACAGGAGACACCCATGAAACCGATCTTCCCGAGCGCTCTGCTGGTGCTGGCAGTCTGCAGCCTCCCGATGGACGGCCGTACCGCGGAGACCTTCATCGACGCGCGGACCTACCCAACCCAGGCTGCGGGCTGGGAGCGCTTCCGTGCGGTGGAAGCCCGCTTGGTCCGGGGCTTCAACGACATCTGTGGCGACACGTTCTGCGAAGGCGAGTATCACAACCTTCAGGCGCTGCGTTTCCGCTGCTCGGTCGAGGCCGCCAGCGGACGGGTGCAGGAATGCGTGTGGACGTTCACCGGCAGCACCGCGCGCGTGGACACTGCGACGGGCCGTATCGCGGTGGACGCGCGGACGTGGGCCTGCCGCGCGCCGCTGGCGGCCACCACGCTGCTGCCCGTCCTGCTGCAGACGCTGGAGCAGGACGATGCCTTGCATGTGGCGTTGCCCGGAACCCCCGACAGCATCTACGACGGACTGACGGCGTGCCTCTAGGGGCGCGTCGTCACATCGAAATTCCGCGCAACTCAAACGTGACTCATTCTCATTTGCGGAGTAACATGCCGCGGCTTACGGATGGCCGTCTTCCTGCGGTCCCGCTACGTGCATCGGCCCATGTCCTCCAACGCCACCCTCACCGAGCTGTTGATCCGCGAGCGCCCGGCGCTGCTGCGCCTGGTCCAGCGCATCCTGGGCAGCGACGGCGGCGCCGAAGATGTGATCCAGTCCATCTGGTTCAAGGCGCGTGGCGTGGATAGCGGCCAGCCGATCAGCAATCCCCGCGCCTATCTCTATCGTTTGGCGGCGAATCTGGCTACGGATCACGGCCGTGAGCGCACGCGGCGCACGCGTCTGCTTGCCGAGCATTACCTGTGGGGGCCGGACGAAGTGCTCTCCACCGAAGAGCAGGTCATGGCGCAGGACGAACTGCAGCGCGTGCTGGAGGCGGCCGAGCATCTGCCCGAGCCGACCCGCACCATCTTCCGGCTCAACCGCCTGCAGGGCATGACCCAGGCGGCCATCGCCAGGCGCCAGGGGGTGTCGGTAACGACCGTGGAGAATCATGTGCGCAGCGCACTGCAACGACTGGCCTGGGCACGCAGTGGCCGCTGAAGCGCGCTGATATCCGACTTGGGGATACACGTCTGCCGACCGTCTTGATCATAATGGCGTGTTGACTGCGTCCATCCCTTGCCCGCGCGTGACTGCGCCACCCATCGCCAGCCATGAGCCCGCACCCACCTACTTCCTCTCCCTGTCCGCCGCCGTCCGATGCTGTCGCTGTCCAGGCGCGGGCCTGGATTGCCTGGCTGGCCTCCGATGCGACCGATGCGGGACAGATGCGGGCCTTCGAGCGGTGGCTGGGTGAGCCCGGGCACCGGCATGCCTTCGAACACGAACGTCAGCTTTGGCGCAGTCTTGGGCCACGCCCCCCCGCGGCGGCAGTGGCGGTGCCGCGTCAACGGCGGGCCCGCTGGCACGCGTGGAGCGTGGCGACGGCAGCCGTGCTGGCCTTGGCGTGGGTCGCGCCCGATGCGTGGCTGCGGCTGCAGGCCGATCACCGCAGCGCGCGTGCGATCGAGACGGTATCGCTGCCCGATGGCAGCCGTGCGGTACTGGATGCCGACAGTGCCATCGCCGTCCACTACGACGGTCATGTGCGTCGTATCGCGCTGCTGCGTGGCCAGGCCTGGTTCGAGGTGGCGCAAGAGGCGTCCCGCCCGTTCCAGGTAGAAGCGCAGGGCAGTGTGGTTGAAGATATCTCCACCGCATTCGCCGTGTCCCGCTGGAACGACCAGGTCGAGGCGGTGGTCGAGCAGGGGCGCGTGCGGGTTGCGGCCACTGAACGAGGCGGCTGGACCTATCTCGATGCGGGCCAGCGGGCACGCATTGCGCCAGCCGGCCGGGTCACGCGGCCGGACGATGTTGCGCTGGACCGCATTGCGGCCTGGCGCGACGGCGAGCTGCTGCTGGAGACGGCCAGCGTGGAGGAGGCGGTGCAGCGCATTGCGCGCTACCGCCCGGGGGCCACTTTCGTGCGTGGCGATCTGTCGGCCTTGCCGGCGGTCAACGCGGCGTTCCGCATTGATCGCCCGGAGCAGGCGCTCGATGCGCTGGCCGTCAGCGCCGGGCTGAGCGTCACCCGCCTGCCGATGGGCGTGGCGATCGTGGCACCGGCGCACTAGCGCAACCCGTCTTGGGGCTGTGCCCCGTTCGTTCGTCTTACCCGGCATAACGTACCCGCCGCCGCCACGTACGTCCGCTGCATCCGCACCTGCGTGCGGGTGACCCGCCTCTGCGGCACTGATCTTCTGACAGGTTTTTCCATGCGCATCTCCCCCCGCGCGGGCCATCGTCCGCGCCCGTCACGTCTCTGCATCGCTCTGCTTACTGCTGGCCTGGCGGCCGCGCCCAGCCTGCCGGCATTCGCCCAATCCAGCCCGGTACCGGCTGCGGCGACGCTGCGGTTCGACATTCCCGCCCAGCCGCTGTCCGATGCGCTGCGCACCTACATGCGGCAGTCCGGGGTGCAGGTCGCCTATCCGGCCGCGCTGGCCGAAGGCGTGACCTCCACGGCGGTGGCCGGGCAGATGGATGCGCAGGCTGCCTTGCTGCGCCTGCTGCAGGGCAGCGGGCTGAGCCTGCGCCAGGTCGGGCCGGACGCGGTCACGCTGGAGCGCGCTGCAGTGGCAGCCAACGACGATGGCCTGATCGTCACCGACGCGCTGAGCGTGGCCGGTGACCGCATCGAGGGCGGCAGCGATGCCGAGCGTGCGCTGGAGGTGTACCGCACGGCCGGTTCCAGCGCGTACATCGCGCGTGACACGATCGAGCGCTTCCGCGGCACCTCCACCGCGGACATCGTCAAGGGCGTGGCCGGCGTCACCGCGGGCGATCCGCGCACCGCCAACGCGCTGGACGTGAACATCCGCGGCATCCAGGGCCAGAGCCGCATCCCGGTGATCATCGACGGTGGGCAGTCCACCATGGATACCTACCGTGGCTATGCGGGCCAGTCGCAGCGCACCTATCTCGATCCGGACCTGATCTCCAACATCACCATCACCAAGGGGCCGAGCCTGGGCGTCAATGCATCCGGTGGTATTGGCGGCGTGGTCGAGATGGAAACGCTGAAGATCGAAGACGTACTGCGCGACGGCCGCGATGCCGGGCTGCGCGTGCGCACGGGCATGGCCAATGCCAGCGCCAACAACGTGCCCGCCTATGACGCCGCACCGCGTACCGACCGCAGCGCGCTGGGCAGCCAGTTCTTCAACATCGCCACCGCCAAGCACTGGGATCGTTTCGATCTGGTCGCGGCGTACGCCTGGCGCGAGAACGGCAACTACTTCTCCGGCAAGCATGGCTACGACGATTTCCCGCAGACCCGGCGCACCCTGGCGCCGTTGAATCCGCCGGACACCGAAGTGTTCAACACCTCCTCGCGCTCGGCGTCGTTCCTGCTCAAGGGCACCTGGCGCATCGACGACAACCAGACGCTGGAAGCCGGCTACCGCCGCTATGAAGGCACCGCGGGCGAAATCATGGCCTCGCAGATCATCCGCGTGGACCGTGACCGCGTGCCGCAGTGGGATCCGGGTCATGTCGACATGGATGCCTACAACCTGCGCTACCGCTTCAACCCGGACAACGAGCTGATCGATCTGAAGGCCAACCTCTGGTACACCGACGCCGACAGCCTGATGTACAACGGCCTGACCGGCATCACACCGTGGTACTTCGATCGCCGCACCGAGTGGTACGACGGCCCGTCGTTCAATACCGATCCGGGCTACAAGGATGCCTACCGCAATGAGCTGACGCAGACGCGGCTGGGCTTCGATGTGGGCAACACCACGCATCTGGATACCGGCGCCGGCCTGTTCACGCTGGACTACGGTCTGTCCTTCAGCGACGAGGACGTCGGCCCCGGCCCGCACTCGCCGGTCATGCACGACGACCTGGTCAACAACCGCTTCCTGCGCAATGCCGAGCGCAAGGAATACAGCGCGGTGGCCTCGGTCAAATGGCAGCCGGACGAGCATTGGGAAGTGGTGGTCGGTGGCCGCTACAACCGCGTCAACGTGCACGACCGCAACCGCCTGGCCACGCCGGACACCTACGGCGTGATCGGTCAGTACCGCTACACCCAGTTGCTGGACGGCAATCCGACCCTGCCGGCATGGCGCGCCAAGCGCATCGCCATGCTGAACTGGTATCCGGATGCCAATGGCCAGTTCACCGAGGCCTCGTTGCTGGCCTCCCCGTATGAGAAGGGCACGGTCGGTGACATCACCGGTTGGAACTTCTATGACGCCGATGATGCCGAAGACCTGAGCGTGCCGGTCAGCTGGACCTGGTCGCAGCCGATCCGCCGCCGCGACAGTGCCTTCATGCCCAGCGCCAGCGTCGCCTACCGCTTCGACGAAGACACGATGGTGTACGTGAAGTACGCCGAAGGCGTAAAGCTGCCCAGCCTGTTCGAAACCACGCTGGGCCTGTTCACCGCGGCCAAGCCCACCGGTGAGCTCAAGCCGGAGCGGGCAGGGACCTGGGAAATCGGCGCGAGCACGGTGCGCCACAGCCTGTTCACCGAGGGCGACCAGGCGGGCTTCAAGCTGGCCTACTTCAACACGCGCATCGATGACCTGATCACCCGCGACTACCGCACCCTGTCGGCCGGCCTGATCCGCAACGTGGACCGTTTCAAGGTCTCCGGCGTGGAGTTCCAGTCCAGCTACGACAGCGGCACGGTGTTCGCCGATCTGTCCGCGCACTACTACATCCAGGCCAAGACCTGCGCGCCGGACATCGCCGCCGAGCGCCGCGCCTACGGGATCCAGCGCAGGATAGAGGAGCTGAAGAACACCCCGGACTGCGTCGACGGTGGTTTTGAGGGGTCCTACAGCAACACGCAGAATCCGCCGCGCTACAACGTCAATCTGACCCTGGGCTCGCGCCTGTTCGACCAGCGCCTCAGCGTCGGCACCCGGGTGATCCACAACGCTGGCCCGATCAGCACGCTGGACAAGGAATGGAACGTCGGCCTGTCGGCGATCCAGCAGCTGTACCGCCCGGCGACCATCGTGGATCTGTTCGCCAGCTGGCAGGCCAGCGAGCAGTTCGCGGTGGACCTCAACGTGGACAACCTGACCGACCGCTACTACCTCGATCCACTGGCGCTGGGCGTGATGCCCGCACCGGGCCGGACCGTGCGGCTGGCGCTGACCTACCGCTACTGATGCCCGGACACGACAGGGGCCGGCATTGCCGGCCCCTGCGTGCATCCGGCCTGCACACAGGGCGTGCGGCCGGTATCGGCATCCCGCGATCGCTCAGCCGGCGTTGGCCTGTACGGTCGCATCGGCGTGCAGGGCTTCACTGAGCTCATCGACCACGATCGCCCACTCCGCATCCGAGCGCAGCTGCTCGGTCAGGAACTGACGCTGCCCGTCGTTCCAGTACGGCGCTTCGATCAGGCGGATCTCGTTGGACAGCTGGTGATCGCGGATGAAGGCGGCAATCGCCTCCTCGCTGGCGTCCAGGCCGAGCTGCAGGAACAGATTGGTCATGCGCGGTTCGGTGGTGATCATCGTGTCATTCCAGTGGCAGGGCGTGGTCCGTATTATCGGGGCAAGGCCGTGACGGTGGCATGTGACATTCGCACTGCTGATCACGCGACAATGGGCTTGGGGTTACCCCCGTGCCAGACGTCTTCAACAGAGAACCGTGCCCCACTTCCCCATCCAAGCAGTGCCATGATCGTCATCGATATTCCCGAAGCCACCCGCAGCCAACGCCTCAAGGCGGCCACCCGTGACAGCCACGGCGCGCTGGACAAGCGCATCATGGCCGGCGACATCTTCGCCAGCCGCGACCTGTTCGCAACGTTCCTGCGCGTGCAGTACCGCTTCCACCGCGATATCGACGCGCTCTACGGCAATCCCGCGCTGGATGCACTGTTGCCCGATCTGGACGAGCGCCGCCGGCTGCCACTGATCGCCCGCGACCTGGCTGATCTGGAGCAGACCCTGCCGCTGCCCACGTCCACCCGGTTGGATGGTGACCTGCCACTGCCGGCGGCACTGGGCTGGCTGTACGTGGCCGAAGGCTCCAATCTCGGTGGCACCGTGCTGTACAAGATGGCGGCACGTCTTGGCCTGGACAGCAATTTCGGCGCCCGTCACCTGGCCGCCCATCCCGATGGTGCCGCCCGCCACTGGCGCGAGTTCACCGCTGCGCTCGATGGTGTCGCGCTGACCGAGACGCAGGAGCAGCAGGTGATCGATGCGGCCGATGCGGCCTTCCGCAGCGTGCACGGGCATGTCGAGGAAGAATTCGCGTGACCGCTGCTTGCTGCACGCCCGCCGTGCCGGACCACCACCGCCGCCCATGATGCGCTGGCTCTGGTTCGGCCTGGGCTGGATCATGGTGGCGCTGGGCGTCATCGGCGCCCTGCTGCCGGTGATGCCGACCACGATCTTCCTGATCCTGGCGGTCGGCTGCTTCGCGCGCAGCTCGCCGACGTTCGAACGCCGGCTGCTCGAGCACCCCCGTTACGGTCCATCGCTGCGGCTGTGGCGCGAACAGGGCGCGATCAGCCGCAAGGGCAAGGCCTTCGCCGGCGCCGGCATGGCATTCGGGTTCGTCATGTTCTGCTGGGGCGCGCATCCGTCCTGGCCGCTGCTGCTCGGCGTCGGGCTGTTCTTCGTCGCCAGCGCGGCGTATGTGCTGTCGCGGCCTGCGCCGCAGCCGTCGGCCACGGCCGATCGCCCGTCGCAGCGCTGAACGTGCTGTCCGCCCGGTACTGATTCCCACCGCTTCGCTCCCGATACTTTCCGCCCCTTTCCTGCGTCCGGCCCTGCACGGTGCCGCGATGCCCCTGACCGACGACTCCGCCCATGACCTTGCCCATTGCTCTTCCTGCCGCCATGGCGGCAATGCCGCACGACCTGACCCCGTGGGGCATGTACCAGGCCGCCGATGGCGTGGTGCAGACCGTGATGATCGGACTGGCACTCGCCTCGATCGCCACCTGGACGGTGCTGGTTGCCAAGACCTGGGAACTGGGCCGGCAACGCACGCGGCTGCGCCAGGCACGCGCGCTGCTGCTGCAGGCCACGCACCTGCCGGTGCTGCAGACCCACGCGTTGCTAGACGACGGCGCGGCGCATGACCTGATCGACGCCGCCCGCACCGAGCTGCGCCTCTCGCAGGATGCGCAGGATCCGGTCGGGATCAAAGAGCGGGTCGCCTCGCGCCTGGAACGCATCGAACTGGCGCATGCGCGGCAGCTGCGCACCGGGGTGGGCCTGCTCGCCAGCATCGGCGCGATCGCGCCGTTCGTCGGGTTGTTCGGCACGGTGTGGGGGATCATGAACAGTTTCATCGGCATCGCCCACGCCAACACCACGAATCTGGCCGTGGTCGCACCAGGCATCGCCGAGGCGCTGCTGGCCACCGCGCTCGGCCTGGTCGCAGCGATTCCCGCCGTGGTGATCTACAACCACTTCACCCGTGTGTTGGCCGGCATCCGCGGCTTGCTCGGTGATTTGTCCGCGGGCGTGCAGCAGCTGGTCTCGCGCGATCTGGACCGCCTTGGCAGCGCGCCTGCCGTGCGCGACGCGAGCTGAGAGTCGGCCATGGCCATCAAGACCGCCCGCCACGACGACGATGCGCTGGAAGAAAGCCACGAGATCAATGTCACCCCCTTCATCGACGTGATGCTGGTGCTGCTGATCATCTTCATGGTGGCCGCGCCGCTGGCCACGGTGGATACGCCGGTGGAGCTGCCGGCCAGCACCGCGCAGCCACAGCCGCGCGATGCCGAACCGGTGTTCCTCTCGGTGCAGGCCGATCTGTCGCTGAGCGTCAACGATGTGCCGGTCGGCACGGAGGGCCTGAACGCCACGCTGGAGCGGCTGACCGCTGGCGACCACGAACAGCGCATCTACCTGCGTGCCGATCAGGCCGTGCCGTATGGCGAGCTGATGCAGACCATGAACGCGCTGCGTGCGGCCGGGTATCACCGGATCGCGCTGGTGGGCGTGGAGCAGCGCAGCGAATGAGCCGCGACACTGCCGCAATGCTGCGCTGGGTAGGCAGTCTGGCGCTGGTCCTTGCCGCGCATGCCGTGCTGATCGGCGGTACGCTGTGGTGGCAGCAGCGTGCGCCGGTGCGGGTCAGTGACATGCCGGTGGAAGCGGTGATGGTGGAGTTGGCGCCGGTACCTGAGGCGCCGTCCGCGCCACGGAAGGACATCCCGCCTGGGCCGCTGCAGCAGGAACAGCATCGGCCCGAGCCCACGCCGGTGCCGAAGATCGATCTCCCGCCGGACGACACCCCGGACGCGCAGGACGTGCTGCGCCGCCAGACACCGCTCGAAGAAGAACCGACGGACCAGCACAACGTCGATCAGACGCTGGCGCCACCGGATGTCTCGGCACGCCCATCCGAACGCTATGCCGCCACGCAGACCGTGGCCGGCCGTCAGGGCAGCGCGGCAGTGACCTGGCAGGGCCTGCTGCTGGGCCATCTGGAACAGTACCGTCGCTATCCGCGCCAGGCCGAGCGCCTGCGCCAGCAGGGTGTGGCCTATGTACGTTTCTCTGTGGACCGCCAGGGCAACGCCTCCAACATCCGGCTGGGCCAGAGCAGCGGCCATCCGCTGCTGGATGAGGAAACGTTGGCCACGGTGCGGCGTGGCAGCCCGTTGCCGCCGCCGCCAGCAGAGATCACCGGCGACCCGGTGGAGGTGATGGTGCCGGTGACATTCTTCCTCCGGCGCCGTTGAGGGGCGTGTCACGCGCGCTGCAAGGACACGCTGGCCTGAGGCCAGCGCGTCCGTCCTGACTCAGAGCAGCGGCACCAGCAGCAATGCCACGATGTTGATGATCTTGATCAGCGGGTTGATCGCCGGGCCGGCGGTGTCCTTGTAGGGATCGCCGACGGTATCGCCGGTGACTGCGGCCTTGTGCGCCTCGCTGCCCTTGCCGCCGAAGTGGCCATCCTCGATGTACTTCTTGGCGTTGTCCCACGCGCCGCCGCCGGTGGTCATCGAGATCGCCACGAACAGGCCGGTGACGATCGTGCCGATCAGCAGGCCGCCGAGCGCGCGTGGCCCGAGCAGCAGGCCGACCACCACCGGCACCGCAACGGGCAACAGCGAGGGGAGGATCATTTCGCGGATCGCCGAGCGGGTCAGCAGGTCCACCGCGCGGTCGTACTGCGGCTTGCCGGTGCCGTCCATGATCCCGGGAATCTCGCGGAACTGACGGCGCACTTCCTCCACTACCGCACCCGCCGCGCGGCCCACGGCTTCCATCGCCATCGCGCCGAACAGGTAGGGGATCAGGCCGCCGATCAGTAGGCCGATGATCACCTCATGGTTGGACAGATCGAAGGCGAAGACCTCGCCGGGATTGGCCGCCTGCAGGTTGTGCGTGTAATCGGCGAACAGCACCAGTGCGGCCAAGGCCGCCGAGCCGATTGCATAGCCCTTGGTCACCGCCTTGGTGGTGTTGCCGACGGCATCGAGCGGATCGGTGATGTCGCGGATCTCCGGCGGCAGTTCGGCCATCTCGGCGATGCCGCCGGCGTTGTCGGTGATCGGGCCGTAGGCGTCCAGCGCCACGATCATGCCGGCCATCGAGAGCATCGCGGTCGCGGCGATGGCGATGCCGTACAGGCCACCGAAGTAGTGCGCCAGCCAGATCGCCACGCACACCGCGATCACCGGCAGGGCGGTGGACTTCATCGAGACACCGAGGCCGGCGATGATGTTGGTGCCGTGCCCGGTGGTGGAGGCCTGCGCAACGTGCTGCACCGGTTTGTACTGGGTGCCGGTGTAGTACTCGGTGATCCACACGATCAGCCCGGTCAGCACCAGCCCGATCAAGGCGCAGAAATACAGGTTCAGCGCACCGTGTGCGTTGTCGGGCATCAACTGCGTGGTGATCGGGTAGAACGCGATCGCCGCCAGCACACCGGACACGATCACGCCCTTGTACAGCGCGCCCATGATCGAGCCACCAGGCTTCACCTTGACGAACAGCGCGCCAATGATCGAGGCGATGATCGAGACGCCGCCCAGCACCAGCGGATACAACACCGCATTCGCCCCGGCCTCGGCGATCATCAGGTTGCCGAGCAGCATCGTGGCGATCACGGTGACGGCGTAGGTTTCAAACAGGTCGGCGGCCATGCCGGCACAGTCGCCGACGTTGTCGCCCACGTTGTCGGCGATCACCGCCGGGTTGCGCGGGTCATCCTCGGGGATGCCGGCTTCGACCTTGCCGACCAGGTCCGCCCCGACATCGGCGCCCTTGGTGAAGATGCCACCGCCCAGCCGCGCGAAGATCGAGATCAGCGACGAGCCGAAGGCCAGCCCGACCAGGGCGTGCAGCGTCTGCGCGACATCCAGGCCGAGCTTCAACAGCAGCGCGTAGTAGCCGGCCACGCCCAGCAGGCCCAGCCCGACAACCAGCATGCCGGTGATCGCACCGCCGCGGAAGGCGACGTCCATGGCCGCGCTCAGGCCGTTGCGGGCGGCCTCGGCGGTGCGCACGTTGGCACGCACCGAGACATTCATGCCGATGTAGCCGGCCGCGCCGGACAGCACGGCCCCGATCGCGAAGCCGGTCGCGGTGTACCAGCTGAGGAACAGGCCGACCAGCACGAACAGCACGGCACCGGCGATGGCGATGGTCAGGTATTGACGGTTGAGATAGGCGCGCGCGCCTTCCTGGATGGCGGCGGCGATTTCCTGCATGCGGGCATTGCCAGCCGGTTGCCGGAGGATCCAGCGTGCCGACACGATGCCGTAGAGAATCGCGAGGATGGCGCACAACAGCGCCAGAGAAAGCCCGTAACGTTCCAGCATGTCCCCTCCCGGGTGATGGAATGACATCCAGTGAACGGATGAACGTCTCCACGCGGGGGCACAACAGGCTGCAACCATGAACCAACCCGTTCAGACCGTGCCGGTCTTCAAGCGTGTGGCGGTGTTCAGCAATCCCTGGTGGCCCGAGTATGCGGGCAAATCCTCGATGCATGCCAGCAAGGATTTCAAACCGCGTGCCCGCGGCCTTTGCCACGCCGTTCAGCCATCCACTGGCAGCCTCGGCCCATCCCCCGCCGTTGGAGTCCTGCCATGTCCCCCCGTCATCTGTTATGGCTGGCCCTGTTGCCCGCCGTGTCCGCCTTCGCCGCCGAAACCCCCGAGCTGCAGCGCGCCGCCGGCACACCGCAGGCGGTAGGCGCGGCCCACACGCTGCGCCAGATTCCCGAAGCCTGCGCACGGCTGGAAGGCGTGTTCACCGGCGAAGTGGCGCAGCCATACAAATTCGCCGTGGTCCGCACCAGCGAGCAGTGCCAGCCGCGTGCGCGCTTTGTCGATTACGACAAGGCGCAGCCCAGCGAAGCCAAGGGCTGGAAGCTCAATGATGTGATCCGCGTGCCGAATGCCGCCTGCCCGGCACAGCAGGCGGTGGTGCGCGTGTGGCGGCTGCCGGTCACCACCAAGCCGGAACTCGATGGGCAGGGCCAGTCGCGCATCTACCTGGAAGACGCCAAGAAGCAGGCGGCTGCCGGCAAGATCGCCCAGGTGCCGATGTTCGCCGCGCAGATGAAGGTCGAGGGCAAGGCCTGCAACTGAGCTGACCACACACCGACGGTGCCGGCCAGCGGCCGGCACTACTGGGTCGATTACGCCTCGAAGGCAGGCAGTTTCTTCTTCACCGCCACGTTCTTCAGCGTCACGTACTTCGGCAGCCCATCGGACCCGTACGGCAGCGGCGCTTCACCTTTGATCAGCGGGGCCAGATACGCCCGCGCCTTGTCGGTGATGCCGAAGCCATCGCGGCGGATGAAGCCGGCCGGCATCTTCTTCTCGTGGTTGGCCACCTTGTGCAGCGGGGCCGCCTCGATCTTCCAGCGGTAGGGCGTGTCGCTGGTGCGCACGATCACCGGCATCACCGCGTTCTGGCCCTTCAGCGCGAACTGCACCGCCGCCTTGCCCACGGCCTGTGCCTGCTCCCAATCGGTCTTGGAGGCCAGATGGCGCGCCGAACGCTGCAGGTAGTCGGGCAGGGTCCAGTGGACCTTGTAGCCCAGCCCATCCTTGACCCGCGCGGCCAGCTGCGAGGCCACGCCACCAAGCTGCGTATGCCCGAATGAATCGGTACCACCGCCGGCATCGGCGACGAAGCGGCCATCGGCGGTCTGGATGCCTTCGGAGGCGACCACCACGCAGTAGCCCACCCGCTCGACCACCTGTTTGACCTTGGCCAGGAACGCGGCCTCGTCATACGCGCGCTCGGGCAGCAGGATGATGTGCGGGGCATCGTCGGCGCCTTGGCCGGCCAGGCCCGCGGCGGCGGCCAGCCAACCGGCGTGGCGGCCCATCGCCTCGTAGACGAATACCTTGGTCGAGGTCTCAGCCATCGCGGCCACATCCAGCGCGGCTTCGCGCACGGAGACGGCGGTGTACTTGGCGGCCGAGCCGAAGCCCGGGCAGGTATCGGTCACCGCCAGATCGTTGTCGATGGTCTTGGGCACGCCGATGCAGGTCAGGTCGTAGTCGAAGGCCTTGGCCAGCTGGGAGACCTTCCAGGCGGTATCGGCCGAATCGTTGCCGCCGTTGTAGAGGAACCAGCGCACGTCATGGGCACGCAGCACCTCGAGCAGGCGCTCGTATTTGCCGCGGTCGGCCTCCAGCGATTTGAGCTTGTAGCGGCATGAGCCGAACGCGCCGCCGGGAGTATGGGCGAGGGCCGCGATGGCGGCGGCGGTCTCCTTGGAGGTGTCGATCAGGTCTTCGCGGAGCGCGCCGAGAATGCCGTTGCGCGCGGCCAAGACCTTGATTCCTTTGGCCCTGGCCGTGCTGATGACCGCCGAAGCGGTGGCGTTGATGACGGCGGTGACGCCACCTGACTGGGCGTAGAGGAGGGTACCTTTGGACATGGTGCGACCTTGGTCTGGGGGGACGGACATTGCAGAGACATTACCCGGATGGGGTAAAGTGCGCGTATTGCGGTGCAGCGTGATTGTGGACATTCCCGGGGCGCGCGCCCTCCGTTTTCTTACCAAGTTGGAGTCAGGTTGATGCGATTGGTTCTGTTGGGACCGCCCGGTTCGGGCAAGGGGACACAGGCGACGCGCCTGAAGGAACATCTTTCGATTGCGCACATCTCCACCGGTGATCTGCTGCGCGCCGAAGTGGCCGCCGGCACCGAGCTGGGCAAGCAGGCCAAGGCTGTGATGGATGCCGGCAATCTGGTGTCCGACGACATCCTGCTGGGCATGCTCGAGTCGCGCCTGGGCCAGGACGATGTGGCCAATGGCTTCATCCTCGACGGTTACCCGCGCAACGTGGCCCAGGCCAATGCGCTGGATACCCTGCTGGCCAAGATCGGCCAGCCGCTGGATGCCGTGGTGCAGCTGGACGTGCCGACCGAACTGCTGGTCGAGCGCATCGCCGGCCGCGCCGCCGAACAGGGCCGCGCCGATGACAATCCCGAATCCGTGCGCCAGCGCCTTCAGGTCTACAACGACCAGACCGCGCCGGTGGTGGATTTCTATGCCGGCCGCGGCACGCTCGCACGCGTGGATGGCGTGGGTGAACTGAACGATGTGGAAGCGCGCATCCGCGCCGCGATCCAGGCCTGAGCCGGTGGGTGCCGCTACGGCGGCACCGCACCCGCACCGCGCGTGCAGGACCCGAAAACACACACGCCCGGCCCCCGAAGGGACCAGGCGTGTGGTTTGAAGGTGCCAGCGAGCGGGCTTGCTCAGAGCCCCGCAGCATGAGCCCCCCTGGGGATGGCCTCTTGGGGAGTAGGACCAATGGGGTACTGCGGCTGGCCGAGACAATTGTGTCCGTCTTCACAATACGGCGCTATCGGGAATTCCCCGACATCCCGCTGGACTTTTCTTATAGTCGACCAGGAGTTGTCTGACGGCGATCTCCATCGGCGATGGTGATCGGCGACAATCGCACGCATGAGCACGATCCACATTCTTGGCATTGCAGGCACTTTCATGGGCGGCGTGGCCGCACTGGCGCGCGAGAAGGGCCATACGGTCCGCGGCAGCGACCAGGCGATCTACCCGCCGATGTCCACCCAGCTCGAACGCCTGGGGATCGCCCTGGATCCGGGCTACCGCGCCGACAGCGTGGCGCCGGACTGCGACGAGGTGGTGATCGGCAATGCGCTGTCGCGTGGCAATCCCGCCGTGGAAGCGGTGCTGGATGCAGGCCAACGCTATATCTCCGGCGCCCAGTGGCTGTCCGAGCAGGTGCTGCCAGGCCGCGACACCCTGGCCGTCGCCGGCACCCACGGCAAGACCACCACCACCACCATCCTGACCTGGCTGCTGCACAGCGCCGGGCGTGACCCCGGCTTCCTGATCGGCGGCGTGGCCGAGGATTTCGGCGTCTCCGCCCGCGTCGGCAGCGGCCGTGAGTTCGTGGTCGAGGCGGACGAGTACGACACCGCGTTTTTCGACAAGCGCAGCAAGTTCGTGCACTACCGGCCGCTGGTGGCCATCCTCAACAACCTTGAATACGACCACGCCGATATCTTTCCGGACGTGGCCGCGATCCAGCGCCAGTTCCACCATCTGATCCGCACCGTGCCCGCGCGCGGGCGACTGATCGTCAATGGTGAAGACGGCTATCTCGCCGAGGTGCTGGCGATGGGCTGCTGGACCCCGGTGGAGCGGTTCGGCTTCGATCCCACGCTGGAGTGGCACGCCGAGCTGGTGGAGGCCGACGGCAGTGTGTTCGTCGTGCACCATCGTGGCGAGCGCGTCGGTGAAGTGCGCTGGTCGCTGCTTGGCCGCCACAATGTCCTCAACGGGCTGGCCGCCCTGGCTGCCGCGCATACGGTCGGCGTCGAGCTGGCCACGGTGATCCCGGCGCTGGCCGCGTTCCGCAGCGTCAAGCGCCGGCTGGAAGTGATCGGCCAGGCGCGCGACATCACCATTTACGACGATTTCGCGCATCACCCCACCGCGATCCGCACGACCCTCGATGGCCTGCGTGCCAAGGTGGGCGATGCCCGCATCGTGGTGGCCATGGAGCCGCGCAGCAACTCGATGCGGCTGGGGGCGCACGCGCAGGCGCTGGCGCCTTCGCTGGACGGTGCCGACGCGGTGGTGTTCCTGCATCGCCCCGAGCTGGCCTGGGATGCGGCCAGCGTGATCGCCGCCGTGCGTGGCCAGGCCCATGCCGTGCCGGACACCGATGCGTTGCTGGCTCAGCTGGGCGCGATCGCCGCGCCGGGTGACCATGTGGTGTTCATGTCCAACGGCGGTTTCGATGGGGCGCCGCGCCGCTTCCTGGCGCAGCTGCAGCAGCCCTGAGGGACGCGGGCCATGACCGACATCGCTTCACTGCCCCTGTTCCCGCTGCACACCGTGCTGCTGCCCGGCGCGGCGCTCGGCCTGCGGGTGTTCGAACGCCGCTACCTGGACATGCTGCGCGAATGCAGCCGTGCGGGGACGGCCTTCGGTGTGTGCCTGATCCTGGACGGTGAGGAGGTCGGTGCGCCGGCGTTGCCTGCCGCCTATGGGGTCGAGGCGCGGATCGAGGATTTCGACGTGGGCGCCGATGGCGTGCTGGTGCTGCGCCTGCGTGGCCAGCGCCGCTTCCATGTGGATCGGACCCGCGTGCGCGACAACGGGCTGATCATTGCCGAAGTGACCTGGTGCGCGGCCGACAGCGACGACGAGCTGCAGCCCGAGCACGCGCTGATGGCGACCGTGCTGGAGCACATCATCGAGCAGGCCGGTGCGGCCTTCGCACCGGTCAGCCCGGCGCAGATGGAGCAGGCCAGCTGGGTCGGCTGGCGCCTGGCCGAACTGCTGCCGCTGCAGGACGCGCAACGCCTGCAACTGCTGCAACACGATGACCCGCACCAGCGCCTGCAGGCGCTGCTGGACTGGATGCCGTAACGCACGGTTCCGCCCCGCGTTACGCCCCCTTGGCCGGGTAGCTCCGGCGCTGCATCACTCGGCCGGTGGCATGCGCACGCGCAGCACCGGCATCTCGGTGTCTGGATGGGTATCGACCTGCTGCGGCAGGCCGTCCAGTGCCTGGCGGACCGCATTGAGCGACGGGTCGATGCCACGCATCGGCCGCCACATCCCGATCAGCTTGAAGTGCTGCTGGTAATGCAGCGTCTGCGCACTGCCCAGCCACAGCGGTTCATTGTCCGGCGCCGCCAGGCGTGCCGGTGCCGGCCACAGGCGCAGCGCGAAGATCTCATTGGGCGCATTGCCGGCGCGAAGCATCAGCAGCGATTCGACCTGCGTATCCAGCGTGGCCGGCAGCACCGGTACCTTGTCCTTGTCGGAGGACTTGTCGAGCATCAACAGCGCCTGTTCCCAGCCGGCCTGCGGCTGCACGCGCCAGCCCTGGCTTTCCAGCCGACGCTGCAACGGGGCCAGTGGACCGGCCACCTGCACGTCCAGCGGCCAGCGCTGATCGTCATCGAACTCATTGCGGCGCGACGGCAGGTGCTGCCAGCCGGTCGTCCACCAGGCCTGGGCATCCAGCGGTGCCGGCGTCGGCTGGGCTGGCTCGAAGCGCGCCAGTTTCACCGGAATGTTGCGCGGGGCGTACCAGAGCGCGGCGATGGCGAATGTGCCGTAGAACAGCCATGCCACCGGCTTGACCCAGAACGAGCGGTTGAACCGGCGACGGTAGGCGATGCCCAGCACCAGCAGCCAGAACAGGCCGAACAGCATGCCGCCGATCACATCGCTCAGCCAATGCGCGCCGAGGTAGATGCGGGCGAAGCCGATCAGGCTGACGATGATGCCCGACAGCAGGTAGGGCCATACGCGGGTGCGCCCCGGCAGTTCACGGGCGATCAGCACGGCGAAGAAGCCGAAGGTGATCGTAGCCATCGTCACCGACACCGACGGGAAGCCGAAGCCGCTGCTCGCATCCGGCGGGCGGACCACGTCCACCGTCGCACCGAGCAGCTTGCACAGCGCCAGCCCGAAGGCGAGGGCGGCCAGCCAGTGCGCGGCCGCCATCCAGCGGCGACGCCAGAGCAGATAGCCCATGCCGGCGGCGGTGGCGGGCAGCAGGACCTGCCAGGCGCCCAGCGAGGCCAGCGCGGCCATCGGGTAATCGGCCAGCGGATTGCGCAGGGCCAGCATCGCGTGATGCACGGCCAGATCGACCATCAGCGGTTCGCCGTGGGCGACCACCGCCATCAGCAGGGCGAACCAGCCCCAGCCGAGCAACAGCAGCATCACCGCCAGCATCGCCAGCGGCACCGACTCACGGCGCTGCGGGTCGAACACGGCGACCGAGTAACGACCCAGGGTCGGGTGACGCTGCGACCAGGCCAGCAGGCTGGCCAGCCAGCTGTCCATGCGCGAGGCCGACCAGCGGTAGCCATACAGCACGATCGCCCAGACCAGGCCCATGATCACGCCGAGCAGGGCCAGTACCATCACCAGCCGGCCGGCGACCGCCGCGACCGCGTCATACGCCTCGCCGAGCACCCAGCCGGGCGCGAGGAACAGCACCGCCCAGGACAGACTGGCGATGCCGCTGGCCTGGATGTAGCGCGACAGCGGCATCTTCATCATGCCGGCGATGGCCGGCACGAACGGGCGGATCGCGCCGACATAACGCGCCACCAGGATGCTCTTGAAGGCGTTGCGGCGGAACATCGTCTCGCCACGGTCGAGCAGCTGCGGGTACTTGCTGAAGGGCCAGAAGCCCCGCAGGCGATCCCCCCAACGCCGGCCGATCCAGTAGCTGATGCCGTCACCGGCAAACGCGCCCAACGCGGCGCACGCCACCGCGTAAGGCCCGGAGATCTGGCCCAGGCCGATGAACACACCGACGGCGAACAGCAGCGGCAACGCGGGCACGATCGCGCCCAGCACGATGACCGCATCGCAGAAGGCGATGAGGAAAATGACCGCACCGGCAAGCACGGGGTGAGCTGAGATCCACGCAAGCGTGGCATCGATCCATGACGAGTCCATCGGGGGATTATAGAGGGGGCAAAGTGACTGACTGCCCGCCAGACGCCGGGAATGTGCGGCATCTGCAGTGAATGAACGCGATCACCCGCCTAGAATGGCGGCATGACACGCCCTCCCGATCCCGCGCCGACCGCCCTCAAAGCCGACAGTTTCGGCCGCATCCTGCTGATGGAGGAGGACGGCCACCGGTTCGTACGCCGTGATCTGGAGGCCACGCCCTGGTGGCTGCGGCTGCCGGCGTGGTGGTTGGCCCGGCGCGAAGCGCGCGCGCTGGCGCATCTGGATGGCATGCCCGCCACGCCGCGGTTGCTGGGCTGGAACGGGCGCTGGCTGGACCGCAGCTTCATGGCCGGTGATGCCATGTACCAGCGTCCGCCACATGGCGACCTGGCCTACTTCCGCGCGGCCCGACGGCTGCTGCAGCAGGTGCATCGCCATGGCATCGCACACAACGACCTGGCCAAGGAGGCCAACTGGCTGGTACGCGAAGACGGCTCGCCGGCCCTGATCGATTTCCAGCTGGCGGTGATCGGCGATCCGCGCTCACGCTGGATGCGCCTTCTGGCCCGCGAAGACCTGCGCCATCTGCTCAAGCACAAGCGCATGTACTGCCGGCAGTCGCTGACCCCGGTGGAAAAGCGGCTGCTCAAACGCACCTCATGGGTGCGCGATCTCTGGTTCCGTACCGGCAAGCCGGTCTACCGCTTTGTCACGCGGAGAATCCTGCACTGGGAAGACAACGAAGGGCAGGGCCCCAAGCCGTAGGCGTTGGGATGCTCAGCGCAGATCGAGAATCTGCTTCCCGCTGAAGCGGCGCTGCGCATCGAAATCGTAGGCGACGCGCAGCACCCCATCGTTGGCGCAGGCATGGCAGGTGCGCATCGGTGTGCTGTAGATCAAGCGCACGCCTCCGTCGGGCAGCGCTTCGCTGCCGCTGGCCTGCGCGGGTGCGAAAGGCGTGGCGTCCGGGTGTGCATCCAGGAACGGCTTGACCGTGGCGTCGGCGCGCGACATTTCCGGCAGCACGTCGGCGTCCACATCCTGCGTGTGGCCCGCACTGTCGACCAGCAGCGTGCCCTCGTTGGTATTGGCGCGGAACGGATACTCGATGGTGGCGATGCCGACGCCGTCCTGGTTGCGCCATGCACTCACATAGCCGGGATTGCCCTGCGCACCGAGCTGATGGGCGGCCGCGATCGCCTGCGGGCTCGCCTTGGCGGCCTGCATGACCTTGGCCAGGCAATCATCGGCAACCGGTGCCTGGCCGCGGCAGGCATCCACCTCGCCGTCCCAGATCGCCGCGTCGCTGAAGGGCGAGACGCCACCGGCGGTGCCCGGCACCGTGGCGGCCGCCGACGTGGCGGAGGTGGCCGGATCGCCGGCGGGCTGGCAGGCCGCACTACTCAACACCAGGGCCAACGCGGTCAGGGGAAGGCGGATCGCCGTCATGTCGCTCATTCCATGCAGAACGGGAGCCGCCAGTATCGACGTGGCGGATGAATCCGGCGTGTGCGCCGGGGCGGCATAATGCGGGTCCATTGCAATCGCACCGAAGGAACCTGCGCATGGCCAGTCTGCAAGGCAAGACCCTGTTCATCACCGGCGCCTCGCGCGGGATCGGCCTGGCCATCGCGCTGCGTGCGGCACGCGACGGCGCCAACGTCGCGATCGCGGCCAAGTCGTCCGTGCCCAACCCCAAGCTGCCGGGCACCATCCACAGCGCCGCCGAGGCGGTGACCGCCGCAGGTGGGCAAGGGCTGGCGCTGAAGTGCGACATCCGCGAGGAGGACCAGGTGCGTGCGGCCGTCGCCGCCACCGTCGATACCTTCGGCGGCATCGACATCCTGATCAACAACGCCAGTGCGATCTGGCTGAGCGGCACGCTGGATACGCCGATGAAGCGCTTCGACCTGATGCAGCAGGTCAATTCGCGCGGCAGCTTCCTGTGCGCGCAGGCCTGCCTGCCGCATCTGCTGCAGGCGCCCAATCCGCACATCCTCACGCTGGCGCCGCCGCCGACGCTGGACCCGAAGTGGTGGGGCCCGCACACCGGCTACACGCTTGCCAAGATGGGCATGAGCTTCGTTACCCTTGGCCTGGCCGCCGAGTTCGGCCCGCAGGGGGTGGCGGTCAACGCGCTGTGGCCGCGCACGGTGATCGCCACCGATGCGATCAACATGATTCCGGGGGTGGATATCGGTGGCTGCCGCACGCCGGCGATTCTGGCCGACGCCGCACACGCGGTGCTGTGCCGTGAGGCCGCCGGTTTCAGCGGGCAGTTCCTGCTCGATGACGAGGTGTTGGCGCAGGCCGGCATCACCGATCTGAGCGGCTACGCCGTCGATCCATCGCGCCCGCTGATGCCGGATCTGTTCCTGGAGTGACGCGCGTTCGTGGCGCGCGATGACAACAGCTGCACACACTGGGCTGCTATGGTGCGTCCCCCCATTGGTATGGACACTCGCATGTCATCTCGCACACGGACCGCGCCGCTCGCCGCCGCCATCGCATTGATCAGCCTGCTCGGCGCCTGCAGCAAGGGCCCGGGCAGCGTCGCCGATACCCAGGGCGTGGAGAAGGTGAACGCCTACATCGCCTGCTTCAATGCCGTCGAACAGCCGATCCACGAAGGCTTCCAGCAGTACATCGGCTGGATGCAGGACCCGGAGGCCGGCCCGACCGGCAACGAGAAGAAGGTACGTGGCCCGGGTACGGTGCTGTCGCATCGTGTGGACGCGTGCAACGCGCCCATGGTCGCTGCGCTGGCGATGACGCCGGCCGAGCCGGCACTGGATCCGGCAGCCCGCAACTACCAGAAGACCTTCGTCGACCTGTACGCCCTGATCGAGCAGGCCGACCGTTACTACAGCCGCGAAGACTACCTGCGCGATGATCATGCCGGGATGCGCAGCCAGCATGCGCCGTTGATGAAGGCCTATATGGCGTTCTTCGATGCAGGCACCGCGCTGGATGCCGCGCTGGAAAAGCGCGAAGACGAACGCCGTGCGGAACAGCTCAAGGAGATTGAAGCTTCCGAAGGCCGCTCGATGGCGTACTACCAGATCAAGATCCTCGGCGATGGCAAGCAGCTGACCCAACTGCTCAACACCGAGGCGCCGGACCTGACCGTGGCCCGCACTCAGCTCTCCGCATTCCAGGCGTTGCTGCAGCAGGCGCAGGATGACAAGGTCGGCAAGGGCGATGCGATGTGGGGGCACCTGGAGCGTGCGGCCGATACGCTGGCCCGTGATGCCGGTCGCCGTATCGAGCGCGTCGAGTCAAAGAAGCCGTACACCCGCAGCGAGCAGATGCTGATCGAGAGCGGCGGCCGGATCAACAACCCGCAGGGCTCGGCCGAAGCGTTGCTGGTCAGCTACAACGACCTGGTCGACATGAGCAACCGCCTGGCGCAGTCCAGCGGCGCACGCTGAGCCGGCGCGGGACGGGCGGCCAGGCGGCCCGCCCCGCGTTGATCAGACGTTGAAGACCGGGGGCAGCTTCTCGCCGCAGTGGCGGCAGTGCAGCGCATCCGGTTCGTGGCCTTCCAGCCCGCAGTGCGGGCAGCCGCGCGCATCCCGGCGCGCGGCGTGCTCGGCATCACGCATGGTATTGGCCAGTTCGGCGGTGTAGATGCCGGTCGGCACCGCGATGATGCTGTAGCCGATCAGGATCAGCACCGAGGTGACGAACCGGCCCAGCACGGTCTGCGGCACGATGTCGCCGAAGCCCACCGTGGCCATGGTCACCACCGCCCAGTACATGCTGCTGGGGATGCTGGTGAAGCCATGGTTGGGGCCTTCGATCACGTACATCATGGTGCCGGCGATGATGGTGATGGTGATCACCGTGAACAGGAACAGCAGCACCTTGCGGCGGCTGCGCCACAGCGACTCCATCAGCACGCCGCTTTCTTCGATGTAGCGGGTCAGCTTGAGGATCCGGAACACCCGCAGGATGCGCAGCGCGCGTACCACCAGCAGGCTCTGGGCGCCGGGGATGAACAGCGACAGGTAGGTGGGCAGGATCGAGGCCAGATCGATGATCCCCCAGATGCTGAATGCGTAGCGCAGCGGGCGTTTGACCACGACCAGCCGCAACAGGTACTCGGCGGTGAAAAGCACCGTGAAAACCCATTCCAGCACGTAGAGCCCGTCGGCATAGGCCGCATGGAAGCGCTGCACGCTGTCGAACATGACCACCACCACGCTGGCGATGATCGCGTAGACCAGCAGCAGGTCGAAATTGCGCGAGGGCCGGGTGTCGTGGCGGTAGATGATGTCGAACCACTGGCGGCGCCAGCCGGATTCGGTGGCGGGGTTGAGCTGGGGGGCGGTGAACGGTCGCATGGGGCGCATTGTGCCCCACCGGCCCAAAGCGCGAGAATGGGATCTTTCCTGAGCCGTTGACTGCCATGACTGCCGCTGCCACCGATCCGCTGTTGTCCCTGTCGCATTACTACCTGCCGGTCTACAAACCGCGCCAGGTGGTGCTCGAACGTGGCCAGGGCGCGCGCGTCTGGGACAACCAGGGCCGCGAATTCATCGATCTGGCCGCCGGCATCGCGGTGTGTGGCCTGGGCCACAACGATCCGGACCTCACCGCGGCGCTGATCGAGCAGGCCGGCAAGCTGTGGCACACCAGCAACGTGTTCTACAGCGAGCCGCCGCTGCGCCTGGCCGAGGAGCTGGTCACCGCCTCGCGCTTCGCCGAGCGGGTGTTCCTGTGCAACTCCGGCGCCGAAGCCAATGAAGTGGCGATCAAGCTGGTCCGCAAGTGGGCCTCCTCGCTGGGCCGCCCGGCACATCAGCGCGTGATCGTCACCTTCCGCGGCAGCTTCCACGGCCGCACGCTGGCGGCGGTGACCGCCACTGCCCAGCCGAAGTACCAGGAAGGCTACGAGCCGCTGCCCGGTGGCTTCCGCTATGTCGATTTCAATGACGAGGTGCAGCTGGAGACCGCGATGGCCGCCGGCGATGTGGCTGCGGTGATGTTGGAGCCGATCCAGGGCGAGGGCGGCGTGATGCCGGCCAAGCCGGGCTTCCTGCAGCGCGTGCGTGAGCTGTGCGACCAGCACAACGCGCTGGTGGTGCTGGATGAGATCCAGGCCGGCATGGGCCGCACCGGCACGCTGTTCGCGCACTGGCAGGACAACATCAAGCCGGACATCGTCACCCTGGCCAAGGCACTGGGCGGCGGCTTCCCGATCGGCGCGATGCTGGCCGGGCCGAAGGTGGCCGAGGTGATGCAGTTCGGCGCGCACGGCACCACCTTCGGTGGCAACCCGCTGGCCGCCGCCGTCGCCCGCGTGGCGCTGCGCAAGCTGTCCTCGCCGGAGATCGCGCACAACGTGAGCCGTCAGTCGCAGGCGCTGCGCGATGGCCTGGGCAAGATCAACGACGAGTTCAAGGTGTTCAGCCAGGTCCGCGGTCGCGGCCTGATGCTGGGCGCGGTGCTGGACAAGGATTTTGCCGGTCAGGCCGGTCCCATCCTGGATCACGCCGCCGAACACGGCCTGCTGACCCTGCAGGCCGGGCCGGACGTGCTGCGCTTCGTGCCGTCGCTGAACATCACGGATGAGGAAATCGCCGAAGGCCTGAAGCGTCTGCGTGCGGCCGTGCAATCGTTCATCGCGTCGCGCTAGCCAACGGTCGGCGCTACGTCAGGGCGTATCGCTTCATGACCTTGCCGAACGCGCGGCTGTCCGTTGCGGTCTCGGCCTGCAGGCCGGCCAGCCGTGCCCCGCGCACGTTGACGAACAGGTCATCGATGAACAGCGTGCGCTCGGCACGTGCGCCGAGCAGCGTCACCGCCTTGGCGAATATCGCCGGATCCGGCTTGCGCCCGCCCAGCGCACCGCTGCACAGGATGCGGCCGTGCAGGGCATTGGCCAGGGTTGGAACGAGCTGTGGAATCGTCTGCGCCATCAGCGCGCCGTTGTTGGTCAGGATGCCGATCGGCAGTGCCTGCGCGATCCGTGCCACGCGTTCGATCACACCTGTTTGCGGGGCGCACGCGGCGATGCGCGCGGCCTGCCACTGCGCGATGCTGATCGTGGTCTGCAACGCATCGCCCAGTTGCCGCAGGTAGGCGTCGGTCGCCATGCCGCTGTCGTAGGCGCGCTCCAGCCCACTGTCAAACAGCGCCGCCTGAACCTGCGCCGCACTGCACCCGATGCTGGCGGCCAGATGGCGCACACGCAGGTGCCGCGCATAGCGCACCAGTACGCCATCGAAATCCAGCAGCAGGCACTCGATCACACGCGGCATGGGGCCGTCTCGTCCAGATCCAGCGCTGACCGTAACCCAGTCAGTGCCTGCGCTGCGACATCACGTCGCACGTCGCCTGCACGGGCGGTCACTAGAATCGCGGGGACTGCCTGATGGAGATCGCCTTGAAACTGCTTGCCCCCGTGTTGCTCGCTGGCCTGATGCTGGCCCCGGCCGCCCATGCGCGCGTCTGCGCGATCGCCATCGACAGCACCGACCAGATGAGCTTCAGCCAGAAGGAACTCAAGGTGGCCGCGGACTGCACCCAGGTGAAGCTGACCCTGCGCCACACCGGCAAGCTCGCGGCGACCGCGATGGGCCACAACTGGGTACTGACCCGCACCGCCGATTATCAGCCGGTCGCAATGGCCGGCATGCGCACGACGCTGGCCGACAGCTACTTGCCCAAGGGCGATGCACGCGTGCTGGCGCATACCCCGGTGATCGGCGGTGGCCAGAGCACCAGCGTCACCTTCTTCACCGCCAAGCTGACCAAGGGCGGCGACTACACCTTCTTCTGCTCGTTCCCGGGCCACTTCGCGATGA
Source organism: Stenotrophomonas sp. TWI819 (assembly GCF_039673075.1). NCBI lineage: Bacteria > Pseudomonadati > Pseudomonadota > Gammaproteobacteria > Lysobacterales > Lysobacteraceae > Stenotrophomonas > Stenotrophomonas sp. TWI819. Next base: position 29,078 of record NZ_JBDJKY010000010.1, on the reverse strand, counting down.
TGAAGGGCCGCTTCGTATTCGGTTGATTAACAGGGACGGAGGTAGTTATTAACTACCTCCGTCCCTGTTATTTGATCAGCCCTTGACGACCTTGAACGCTTCGCGCGCCGCCTCGAGCGTCGCATCGATGATGCTGTCGTCGTGGGCGCTGGAGAGGAAGCCGGCTTCATACGCGGAGGGGGCCAGGAACACGCCGCGCTCCAGCATCGCGTGGAAGAAGGTGTTGAACGCGGCGATGTCGCACGCGGTCGCCTGGGCGTAGGTCTCCACCTTCTGGTCAGTGAAGAACAGGCCGAACATCGCGCCGACCTGGGTGGTGGTCACTGCCACGCCGGCGTCCGCCGCCGCCGCTTCCAGCCCCGCGCACAGGCGCGCGGCCGAAGCACTCAGGCGATCATGGAAGCCCGGTTCCTGCACCAGTTCCAGCATCGCCAGGCCGGCTGCCATCGCCACCGGATTGCCGCTCAGCGTGCCCGCCTGGTAGATCGGGCCGGCCGGGGAAATCTGCGACATCAGCTCGCGGCGGCCGCCGTAGGCACCCACCGGCATGCCGCCGCCGATGATCTTGCCGAAGGTGGTCAGATCCGGAGTGACGCCGTAATGCGCCTGCGCGCCGCCGAGGGCCACGCGGAAGCCGGTCATCACTTCGTCGAAGATCAGCACCGTGCCGTACTGCGTGCACAGCGCGCGCAGGTGCTGCAGGTAGCCCTCGCGCGGCGGGATGCAGTTGGCGTTGCCGACCACCGGCTCGATGATCAGCCCGGCGATGTGCTCGCCCTGTTCGGCGAACAGCGCGGTGGCCGCTTCGACATCGTTGTAGGGCAGGGTCAGGGTGAGTTCGCTCAGGCCAGCCGGAACACCCGGCGAGGTCGGCACGCCCAGGGTCAGCATGCCGCTGCCGGCCTTGACCAGGAACGAGTCGCCGTGGCCGTGGTAGCAGCCTTCGAACTTGACGATGCGGCTGCGGCCGGTGGCCCCACGCGCCAGCCGGATCGCCGACAGCGTGGCCTCGGTGCCCGAGTTGACCATGCGCACCATCTCGCAGGACGGCACCAGCCGGGTCAGTGTTTCGGCCATGGTGACTTCGGCTTCGCACGGCGCGCCGAAGGACAGACCGTTGCCGATCGCCTGCTTGACCGCCTGGCGCACCGCGGTGTGATTGTGGCCAACAATCATCGGGCCCCAGGAGCCGACGTAATCGATGTAGCGGTTGTCGTCCACGTCGTACAGGTAGGGGCCATCGGCGCGCTTGACGAAGAACGGCTCGCCACCGACCGACTTGAACGCGCGCACCGGCGAGTTGACGCCGCCCGGCAGCAGCGTCTGGGCGCGGGTGAACAGGGCGTGGGACTGGTCGTGGTTCATGCGGGTTCCTGGAAGCAATCGAGGTAGGCGTGCAGCGTAGCGACCGGATCGGGTGCGGCGTACACGCTGCTGATGACGGCGATCAGATCGGCGCCGGCAGCGATGAGCGGTGCCACATTGTCCGGCGTCAGCCCGCCAATCGCCACCCGCGGCAGCCCGAGTGCGGCGCTTTGCCGCAGCAGGTCGGGCGTGGCGCGGCGGGTGGTGGCCTTGCTGTTGCTGGCGAAGAAGGCGCCAAAGGCGAGGTAGCTGGCACCGGCGGCGGCGGCGCGTTCGGCACGCGCATGATCGTCGTAGCAGGAGATGCCGATGATGGCGGTCGGGCCGAGCAGGGCGCGTGCGGCGGCGATCCCTTCATCGTCCTCCCCCAGGTGTACGCCGGCCGCACCGACCGCCTGGGCCAGCGCGGGGTCGTCATTGATGATCAGCGGCGTGGCGTAGCGGGCGCACAGCGCCTGCAGGGCCTCGGCCTGTGCGCGGCGCAGCGGGGCATCGGCGGTCTTGTTGCGGTACTGCAGCAGGGTGACGCCGGTGGCCAGCAGCGGCGCGGTACGCGCCAGCAGACGGGCGGTATCGGGCTCGTCCGGGGTGATCAGGTAGACGCCGCGCGGCGGCGTGGGGGCTGAAGCGTGATTCATCAATGGCTACCGGTAGTGCAACGGGAGTGGGACAATGCGGGCTGTCTGCCCTTGTCCCACCGTGATTATCCGATGACCGACGCTACCGCCACCACCTTCCGCACCTGGATGTGCGTTGTCTGCGGGTTCCTGTACAGGGAAGAGGACGGCCTGCCGGAAGAAGGCATCGCGCCGGGCACGCGCTGGGAAGACATTCCCGATACGTGGACGTGCCCGGACTGCGGCGTGACCAAGGATGATTTCGAGATGGTCGAAGTCGACTGAGCAACGCCCGGACGCCATCGCCCGGGTGCGCGTCTTGGTCCGCTCAATGCAGGCGCGGCACCACGCCACCGAGGCCGACCAGCTTCTCGCGCACGAATTGTGCGTCGCTGGCCTTGGCATTGCGCTTGAGATACAGCCCCAGGTCGCTGCGCGCACCGGCCTCGTAGTCCAGCTGCAGGTAGGCCATGCCGCGGTCACGCAGGGCATCGTCCTGTTCCGGCGCCAGCTTCAGCAGGCGGTCGGCACTGCGCGCGGCGCGGTCCCATTCCCCCCGTTCCACGTACACGCCATGCAGGTTGCGCAGCATCCGCATCAGGATCGCGCGCGCCGGCGCCGGGTCGAGGATCTGCGCGAGCACATCGTCGTCGGGGACTTCACCGCCCAGGTGTGAACGTGCGCGTTCGCGCAGTTCCTCCACGCCCAGCGGGCGGCCGCCGTTGAACGGGTCCATCACCAGTACGCCGTCGTTGAGCGGCAGGCGCACCAGGAAATGCCCGGGGAAGGACACCCCGTCCAGCGGGATGCCGAGCCGGCGCGAGACTTCCATCTGCACCAGTGCCAGCGAGATCGGGTTGCCCAAGCGGCGTTCGAAAACCTGGTTCAGATAGCTGTTGCGCGGGTCGTAGTACTCGCCGTGGTCGCCGCTGTAGCCCAGCTCGTCGAACAGGTGGCGGTTGACCGCGGCAATCTTCAGCGGCCACATGTCGATCGTGGCGATCTCGGTGCGCAGGTGGTCGGCGTGGCTCTGCAGGACCGCGTCGTAGACGGCGGGGTCCAGATCCGGGTATTCATCCCGGGCGATCAACAACGCGGTCGGCAACAGCGGCAGCGCCTCGTCATCCAGCTCGGCCAGTGAGTCCCACGTCGGCAATGTGATCTGCCCCTGCATGGGACAAGACTGGCGACAAACGCGCCGCGATTCAAGGGCGCGGCGCGTTTATCCGGACAGTTTTATTTGCCGTCGGCGATGCCGGGACCGAACGTGAGCTCGGTGCCGTCTTTGAGCGCCATCTTTTCGGCCTGCCCGGCATTGAGTTCCAGCACGTAGCGGGCCGGCTCGCTGCTGGGGTAGGGCGGGCAACGATCGCCGGCCGAACACGGCGGCACATCGCGCTGCTGGCTGACCAGGCGGCGCTGCGCATCGAAGTACAGGATGTCCAGGGCGATCTTGGTGTTCTTCATCCAGTACGCCTGCAGCTCTTCGCGTTCGTGGATGAACAACATGCCGTGATCCTCGGGCATCTGGTCGCGGAACATCAGCCCGCGGGCGCGGGTGTCGTCATTGGTGGCCAGTTCAACGTGGTAACGGTTGCCGTCCAGCTCCACCCAGTGACGGGCGTTGGTGCTGGCGCAGCCGGTCAGGGTGAACAGCAGGAGCAGGGGCAGCAGGCGCAACAGGGACATGGGCGTACCTCGTTGGGGTGGCCGGCGCACGGGCCGGCCACGGGGTCAGATCACGATCGGCGGCTCACCGCCGATGATCACCACATCGGCCGGGCGGCGCGCGAACAGGCCAACGGCGACCACGCCCGGCAGCTGGTTGAGCTCGCGCTCCAGCTTGACCGGGTCAGTGATCTCCAGGTGGTGGATGTCCAGGATCACGTTGCCGTTGTCGGTGACCACGCCCTCGCGCCAGGTCGGCTGGCCGCCGGTCATGTCCATGATGCGGCGGGCGACCAGGCTGCGGGCCATCGGGATCACTTCCACCGGCAGCGGGAACTTGCCCAGCACCTTGACCTGCTTGCTCGGGTCGATGATGCACACGAAGCGCTCGCTGGCCTCGGCGATGATCTTCTCGCGGGTCAGCGCGGCGCCGCCGCCCTTGATCAGGTTCTTGTTGCCGTCGCACTCGTCGGCCCCGTCCACGTACAGCGACAGGTTGCCGGTGTGGTTGAGTTCGAGCACCTCGATGCCGTGCTGCTTCAGGCGCGCGGTGCTCTGGTCCGAGCTGGACACGGCGCCCTTGATGCGGTGCTGGATCTTGGCCAGGGCATCGATGAAGTAGGCCACGGTGGAGCCGGTGCCGACCCCCACGATCATGCCGTCTTCGACGTATTCAATGGCTTTTTCAGCGGCCAGGCGCTTGGCTTCGGACATGGCGGGCAACTCTTGTAGGAAAGGGGGTCAGTGCTTTTCCAGCGACAGCAGCAGCTTCCACTGCGCGGCCGTCACCGGGAGGATCGAAAGGCGGTTGCCGCGCGCGGTCAGCGGAAAACCCTCGCCCAGCGCATCGGCGTGCAGCTTGATCTCGTCCAGCGAAATGGTGTCGCGCAGTTTGCGCTCGAAGGCGACGTCCACCAGCATCCAGCGCGGTTCTTCGCGGGTCGCCTTGGCGTCGTAATAGTCCGATCCGGGATCGAACTGGGTGTCGTCCGGATAGGCCTCGCTGGCCACCGTGGCCAGCCCGACGATGCCCGGCACCTTGGTGTTGGAGTGGTAGAACATCACCCCGTCGCCGACCTTCATGCCATCGCGCATGAAGTTGCGCGCCTGGTAGTTGCGCACGCCGTTCCAGGGCTCTCGGCCCACGCGCTGCAGATCATCGATGGAAAAGGCGTCCGGTTCGGACTTCATCAGCCAGTAGCGCTTGCGTGCGGTCATGCGGAGTCTTTGATTACGGTAGGTGCCGACCGTTGGTCGGTACGCAGACAAGGGTGGAGACGTCGGTGCAGATCGCATCCACCGCGACGTCCCACGGTTGTACCGGCAGATCATCGACCTGCTGGACCGAGAAGCCGACCCCGACCAGCCACGGCGGCGCCGGGCGCTGGTGGCGGAATGCGAAGCTGCGATCATACCAGCCGCCTCCCATGCCCAGCCGGCGACCCTGTGCGTCGAAACCGACCAGTGGCGCGACCACCAGCGCCATCTGCTCCGGTGCGAGTGTGTCGTCCAGCGCGAGATCGGGTTCGGGGATGCCGAAGCGGTTGGTGGTCAGTGCCTGCCCCGGGCGCCAAGGTGCGAAGCGCAGCGTCTTCTCGTGCAGGACCGGCAGGCAGTAGGTCAGGCCGGCGGGCAACTGCATCTGCCAGCGGTGCAGCGCGATCTCGCCATCCATCGCCCAGTAGCCGGCGACATGGCCCTGCGTGGGCGCGAAAGGAAGAGCGAGCAAGCCATCGGCCAGATGTTCGGCGGCGGCCAGGCGCACAGCGGCGGGGAGATCACGGCGGCGTTGGCGCAGCTGCTGGCGCAGTGCGGAGCGCGGGTCGGTCATGCCTGGGTCCGGAGCGTGCGGGAAAGGCGGATAAAACAAGAGCGACGTCCCAAGGGAACGCCGCTCTTGCTGGAATATTGCATTCTCCGCCGTGACGATGCATGCGAAACGACCTTGAACCCGGGGTTCAAGTGGGTACGCTGGGGTTCCATCGGGCTTCCCGCTACAAGGCGGACTTGCACTCCCGGCGCCGTCGCGCACCCGTGGTCGTAATTAAGGGACAAGGCGAATGTTTGCACACGCCGTCGTTCACAGCAGAGAACGCGACGAGGATTATAGCCCTCTTGTGCGATTCGACCAGTCCGTTCGTCGGTCCAATTGCATGTCAATTCAGATCGATGAAGACGGCGCGATGCACTTGTGCAATCAAACAACGCGTGGAACCGATGCGTGGATCAACCTGCGCCGTCAAACGCCCGATCCAGGCGCCGGTTCAGATCGCTCAGGGTCTGCTGCAGCGCGATCGCCTGGCGTGCGTGCTCGTCGCGCAGCTGCTGCAGCTCGTGGGCCAGGTTCAGCGCGGCCAGCACCGCGACGCGGTCGACTGCGGCCATCCGGTTGCTGCCCCGGATCTCGCGCATCTTGGCATCCAGCAGCCGGGCGGCGGCGGTCAGGCTCTCGCGCTCCTCCGCGCCCACGCCCACGGTGTATTCACGATCCAGGATGCGGACACTGACCGGTTCGGTCTGGCTCATGTGTGCTGCTCCAGGGATTTGAGGCGGGTGATCATCGCTTCCACCCGAGAGCGGGCCTGCTCGTTCTTGGCCAGCAGCTGGGAGCGCTCGGCCACCAGCTGCTCCTGCTGGTGGCGCAGGCTGCGGTTCTCCTCGGCCAGGCGCTGGTTGCGCTCAAGCAACGCCTCCACCCGGGCGGCGAAGGCCTGCAATTGGGCGATGGCGTCGGCGGGTTCCATGTCCGGCACGATAGGCAAGGGCGGATGGGGCGGTCAAGCGAATAATGACGGGGCCTGCCGGCAGCTGGCCCGGCGCTGCCGGGGCGGGCTCCGGGGCGGGCCATGGCAACCCGGTGGACACAGGTGGATTGCTACACTGTGGCGCTCACAAACCGTAGCCCCAAGATGACCGAACTCCCGAGTGTCGACGACGTAAACCAGGCCAGCCAGGCCCTGGGCCTGGGCGCCAGCGCCGCTGAACTGCACGGCGGCCTGTGTGGCTGGCTGTCCGCTGGCGGTGCGCCGGTGCGTGAATGGCCGGCCCGCGTGCTGGCCGATGACAACCTGCCGACCCCGGCCGATGGTGACGCCCTGGCGCGCCTGCTCGATGCCAGCGTGGCGCAGATGGAAGACCGCGATTTCGCCTTCGAACTGCTGCTGAGCGATTCAAGCGATACCGCCGCGCAGGCCGATGCGCTGTTCACCTGGGCGCGCGCGTTCCTGGGCGGCTTCGGGCTGGGCTCCGGCCAGAACCGGCCGGCCTTGTCCGAAGAGGGCGATGAAGCCCTGACCGATCTGGCCAAGCTGGCCCAGGCCTCCAGCGAAGACTTCGAAAGCGGCAACGACGATGACGAAGACGCGCTGGCCGAGATCGAGGAATTCATCCGCGTGGCGGTGCTGCTCCTGCATGGCGACTGCGTCATGGCCGCGCGCCATCGGCAGCGCCTGAACTGAGATGGATATCCGGCAGCTGACCGGCATCTCCGCCGCCGAGTACACCCGCCGCCGCCAGCAGTTGATGGAGATGGCCGGCGACGACGCGATCCTGGTGCTGCCCGCTGCGTCCGAGCGGGTGCGCAGCCTGGATACGCATTATCCGTTCCGCCAGGACTCGGACTTCTGGTACCTGAGTGGCTTCCCGGAACCGGAGGCCGTGCTGGTGCTGATCCCGGGCCGCCGCCATGGCGAGGTCATCCTGTTCTGCCGTGAACGCGACGCGGACCGTGAAGCCTGGGATGGCGCGCGCGCCGGCCAGGAAGGCGCGGTCTCGCAGTACGGCATGGACGATGCGTACCCGATCGACGATCTGGACGACATCCTGCCCGGCCTGCTGGAAGGGCGCTCGCGCGTGTACTACCACTTCGGCCGCGATGCCGAGTTCGATCTCAAGCTGATCGGCTGGGTCAACCGGGTGCGCTCGCAGGTGCGGCATGGCGCGCAGCCACCGCATGAGTTCCTGGAACTGGGCCACCTGCTGCACGAGCAGCGGCTGTTCAAATCGACCGCGGAAATCGCCGTGATGCAGCGCGCTGCCGATATCAGCGTGCAGGCACATCTGGCCGCGATGCACGTGGCGCGGCCGGGCATCCACGAGTACGAACTGCAGGCCGATCTGGAGCGTGTGTTCCGTGCCAACGATGCGTGTGCGGCCTACAGCAGCATCGTCGGTGCCGGTGCCAACGGCTGCATCCTGCATTACCGCGACAACAACGCGCGCGCGCACGATGGCGATCTGGTCCTGATCGATGCCGGCGCCGAGTACCGCGGCTACGCCAGCGATATCACCCGGACCTTCCCGGTCAACGGCCGTTTCACCGCCGAACAGCGCTCGCTGCATGATCTGGTCGGTGCGGCGCAGGCTGCGGCACTGGCCCAGGCACGCCCGGGCACTGCGTACGAGGCCGGCCATCTGGCCGCGGTGGAGACCCTCACCGAAGGTCTGCTGCGGCTGGGTCTGCTCAAGGGCACACTGGAAGAGAACATCGCCGAAGCGCATTACCAGCGCTTCTACCGGCACAAGACCGGGCACTGGCTGGGCCTGGACGTGCATGACGTGGGCGATTACCGCTTGGCAGGGGACTCGCGGATGCTGGAGCCGGGCATGGTGTTCACCATCGAGCCCGGCCTGTATATCTCACCGGACGACCGCAGCGTGGAAGCGCGCTGGCGCGGCATCGGCATTCGGACCGAAGATGACGTGCTGATCACCGAGGACGGCCATCAGGTATTGACGGCTGCGTTGGCGCGCAGCGCCGATGAGATCGAAGAAGCGATGGCCAAGCGCTGATCCGCGCCCGGGTAGCGCCACCCCATGGGTGGCGGCCCTCCGTGCCGACGTGGTCTTCAGCCACCCATGGGGTGGCTCTACGCGGATACCGGGGCGGCAATCAGCGGCCAGCGGCGGACACACGATGCCGTGCAGGTACCGACCGTGGGTCGGCACCTGCATCGCCGCTCAGCTGGCGGCCGCAAACACCGGGCGGGTCAGGTTGTCCGCATCGCCCTCGGTGCACAGCACCTCGTCCTCGATCCGGACGCCGCCATACGGGCGGAAGAAATCCACGCGGTCCCAGTTGATGCTGGCGCCATTGCCGGCCTGCTTCACTTCGTCCAGCAGCATGTCGATGAAGTACACGCCCGGTTCGATCGTGACCACCATGCCGGGTTCCAGCACACGGGTCATGCGCAGGTACGGGTGACCCTGCGGGCGCTCGATGCGGCCACCGCGGTCGCTGGCCGCAAACCCGGCCACGTCATGCACCTGCAGGCCGATCAGATGGCCCAGGCCGTGCGGGAAGAAGGCCGCGCTCACGCCGGTGGCCAACGCCGCTTCCGGCGAGACGTTGAGCACGCCGACGTCCTTGAGGATGCCCATCAGCGACAGGTGCGCGTCGATGTGCAGCTGCTTGTAATCCACGCCGGCACGCACAGCGGCGCCCATCTGCTGCTGGGCCGCGTCCACCGCATCGATCAGCGCCTGGAATTCGTCATGGCCGCTGGCCGCATAGGTACGGGTGATATCGCTGGCATAGCCGTACGCGCTGGCACCGGCGTCGATCAGGAAGCTGCGCAGCGGGGTCGGCGCGCTGCGGCCAAGATCGGTGTAGTGCAGTACGGCGGCATGTTCATTGAGGCCGATGATGTTGCCGTACGGCAGTTCGTTGGCGTCCTGCCCGACCGCACGGCAATACGCCATGTGGATCTCGAACTCGCTGGCACCGCCGCGGAAGGCCGTTTCGGCGGCACGGTGGCCGCGCACGCCCAGCCGCTGCGCTTCGCGCATCAGTGCGATTTCATACGGCGTCTTGTAGCCGCGCTGCCAGTCCAGGTAATCGATGACCGGTGCGGGATTGTTCGGCACGAAGGCCCCCAGCGCGCTCTGCGGCTCGCCCAGGATCGCGCAACGCGCCGCGTCCTTGGGCAGCAGCGCCAGCGCCTCGTCGGGCGTGCGGATGATCTGGATGTCGACATGCTCGACCCACCAGCCGTTCGGCGCATCCGGCACCACGTGCCAGTAATCGAAGGGCTGGTGGAAGATCAGGGTCGGGCGCTTGCCCGGGGTGTACACCAACCAGCTGTTGGGCAGCTTGGTCAGCGGCAGCCAGGCCTTGAAATTCGGGTTCACCGCATAGGGGTAATCGCGATCGTCGAACGCCTGGTAATGCTGGGTGCCGCTGGGAATCACCAGATGGTCGAAGCCGCCACGGGCCAGCGCTTCATCGGCGCGCTGGCGCATGACGCTGGCATGGTGGGAATACAGGGCGCCGAGGTCTGGCTGGTTCATGGCATGAAGCTCGCTGACAGTGCGGAATGCAGCCCTAGATTCTGCCGTAATCGGGCTACCGGTGCTGTGCCGGAACCGGCGCTCAGACTGCCGAAGTTTCCTCGGCGATCCACTGCCGCAGCTGCTCGCGTGATTCGCGGGCCAGGGTCAGGAAGCGGAAGCCCACCCAAGCCTGGCCCGGTGCGTGGGTCTGCTCGCTCCACAGCAGGTGCACGCCAACGTCGATCAGCAGTGGCTGCCCCTGCGGGCCGGTGATGGTGAACTGCAACTGGTGCAACGCATCGTCGTGCATCGGCACCGAGGCCAGCATCAGCATGCCGGTTTCGGAGACGTTGCCGAGCCGGCCGATCACGGTCTCGGCCATCAGGTCGGTGACGGGCACCAGCTCGGTCACCTGGCGGCGCGGCGCGCGGCGGGTATCGGGTGTAGTCATTCGGCGTTCTCCGCGGGGCTGCCGGCCAGCGAGCGCAGGGTGCGCAGCGTGGCCTGCCAGGCACGATCAATCAGCCTGCCCTTGTCTTCGGTGACGATCCGCACCTGGCCGTGTGCCATCAGCCGTGCCAGTGCATCCAGCGAATGCTCGCCGACCTTCTGCCCGCGTTGATTGACGAACAGGGCGTTGTCGGTGATCAGGCTGTACCAGGACAGTCGCTGCCGGCGGACGTCGCCCTGCTGGTTGGTGGTGAACTCGAACCAGGTGCCGAAGGGCAGGGTGCGCAGCTGGCGATAGCAGTCGTCCTCGGCCGTGCTGCGCGCGAGCGGGGCGACCTTGCGCGGATCGCTGGCGTCGGCCTGCTCGCCCAGCCGGGTGCGCGCACGCAGGCGTGCGGTGAGTTCGGTCCGCGAGCTGCTGTCGTCCTCGCCGCCGGGCGTGGACAGGCGCCGCGCGATCGCGGCCGCTTCGTCCTGGTGGTAGCCGACCTGCAGCAGGGCGGATTCGACTTCGTTGCCCAGCACGTCATCGCGCTCGGCTGCACCGGGCGTCAGGCAGGTTACCTCGGCGATCCGGGCGGTTTCCTGCTGGCGCTGCTGCCACTGCGGCGAGGTCTCGCCGTTGCGCAGCAGGGTGAGCGTGAGCACGTCCGACCAGGCCTGTTTCAGCAGCGCCTGCACGAAGCGCGGAGGCGCGGCCTGCGCGCACAACTGTTCGATGCTGGTGCTGGCCTGTTGCTTGGCCGCCTCCAGCCGCTCCTTGCCGCGGGCGGCTTCGACATGACGACGCTCGGCCAGTTCGGCCTTGTGCGCCAGCGCGCGGAAGTGCTGCTGGATCTCCTCGTTGGCGGTGTCGAAGACCGCCACATCGCCGTCGTACGCCTTGACCACCTGGTCGACGGCGTGGCCGAGCTTCTGCACCAGCTGCGGATCCACATCTTCCTCGCCCAGCCAGTTGGCGCCGGCCTCGGCCACCGCATTGAGCAGCTCGCGCGCCGGGTGCTGGTCGCGCACGAAGAAGGCCGGGTCGGACAGGGCCGCGCGGGCGACCGGCACCTGCAGGCGGGTCAGCAGGTCGGCGGCCACGGCCTCGGGCCGCACCTCGCGCTGGATCTGTCCATACAGCATGTCGAGCAGGTCGAAGGTGTCGCTGTCCTTGACCGTCAATGAGGCCTGCGCGCCATGCTCGGCACGGACCTGGGCGAGCAGCGCGTTGTGCAGATCGGCCATGCTGCGGCGGGCGCCGCCGGGAGCGACCGCTTGGCCCTGCAGCCTGGCCAGCGTGGCGTGCACGGCTTCGGCGGGTACCGCCAGCGCGGGGAGCGCCTCGGGCGCCAGGAAGGCGTTTTCCGTGGGGGTGGCAACGGCCTGGGCCGAGGCGCCGACGGCTTGCGCGGCCAGCGCTCCGCCGCCAGGTACCGCGCCGGCCGCATGTGCCTGCCGGGCAGCGCCCAACAGCTGGTGCAGCGCTGACATCGCCGGTGCACCGAGGTCGGCGGCAATGGGGCTGGTGGGGAGGCTCGGCGCTGACACAGACACTGACGCCGATGCCGTCGGCGAGGCCGCCGCCGCGCCACCGATGGGTGTGGTGCTGTCCGGCGCGGTGGACGCCGTGGTCAAGGCCATGGCGTGCTCGGTCATTGCTGCCCAGCCGGTGCTCGGCGCGCTGCCGTTCCAGCCGGTCAGGGGCCGCGCCGCCGCGCCGCCGCGTGCGCCGGGCAGGCCGCGCTCGGGGCCGGTGATGATCCGCCGCGTCGTGGCCGAGCGCGCCAGATACGGGGTGTAGACCAGCCCGGGCAGGACGCCTTCGTGCCCCAACAGGATGTTGGCGCGCTCCAGCAGTTCACCCAGCCGCTCCAGCAGTTGACGGTCGAACACGCGGTACAGCGCCAGCTGTGTTTCCAGGCCCAGCGCGAAGTCTTCACCCAGTTCGCGCACGATCCGGCACAGCGCCTGCGGGCCGAACGGCAGGTCATCGACATCGAAGGCCGGTCCGGCGGCGAGCACCCCGAAGCGTTGGCCGAGCAACTGCAGGGCGGTGGCCGAGCGCTGGGCTTCGCGGCGGATGATGTCCACCAGCACGATGTCGCGGTCCACGTCGGTGTCGTTGACCAGGGTCAGCGCGGTGGCCGAAACGGATACCTCGGTCGGGACGATGCGCTGGGCGTGGCGTGGGCCGCGCAAACTGGCCAGGCTCACCGCCACCGCCTCCAGGAAGCGTGGGCCGAACTGCGCGTTGACCTCATGCAGCTGGCGGGCCTGCGCGAAAATGTCGGCCTGGATCTGGCTGTTGCGCGCGCGCTCGGCATCGCGGAACAGCTCGCGCTCGAGCTCCACGATGGTCAGCTTGAGCGGCGCGGTGAGGGTCTGCACTGCCAGCCCGTGCAGCGCGGCCAGCAGGCGACGCACGCGCGGCGGCGCGGCCACGTCCGCAAAGCGGGTCATGTCGGGCTGGGACGACGAAGGTGCGGGCGCAGACATCCGATGTTCTTCCAGCTCCCCTGAGAACACGGAATCTAACGGTTTCGCCCGGTCCCTGCCAGAAGCGACAAGGTTCGAGGTTCCCGGCGCCGGCCAGCGGCCGGCATTACCGTCCGGGCAGGCGCCGCCTGCTCAGGGCAGGAACAGCTCGACCACGTCGTTGGTGAAGCGCCGGCCCAGTTCGGTTGGCATGGCGTCATCGCCGGCCACGGTCATCCAGCCCTTGGCCACGGCAATGCGCAGCGGCTCGGCGATCCGTGCCCGGTGCAGGCCGGTCCGCGATTCGAAATCCTTCAGGCTGAAGCCTTCATGCAGGCGCAGCAGGTTGAGCATGTACTCGAACGGCAGTCGCTCGGCGCTGATCACATCGTCGCCGCCGATCGAGGCTGCGGTTCCGGCAGTGTCCATGAAGGTCTGCGGATGCTTGTGCTTCCAGCGGCGCAGCACGTGTTCTTCAGCGCCGCTGCTGATCTTGCCGTGTGCACCGGCGCCGATCCCCAGGTAGTCGCCAAAGCGCCAGTAATTGAGGTTGTGCTGGCTCTGTCGGCCCGGTTTTGCGTAGGCGCTGACCTCGTACTGCGCATAGCCGGCCTCGGCCAGCATCCGCTGGCAGTGCTCCTGGATGTCCCATGCCGAATCTTCATCGGGGATGCCCTGCGGCGGCCGCGCGAAGAACACGGTGTTCGGCTCCAGGGTGAGCTGGTAGTGCGACATGTGGGTGGGCTGCAGCGCGAACGCGCGCTCCAGGTCATGTTCGGCCTGGGCCAGCGTCTGCTGCGGCAACGCGTACATCAGGTCGATGTTGAAGTTGTCGTAGCCCGCATCCTGGGCCAGCTTCACCGCACGCTCGGCTTCGCCGCTGTCGTGGATGCGGCCCAGGCGCTTGAGCGCCTCGTCGTTGAAGGTCTGGATGCCGAAGCTGATCCGGTTCACCCCGGCCGCGCGGTAGCGGTCGAAACGGCCGTGCTCGGCGGTGCCCGGGTTGGTCTCCAGCGTCACTTCCAGGTTCGGCGCGAAACGCAGCCGGGCCGAGGCCGCCTGCAGGAAACGGTCGATCGCCTCCGGCGGGAACAGGCTCGGCGTGCCGCCACCGAAGAACACACTGCTCACCACCCGGCCCCAGACCAGCGGCAGATCCTGATCGAGATCGCGGATCAACGCGTCGATGTACGCCTCGAACGGCAGCTCGCCCTTGGCCGCATGCGAGTTGAAATCGCAGTACGGGCATTTGCGCACGCACCACGGCAGATGCACGTACAACGCCAGCGGCGGCGTAACCAACCGCGGAGCGTGGTCGTGATCACCCGTGCAGGTTTCGCCGGGCAGGTGGGAGCAGGGGTCGTGTGCCATCAGAGCAGGGCGGGCAGCTTCTGCTTGAGCAGCTGCAGGGCTTTGGCGCGGTGGCTCATCGCGTTCTTCAGGTCCGGTGCCATTTCAGCTGCGGTCTGCGCCAGCACCGGGTCCAGGAACAGCGGGTTGTAGCCGAAGCCGTGGCTGCCACGCAGCTCATCGAGGATCACGCCCTCCCAGCTGCCTTCGCAGATCAGCGGCTGCGGGTCGTTGGCATGGCGCAGCAGCACGATCACCGCGTAGAAGCGGGCGCTGCGGCGATCGGCCGGTACGTCGCGCATCGCCTCGAGCAGCTTGGCGTTGTTGGCGGCATCGTTGGTCGGGATGCCGGCATAGCGCGCGCTGTACAGGCCGGGGGCGCCGTCGAGGGCATCCACGATCAGGCCCGAGTCGTCGGCCAGCGCGGGCAGACCGGTGCTCTGGCAGGCATGGCGCGCTTTGATCAGGGCGTTCTCGACGAAGGTCAGGCCGGTTTCCGGGACGTCGCTGACGCCCAGTTCGCCCTGCGCCACGATCTCCAGCGGCAGGCCGCCGAGCATGGCCTGCAGTTCCTTCAGTTTGCCGGCGTTGCCGCTGGCCAGGACCAGTTTCATTGCTTGGGCTCCAGCAGATCCCACGTGTTGCCGTACAGATCGCGGAACACCGCGACCGTCGCGTAGACCTCCTCGCGTGGGGTTTCGAGGAAGACCACGCCACGCGCGGTCATCGCCGCGTGGTCACGCCAGAAATCATCGGTGTTCAGGAAGAAGCCGACCCGGCCACCGGTCTGGTTGCCGATCCGCGCGCGCTGCTCGTCGTTGCTGGCACGCGCCAACAACAAGGCCGCCGCGCTGCCATCGCCCGGCCCGACCACCACCCAGCGCTTGTCGCCCTGGTCGATGTCATCGATCAGGCTGAAGCCCAGCGCGCCGGTGTACCAGGCGATCGCCTCGTCGTAGTCGGCTACCACCAGGGTGGTCAGGGCGATACGACGGTTCATGCCTTGGCCAGGGCTGCCTGCTGCGCAGCGAACAGATCCTTGATGCCCTTCTCGGCCAGGACCAGCAGCGCATCCAGTTCATCACGGCGGAAGGCATGGCCTTCGGCGGTGCCCTGCAGTTCGATGAAACCGCCACCGTCGTTCATCACGACGTTCATGTCGGTATCGCAGTCGCTGTCTTCGGCGTAATCCAGATCCAGCACCGGGGTGCCGCGGTACACGCCCACCGACACCGCCGCGACGGCGCCGAAGATCGGGTTGCGCTTGATGTCGCCGCGCTTGATCAGGAAGTTCACCGCATCCACCAGGGCCACGTAGGCGCCGGTGATGGCGGCGGTACGGGTGCCGCCGTCGGCCTGCAGCACGTCGCAGTCCAGGGTGATGGTGCGCTCGCCCAGCGCGCCGCGGTCGATGCAGGCGCGCAGCGTGCGGCCGATCAGGCGCTGGATTTCCAGCGTGCGGCCCCCCTGCTTGCCGCGGGCGGCTTCGCGGTCGTTACGGGTGTGGGTCGAGCGCGGCAGCATGCCGTACTCGGCGGTCACCCAGCCTTCGCCCTTGCCACGCAGGAAGCCCGGCACGCGGTTTTCCACGCTGGCCGTGCACAGCACGCGGGTCTCGCCGAAGCTGACCAGGACCGAGCCTTCGGCGTGACGGGTGAAGGCGCGCTCGATGCGCACTTCGCGCAGCTGGTCGGCCTGGCGGCCACTGGGACGGGAATCAGTCATGCTCAAGTTCCGGTAAGACGGGGGATGCGGGGCCACGCCCGGGCCGGGGACCGGCGGGCGAGGAGGCTCTAAGGAGACCGCTAGGGTACCATTTGCACTTTGAGAGCACCGGAAACCCGCATGATTCGAAGCATGACCGCCTATGCCAACGGCGAGCGCGCCACCCGCTGGGGCACGCTGGCCTGTGAGCTGCGCTCGGTCAACCACCGGTTCCTGGAGGTCGGCGTGCGCCTGCCCGAAGAACTGCGTGCGTTGGAGCCGCACCTGCGCGAGCGCGTCGCTTCCCGCTGCAGCCGCGGCAAGATCGATCTGGTCATGCGCCTGCGCGCGCCGGAGGTCACCGGTGCACTGGTGGTCAACGATGCGCTGCTGGGCCAGCTCGGCGAGCTGGCGACCCGGCTGTCCTCGGGCTTCCCGAGCCTGCAGGTGAGCTTCACCGAACTGCTGCAGATGCCCGGCGTGATGCAGGGCGAGGCCGTCGATGCTGCCGCGCTGCATGCCGAAGCCCTGGCGCTGCTGGATACGGCGCTGGACGGCTTCGTCGCCGCGCGTGAGCGTGAAGGCGACAAGCTGGCCACCGCGATCCAGGAACGCGTGGACAGCATCGAGCGCATCGCCGCCGAGGTCACCACCCTGATCCCGCTGATCCGCGAAGGCCAGCGCACCAAGCTGGCGGCCCGCCTGGCCGACCTGCCGCACCCGGTCGATCCCGGCCGTGCCGAACAGGAACTGGTGATGTGGTTGCAGAAGCTGGACGTGGATGAGGAGCTGGACCGCCTGGGCAGCCACATCGCCGAGATCCGCCGCGTCTTCAAGCAGCGTGAGCCGGTCGGCCGCCGCCTGGACTTCCTGCTGCAGGAGTTCAACCGCGAGGCCAATACGCTGGGCTCCAAATCGGTGGACAGCCGCACCTCCAATGCCGCCGTCGAGCTGAAGGTGCTGATCGACCAGATCCGCGAACAGGTGCAGAACATCGAATGAGCAGCCAGATTCCGCCCGTCGGCGCGCCTGCGCGCGGCACCCTGTACATCGTGGCCGCGCCTTCCGGGGCCGGCAAAAGCAGCATCGTCAACGCCACCCTGGCCCGCGACCCGCAGATCGCCCTGTCGATTTCATTCACCTCGCGCGCCACGCGCCCGGGTGAGATCAATGGCGAGCATTACCACTTCGTCAGCGCCGAGGAATTCGAGCGGATGATCGCCGCCGGTGACTTCTTCGAGCATGCCTGGGTGCATGGCGACTGGAAGGGCACCGCGCGGCAGTCGGTCGAGCCGCAGCTGTCGGCCGGCCAGGACGTGCTGCTGGAAATCGATTGGCAGGGCGCCCAGCAGGTCCGCCAGCTGGTGCCGGGCACGGTCACCGTGTTCATCCTGCCGCCGTCCAAGCGGGCGCTGCAGGACCGGATGCGCAAGCGCGGGCAGGACAGCGAGGCGGTGATTGCCCAGCGCCTGTCCGCCGCGCGTGAAGAAATGCTGCACTTCAACGACTTCGACTACGTGATCGTCAACGAGGTCTTCGAGACCGCGGTGGACGAGCTGTGTGCCATCTTCACGGCCAGCCGCCTGCGCCGGGAGGCCCAGAAGGTCCGCCACGCGGGCCTCATCCAGGCCCTGCTGACCCAGGATCCGGCCACAACCGACTGATTCTCAACGGGGTGCTAGCCGGTTGGCTTGATTTTGTCCAGCCCTGGCCGGTACAATCCGTCCCCTTTCCCTCATTCGATTGAGCAGCCCTCACCGGCTGCCGGGAGCCCGCATGGCCCGCATCACCGTAGAAGATTGTCTGGAAGTCGTGAACAACCGTTTCGAACTGGTCATGATGGCGTCCAAGCGCGCCCGTCAGCTGGCCAATGGCGTCCAGGCCACCCTGGACAACAGCGAAACCGAAGACAAGCCGACCGTGCTGGCGCTGCGCGAAATTGCCGCCCGCAAGATCGACAACGCCCTGATCGACGAAGTCGAGAAGGCCGAGCGCGAGCGTGCCGAGCGTGAAGCACTGGAATGGGCCGCTGCCGAAGTCGTCGCCGACGAAGACATGTCCAAGAACGACGACTGATCGCCTCGCGCGTTCGTTGTTGTTGCTGCGAACAGCCCGCCTTTTGGCGGGCTGTTTCGTTTGTGCCGCCAGTGGCTGCGGTAAGGGTGTGTTGTTGCAGGTGAAACTCCCTGTTCAGGGATTTGCCGATCTCACGCCGCTGGCATAGTCTTTGAGCATGAACCCAGGCCCCACTGCCAAGGTCGCCACGCCCGCCGGCGCGGCCGTACCCGACTATGTCCTCCAGCTTGAGCGCGCAGCGCACTATCTGCCGCCCGACCAACTGCCACTGCTGCGCCGCGCCTGGGAAGTAGGCGCCGCCGCGCATGCTGGCCAGACCCGCAAGTCGGGCGAGCCCTACATCACCCATCCGGTCGCCGTAGCCCAGGTGCTGGCCGAGCTCGGCCTGGACGTGGAGGCGTTGATCGCCGCGATCCTGCACGACACTATCGAAGACACCCCGCTGACCCGCGAGGAGCTGGCCGCCGAGTTCGGCGAAGCCGTGGCCGAACTGGTCGATGGCGTCACCAAGCTGGACAAACTGAAGTTCCGCGACCGCCAGGAGGCGGCCGCCGAGAGCTTCCGCAAGATGCTGCTGGCGATGTCGCGCGATCTGCGCGTGATCATGATCAAGCTGGCTGACCGCCTGCACAACATGCGCACGCTGGGTGCGCAGAGTCGCGAAGCGCGCGGCCGCATCGCCCGCGAAACGCTGGAAATCTACGCCCCGATCGCGCAGCGGCTGGGCATGAGCCTGGTCAAGAGCGAGCTGCAGAACCTGGGCTTCAAGGCGCTGTACCCGTGGCGCCACGCGATCCTGGAAAAACACATCCGCAGCCAGCCGGTGGTGCGCCGGGAGGCCATGGCGCAGGTGGAGGTGCAGTTGAGCCAGCGCCTGGCCAAGGAAGGGCTGGAGCATCGCCTGGTCAGCCGCATCAAGACCCCGTGGAGCATCTACAACAAGATGCACGACGAGAACAAATCCTTCGACCAGGTCATGGACGTGTTCGGCTTCCGCCTGGTCGTGCGCAACGTGCCCAGCGCCTACCACGCGCTCGGCGCGGTGCATGCCACCTTCAAGCCGCTGGATGGGCGCTTCCGCGATTTCATCGCGATCCCCAAGGCCAACGGCTACCAGTCGCTGCACACGGTGCTGTTCGGGCCGTATGGCTCGCCGATCGAGGTGCAGATCCGCACCGAGGAAATGGACCTGATCGCCGAGCGCGGCGTGGCCGCGCACTGGACCTACAAGTTCGGTGGCGACTCGCCCAACAGCGCACAGAGCCGTGCACATGCGTGGATCGTGGAGTTGATCGATTCGCAGCGTGCCGCCGGCTCGTCGCTGGAATTCCTGGACAACGTCAAGGTGGATCTGTTCCCGGACGAGGTCTATCTGTTCACGCCCAAGGGCAAGATCCTGGCGCTGCCGCGCAATTCCACGGCGCTGGATTTCGCGTATGCGGTACATACCGACGTGGGCAACATGGCGGTGGCCTCGCGGGTCGACAAGAAACTGGTCCCGCTGCGCACCAAGCTGGTCAGTGGGCAGACGGTGGAAGTGATCACCGCGCGTTCGGCCACGCCCAAGCCGCAGTGGCTGGAGTTCGTGGTCAGTTCCAAGGCGCGCACGGCGATCCGTCACCAGCTCAAGCAGCTGGAGCACGAGGACGCGGTGCAGTTGGGTCATCGGATGCTGGACCGCGCGCTGGAGGCGATGGACAGCTCGCTGGAGCGGTTGCCGAAGGGGCGCCTGGATGCGTTCCTGGCCGAGCACCGGTATCCGCGCCTGGAGGCCCTGCTGGCCGAAGTGGCGCTGGGCAACTGGATGCCGAACCAGGCCGCGCAGGCACTGATGGCGTATGCGGAGCTGCGCGGTGGGGCGCATTCGAAGCATTCGCAGGAAAAGATCCTGATCAATGGCAGCGAGCGCGGGGTAGTGAGCTTCGCGAACTGTTGTCAGCCGATTCCGGGCGACGACATCATGGGCTACCACACGGCCGGCAAGGGCATCGTGGTGCACCGTCTGGACTGCCCGAACCTGGCCGAGCTGCGCAAGTCGCCGGAGCGCTGGGTGCCGATCGGGTGGGATACGACGGTGTCGGGGGATTACGACACCTCGTTGATCGTCGAGGTGGAGAACGGGACCGGTGTGCTGGCGCAGTTGGCGGCGGCGATCGCGCAGAGCCATTCGAACATCGAGCGGGTGGATTATCTGGACCGCGATTTCAATGCGGCGGTGCTGGCGTTCAATATCCAGGTGCGCGATCGGAACCATCTGGCGGAAGTCATGCGGCGTCTGCGGCGGTTGTCGGTGGTGCAGTCGGTCAGGCGCCAGTAACGCGCGAACTGCTACCCGCCAACGGCGGTTCACGTGCGCCTTCTTCCTGCGTGGAGGAGGTGACGGGCAGGCCGGGGCAGGACCCGCTGCAAGTACGTCCCTGTAAGCTCGTGTGTTGCCATCCATGGCAACACACGGTCCTGCCCCGGCCCACCCGTCACCTCCCTGCCAAGGGATGCTGGGGGTGCGGTCAGTGGAGGCGGGCAGCGTGGCGCGGATAGGGTGCTGGCGCTGCGCGGTTGGGGGGCGTCCACGCATGGCGTGGCGCTACCCTTGGGGGCGCTACAATTGCGTTCCCCCTTTTGAATCGTGGAGCTTCCATGTCCCGTCAGATCATTACCAGTGCCAAGGCCCCGGCGGCCATCGGTCCGTATTCGCAGGCTGTGCGCGCGGGCAATACCGTGTACTTCTCGGGCCAGATTCCGCTGGATCCGGCCACCGGTGACATCGTGGGTGTGGGCGATATCGAGGCGCAGGCGCGTCGTGCGTTCGACAACCTGAAGGCCGTGGCCGAAGAGGCCGGTGGTTCGCTGGATCAGATCGTCCGTCTGGGCCTGTACCTGACCGATCTGGGCGAGTTCGCCAAGGTCAATGCGGTCATGCAGGATTACTTCAAGGCGCCGTTCCCGGCACGTTCGACCATCGAAGTGGCGGGTCTGCCGAAGGCGGCCAACTTCGAAGTCGATGCGGTGATGGTGCTCGACCAGGCCTGACGTGGCGCGGTCACGGGCTCCTGCACCGGCGCTGGCCGCAGCCGGGGAGGCATCGTTGTCGATGCTCTCCGGTATCGGGCCGGCGGTGGCGATCAAGCTGGCCGCCCGTGGCCTGTCGTCGCTGCAGGATCTGTGGCTGCATCTGCCGCCGCGCTATGAAGACCGTACCCGGCTGACCACCATCGCCCAGTTGCAGCCGGGCGTGGCGGCGCAGGTGGAGGGGCGGGTGAGTGCGGTCGAGCGCGGGTTCCGCTATCGGCCGGTGCTCAAGGTCGCGATCGAGGACGATTCGTACGGCACGCTGGTGCTGCGTTTCTTCCACTTCCGCGCCCAGCAGGTCGCGCAGTTTGCCGTGGGCACGCGCATCCGCTGCTACGGCACCGCCAAGCCTGGCCATCACGGGCTGGAGATCGTCCACCCCAGTTACCGGGTGATGGGCGGCAATGAGGATGACGAGCTGGGCGACAGCCTCGATCCGGTCTATCCGGCGGTCGAGGGGGTTGGCCCGGCCACGATGCGTAAATTCATCGGCCTGGCACTGGACAAGCTGCCGGAAGAATCCCTGCTGGAACTGTTGCCGGCGGATTGGCTGTCCGGGCTGGGCCTGCCGTCGCTGCGCAGTGCATTGCTGACCGTGCACCGCCCACCACCGGACGCGGATCTGGTGGCGCTGGCCGCGGGCCGGCATCCGGCGCAACGCCGGTTGGCCATCGAAGAATTGCTGGCACACCACCTGAGTCTGCGCCGGCAGCGCATGGCGTTGCAGGCGCACCACGCGCCATCGCTGCGCGGGCAGGGTGCGTTGGTCGCACAGCTGCGCGACAGCCTGCCGTTCCAGCTGACCGGTGCGCAGCAGCGCGTGTTCGAGCAGATCCGCAAGGACCTCGCCAAGGCGCATCCGATGCTGCGGCTGGTGCAGGGTGACGTCGGCTCGGGCAAGACCGTGGTGGCCGCGTTGGCGGCGATGCTGGCGGTGGAGCGGGGCAAGCAGGTCGCATTGGCCGCACCCACCGAGCTGCTCGCCGAGCAGCATATGAACAATCTGCGCGCCTGGCTGGAGCCGCTGGGCGTGCGCACCGCATGGCTGGCCGGCAAGGTCACCGGCAAGGCGCGCACCAAGGTATTGGCTGAGGTCGCCTCGGGCGAGGCGCAGGTGGTGGTCGGTACACATGCGCTGATGCAGGACAGTGTGGTCTTCAAGGATCTCGCGCTGGCGATCGTCGATGAGCAGCACCGTTTCGGCGTACACCAGCGGCTGGCGCTGCGCGACAAGGGCGCGGACGGGCGCAGCGTGCCGCACCAGCTGGTGATGACCGCGACACCGATTCCGCGCACCCTGGCGATGTCCGAATACGCCGATCTGGATGTCTCGGCGATCGATGAGCTGCCGCCCGGGCGTACGCCGGTGCAGACCGTGGCGCTCAACAATGATCGTCGTCCGGAACTGATCGAGCGTATCGCCGTTGCCTGCCGCGAAGGCCAGCAGGTGTACTGGGTCTGCACGCTGATCGAAGAAAGCGAAGAACTCGATGCCACGCCCGCCCAGGCCACGTTCGAATCGTTGCAGGCGCTGCTGCCGGGCGTGCGCGTGGGGCTGGTGCACGGGCGCCTGAAGGCGAGTGAGAAACTCGCCACGATGGTTGCCTTCAAGGCCGGTGAGATCGATCTGCTGGTCGCCACCACCGTGATTGAAGTGGGC
The DNA here is from genome assembly GCF_039673075.1 of Stenotrophomonas sp. TWI819. Lineage (NCBI taxonomy): Bacteria > Pseudomonadati > Pseudomonadota > Gammaproteobacteria > Lysobacterales > Lysobacteraceae > Stenotrophomonas > Stenotrophomonas sp. TWI819. Next base: position 6,389 of record NZ_JBDJKY010000010.1, on the reverse strand, counting down.
GTGGATGTGCCCAACGCGTCGTTGATGATCATCGAGAACGCCGAGCGTCTCGGCCTGGCCCAGCTCCACCAGCTGCGCGGCCGGGTAGGGCGCGGCTCGGCTGTGTCGCGATGCGTGCTGCTGTACCAGGCGCCGTTGTCGAACATGGCGCGCGAGCGGCTGGAAACGATGCGGCAGACCAACGATGGCTTCCTGATCGCCGAGAAGGATCTGGAGCTGCGCGGCCCGGGCGAACTGCTGGGCACACGGCAGACCGGCCTGGCCGGCTTCAGGATGGCCGATCTGGCCCGCGACGCGGATCTGCTGCCGGGCGTGCATGACCTTGCCGAGCGGCTGCTGACCGAAGCGCCTGACGTGGCTGATCAGGTGGTGCGGCGCTGGATCGGCACGGCCGTGCGGTACGCCTCGGCGTAGAGCGCGGGCGGTCGGCAGGAGAGCGAAGGCCGGCGCACGTCCTTCCACGATCAGAGCCATTTCGCGGCTGGTAGGCCTGTCGGCAAAATCAAGGAGGAGGTAGCCGCCGTCAGGCGGATACCGGGGGACATTTGCAGACAGGCCTGCCGGCCGCGAAGTGGCCCATCCGATTGCGGTCGAGTAATCGAAGCAGGAGCCACGCACATTCAAGGCCAGTCGGCTTTGTGGCCAACGTGAGGTGTGGGCGGGCCCCGCCTTGTATTTGTCATGACAGGGTGCGAAAGTCCCTTGCCGATTATCAAGACGGCAACGATGAGCAAGAAGATTCCGCTGTTGATCGACACCGACCCGGGTGTCGATGATGCCCTGGCCCTGTTGATGGCCTTCGCCGATGAGCGCCACGACATCGTTGGCCTGACCATCGCCGCCGGCAACGTAGGCCTGGACCACACGGTCCGCAATGCCCTGAAACTGTGCGAAGTGGCTGGCCGCGACGATGTGCCGGTCTACGCCGGTACCGCCGACCCGCTGCTGCACCCCTCTGTCGATGCCGCCCATGTACACGGCGCCGATGGCTTTGGCGATGTGAACCTGCCGGCCGCCAAGCGCCAGGCCGAGGCCGAGCACGCCGCGCTGGCGATCCTGCGCCTGTCGCACGAGTACGCCGGTGAGCTGTTCCTGGTCGCACTCGGCCCGCTGACCAACCTGGCGCTGGCCCTGAAGCTCGACCCGACCCTGCCGCAGCGCGTGAAGCGCTTCCTGGTCATGGGTGGGGCGGTGACCTGCCACGGCAACATCACCCCGGCCGCCGAGTTCAACATCGCCTTCGATCCGGAGGCGGCGCACATCGTGTTCACCGGCTTCCCGCACATCGAAGTGGCCGATTGGGAGGCCACCGTGGCCCACGGCCTGCTGCATGCGGACGTCGAGCAGTGGCTGGCGGCCGACAGCGACAAGGCCCGTTTCTACGAGCTCATCTCGCGCCAGACCCGCCTGTGGTCCGAAGACAGCCGTGGCGAGCGCTGGTACGCCGCCGATGCCCTGGCGATGGCCTGGGCGCTGCAGCCGGAAGGCGCGCTGCGGGTCGAATCGCGTCCGCTGAACGTGGAACTGGCCGGTGTGCACAGCCGGGGTGCTACCATTGTCGACTGGAACCGCCAGACCGGGCAGCCTGACAACACTCAGCTGCTGATGGCCTACGACCAGGGTCGCTTCGAGGCCCAGGTGAGGGCGGCACTCGGCGTCTGATGACGCCGCTGCGGCGGACCTTTCGCACGGTTGATGGACCCGGCTTGCCCTTTGCGGCGGCCGGGACTATAATGCCGCTCTTGACCACCAGCCCTTATTACGGTGCGCGCCCATGAAGGCCGATATTCATCCTGCTTACCGCGACGTGGTTTTCCACGACGTTACCTCTGATTTCAAGATCCTGACCCGTTCGACCATGTCCACCAAGGACACGATCAAGTGGGAAGACGGCAACGAGTATCCGCTCGTCAAGGTTGAAATCTCCTCGGCTTCGCATCCGTTCTACACGGGCAAGCACAAGGTGATCGACACCAGCGGCCGTATCGACAAGTTCCAGAAGCGTTTCGGCAAGCCGGCGCCGACCGCGGCCTGATCTGTCGACGCAGCTGCTTGAAAACAACGGTCGCCTTGGCGGCCGTTGTTTTTTGTTGTTTCCGCTTTGCTGAACGCCAGGTGAGGCCTGCATGCCCCGCCGACGGAACGCTGTGTCCGTGCGTTGGCGCGAGCCCTTGTGCGCGTTGGAATAGCGCCTGCGGCGCGGTCGGGACCGTGCGTCTACGACTTCCGTCCTAGGGCGTCGAAAATGTTGCTGTGCGATAATGGCGGGATCCACGATAACGATCGTGGACTTCCTTCACGTGCCTGACCCATGCGCTTGGGCGGGCGCCTTCCCTCGAGGAGCGCACACAGTGTCCGATCTTGATCAGGTCACGCTCAACGCCGGCGACACGTCGGTTGTTCTGCCAGTCATCAAACCCACGCTCGGCAACGATTGCGTCGATATCTCGAAGCTGACCAAGGAAACCGGTCTCTTCACGTACGACTCCGGCTTCACCGCCACCGCCAGCTGCAAGTCCGCCATCACCTATATCGACGGTGACAAGGGCGTGTTGCTGTATCGCGGCTATCCCATCGAGCAGCTCTCGGAAAAGTCGAGCTACGTCGAAGTGGCCTACCTGCTGATCAACGGCGAGCGTCCGAGCGCCGAGCAGCTGAAGGCCTTCACCGACGAGCTGGCCGCCGAAGCCGATGTGGATCCGTCGATCAACACGCTGATCGGCAGCTTCGCCAAGGATGCCCATCCGATGGCCATCCTGACCGCCGCCATCGCGCAGCTGTCGGGCATCTACCACGCCTCGCTGGACCTGTCCGACGCCGAACAGCGTCGCCACGCCGCGGTGCGCCTGATCGCCAAGGTGCCGACCCTGTCGGCCCTGATCTACCGCCACGGCAAGGGCCTGCCGGCCAACAAGCCGGACACCTCGCTGGATTACGTCAGCCGCTTCCTGAAGCAGACCTTCGAGTCGGCCGATGGCCAGTACGAGCTGAACCAGGACGTGGTCAAGGCGCTGGATCTGCTGTTCATCCTGCACGCCGATCATGAGCAGAACGCCTCGACCTCGACCGTGCGTCTGGTCGGTTCGACCGGTGCCAACCCGTACGCATCGGTCGCCGCTGGCGTCACCGCGCTGTGGGGTCCGGCCCACGGCGGTGCCAACGAAGCCGTGCTGAAGATGCTGGAAGAGATCGGTTCGGCCGACAACGTCGAGTCCGCCGTGCTCAAGGCCAAGGACAAGACCTCCGGCTTCCGCCTGATGGGCTTCGGCCACCGCGTGTACAAGAACTTCGACCCGCGCGCCAAGGTCATCGGTGTGATGACCGGCAAGGTGCTGGAACAGCTGGGCGTGCAGGATCCGCTGCTGGACGTAGCCGTCAAGCTGGAGCAGGCCGCGCTGCAGGACGACTACTTCGTCGCCCGCAAGCTGTACCCGAACGTCGATTTCTACAGCGGCATCATCTACAAGGCGCTGCAGATCCCGACCGAAATGTTCACCGTCATGTTCGCCCTGGGCCGTACCTCCGGCTGGGTCGCACATTGGCTGGAACAGCAGGTGGATCCGGAAATGAAGATCGGCCGTCCGCGCCAGGTCTACACCGGCAGCGACGTGCGCGACTACCAGGGCTGATCGCTCCGGCAGGTTGTGTTGAAAGCGCCCCGCACTGCGGGGCGTTTTTTTGCCTGTGCGGCTGTGGCTACGTCGTCCGGCGCGTTTCCACATACCGGCTGGGTGCTTCGCCGAGCACGCGGCGGAATGCCGAGGTGAACGCGCTTGGGCTGGCGTATCCCAGATCCAGTGCGATCCGGGTGACCGGCTGCCCGGCACCCAGGCGTTCGATCGCGGCGAGCAGACAGATCTGCTGGCGCCATTCGGCAAACCCCACCCCGGTGTCCGCGCGGAACTGGCGGGTAAAGGTGCGTCGGCTCATACCCGCTTCGGCGGCAACCTCATCGAGCGAGGCGGCGATCGAGGGCGCATCGAACAGCGGCTGGCAGGCGCGCACAAGGCGCGGGTCGCGGGGCAGCGGTGCATGCAGTGACAGGCGTGGCATCGCGGCGATCTCCGCGACCAGCAGCTGCATCAGCCGACCGCCGCGACCGTCCAGGTCGTACAGTGCCGGCAGGTCGACCGCATCGTCCATCAGGTGCCGCAGCAGCGCCGATACGGCGTACACGCCGCAGCGCGCAGGCAACCCGACCACCGCCACTTCGTCCGCTGCCACGAACACGTTGAGCATCGTGACCGGGCCACGCATCGCCATGGCGTGCGCGACGCCTGCGGGCACCCAGCAGGCACGCCGTGGTGGCACCAGCCAGTGTCCTTCGGGTGTGGTGAGGCTGATGGTGCCGCGCGAGGCAAACGCGAACTGACCGCGCCGATGCGCGTGATCGGGGAAGACGGATCCGGCGGCGTAGTCATTGGCGGTGACCACCACGGCGCGCGGTAGATCTTCAAAGGGATCAAGCAGGGTATTACGCATGGCCCGGATTCTATAGGTATTGACCTGGTATCGAAGGTGGGCCGCGCGCCGACGCCCTACGATCATCGCCCAGCCTTTCTTCCTGACGATGCCTCCATGCCCCCCACCTTTCATCGCGTCGGCACTGGCGCCCATCCTGTCCTGGTCCTGCACGGCTGGTTTGGCGACGCGCATGCGTTCGAACCCATCGAGCCGTGGCTGTCCGGTGAGGAGTTCACCTATGTGTTCATGGACTGCCGCGGCTACGGTGGCATGCGCGGGGTGCCCGGTGACTACACGATCGACGAGATCGCCAACGACGCGCTGACCTTGGCCGACACGCTGGGCATCGAGACCTTCAGCCTGATCGGGCATTCGATGGGCGGCATGGCCATCGAGCGGATCGCGGTGCTCGCCCCGGATCGCGTGCGCGCGCTGGTCGCCGTGGCGCCCGTGCCGTGCGGCGGCATCGCCTACGATTCACCCACGCGGCAGTTGCTCGAAGCGGCCGCGGGCAGCGTGAGCATCCGCCGGGGCATCATCGACCGCAGCACCGGTGGACGGTTGCCCGCCGCGTGGCTGGACTGGAAGGCGCAGTACTCGATGGCGCACGCGTCGCCGGAGGCATTCGCGGCGTACTTCCCGGCCTGGGCGGACACGGACTTCCGCACGGAGATCATCGGCCGACATCCGGTGAAGGTGCTGATCGGTGAGCACGATCCGGTGTTCAACGCGGCCCTCATGAAAAGGACCTACCTGAGCCGCTATCGGCAGGCGACCCTGGAGGTGCTGGAAAGTGCGGGTCACTACCCGATGAACGAAACGCCGTTGGCCTTGGTTGCGGCGATCGAGCGCTTTCTGGTCCCGTTCGCCGAGGCCTGAGGGAGGCCGCGCGTAGTCTTAGCGGCTGCCCAGGTAACCCTCGATCTCGCCGTCGGCCAGCAGTTCACGCAGCTGCGTGGCCGACGCGCGCCGCATCGGCTTCTCATCGATGGCCGACAGCGGCGGTTGGCGCAGGCCATCGTAAGGCAGCACGGCGATGTCGAAGGTCAGGTCCTCGGCACTGAATACCCAGACCGGTGCATCCAGGCTGCGTTCGCGGTCCAGCCGCAGCCGACGCGTGCGCGATTCGGCCGGGATGCCATGTTCATCGAGGTAGCGCTGCACGGCATCGGCATCGTCGCTGTGCACCTGCAGCTGCACGGGGCTGTTGGCATCGGCGGTGCCGTCCAGCACCGGGCCGCACAGGCGCGGTGAGAAACCCTGCAGGAAATCCATCGCGCGCAGGGCGGCCTCGCGGCGCTGGCGAAGCTGTGCGCCATGGTCGGCACCGGCGAACAGACGCTGATATTCGCGTAGGGCGTCTTCGATCTCGGTGTTGCGGGGCAGGGAGGCATCGTCATGGATGCCGAGCCGGGTGGCGGCCTTGAGCTTGGCCTGGTGATAGTCGCGGATGCCGCCCTCGGCCATCAGACGGGCGGCTTCATGCGCCAGCTGGTGGCGACGCTCACGGGTCTGGGTGGCTGCATGCTGACGGGCTCGATGCATGACCGGTACTCCTTGGCGACCTGCACGGCAATGTACACCGGCGATGTGACAGGGAGGTAGCCATGCCGCGCGGTGCCCGCCCCGCAGCGACCGGCAGGCCCCTCGGCAAATGTCCCCCGGCCGCCGCCTGACGGCGACGGGCTCCTCCTTGATTTTGCCCAGGCGCCCACCGGCCGCTGCGGGGCTCGCGTCCCAGCGCCCGACTCCCGGGCTGCCGCGCCTGCAAAGATGCAGAGCGCGCTCCATGCTTGCCATGCTGATGGAAAAGATGACCCGTCCTGCCATAGGTTGACACCTGTGGCGGATGTAGAGGCCGCCGTCAGGCGGCCAAGGACGCCCGATGCACTGCATCGGGCGTCTGCATTTTAAGGGACAGATGT
>NZ_JBDJKY010000009.1:0-191536 GCF_039673075.1 Stenotrophomonas sp. TWI819 | reverse complement strand
ATACATAAATGGGCTGGTGTACCGTTGCGCCCGGTAAATTTTTATTGGGGGGGGGGGGGGGGGGTTGGCGGGACCGTATGCCGCCATGGATGGCGGCATACGAGCTTACATGGACGTACTTGCAGCGGGTCCCGCTGACCCACCCCTGCCCGCCCAAATCAGCACGTTTACAGCCCCGAGTGCTGTGGCTGTGGCTGTGGCTGTGGCTGTGGCTGTGGCTGTACCCCAACGCACGGGCGCAAGACAAAAAAAGGGCGAGGCACCTGGCCCCGCCCTCTCAATACCACCGGAAAACCGATCAGCCGCGTCGCGCGCAATACATCGACTGCGCCGGCAACACCAGCTCATTACCAACAACCTCGCCCACGTCCGGACCAGGCACCTGCACCGCCTGCCACTCCCCCACCGGCAGCGCAACACGGACAGTCTCAGCAGACAGATTGAACGCCAACAGCAACGTCTCCTCCCCGTGCCCCCGCTCGAACATCAACACCGGCTCAGCGGATTCAAGGAAACGGATGTCGCCCACCAACAACGTCGGCATCGTCCGCCGCCACGCCAGGAACTGACGGAACGCGCTCAAGACCGAGTGCGGATCCTGTTCCTGCGTCGCCACCGACGCGGCCTGATGCTCCGCCGGAATCGGCAACCACGGCTCACCCGTCGTGAAGCCCGCCTTCGGCGCATCCAGCCATGGCATCGGCGTACGGCAGCCGTCCCGGCCCTTGAAGTTCGGCCAGAACGTAATGCCGTACGGGTCCTGCAGCGCCTCGAACGGCACGTCCGCCTCGCCCAACCCGAGTTCCTCGCCCTGGTACAAGCAGATCGACCCGCGCAGCGAGCACAGCATCGCCACCAGCATCCGCGCCAAGCGCGGTTGGGCAGGATGACCACCCCAGCGCGTCACCGCACGCTCCACGTCGTGGTTGGAGATCGCCCAGCACGGCCAGCCTTCAGTCATCGTCGCTTCCAGCCGCGACACGGTGTCGCGGATGTAACCGGCGCTGAAATCCTTCACCAGCAGCTCGAAGCTGTAGCCCATGTGCAGGCGGCCCGGCGCGGTGTATTCGGCCGTGGTCGCCAGCGAATCTTCCGCGGAGATCTCACCCAGGCTGACCGAACCCGGGTACGCGTCCAGCAGAACGCGCAACTGCTCGATGAAGCCGATGTTCTCCGGCTGCGTGTTGTTGTAATAGTGGTACTGGTAGGCGTACGGATTGTCCGCGCTGAAGCCACGGCCGAGGCGCTTTTCCAGCGGTTTGGCAGGGTTGTCGCGCAGCTGTGCGTCGTGGAAACAGAAGTTGATCGAATCCAGGCGGAACCCATCCACGCCACGGTCGAGCCAGAACCGCACGTAATCCAACGTGGCCTGCTGCACCGCCGGGTTGTGGAAGTTCAGGTCGGGCTGGTCGGCCAGGAAGTTGTGCAGGAAATACTGCTCGCGCCGCGGCTCCCACTGCCAGGCCACGCCCCCGAAGATCGACATCCAGTTGTTGGGCGGCGTGCCGTCCTCGCGCGGATCCGCCCACACGTACCAGTCCGCCTTGGGATTGGTGCGGTCCTGCCGGCTCTCCTGGAACCAGGCATGGTCGATCGAGGTATGGCTGAACACCTGGTCGATCATCACCTTCAAACCCAGCGCATGCGCCTTGGCCAGCAGCTGGTCGAAATCGGCCAGCGTGCCGAACAACGGGTCGACGTCGCGGTGGTCGGCGATGTCATAGCCGAAGTCGGCCATCGGCGATTTGAAGAACGGCGACACCCAGATCGCGTCGACGCCGAGCGCGGCGACATAGTCCAGGCGCTCGATGATGCCGGGCAGGTCGCCCACGCCATCGCCGTTGGCGTCCAGGAAACTGCGCGGGTAGATCTGATAGATGACGGCACCGCGCCACCATGGAGACTGCGACATTGGGGCCCCCCTTCGGGCTTCCACGGCACCCGCGAGGGAGCCAGAAACGAACCCGACAAGCTTAGCGGGGCGCCTCCAGCGATGGGGTCGCATGCATACGTATTCACGCCGGATCGCGGTGCGAGAGGCGTTCCGGGCGCCCGGTCAGGCGGCGCTTCGCCCAGCAGGGCGCCGGGGCCGGCGGCCAGGGTCTGCACGATCCGACGCCCTACCCCGCGCCTTGACCGGACCACCGGCGCGTCTTCGCGGGCGGAATACGACGGCACCGCCTATAATTCCGCCCAAGCCTGAAAGTCAGACCGCATGACCATCACCGAAGACACCCGCCCCGCGCTGGGCCTGCCCCAGATCCAGACGCTCGCCGCGCCCGACATGGACGCCGTCGATGCGCTGATTCGTCGCCGACTGTCCTCGGATGTCGTGCTGATCAACCAGATCGCCGACCACATCATCTCGGCCGGCGGCAAGCGCCTGCGCCCGATGCTGGTGATGCTGGCCGGCCGCGCGGTCGGCCAGGCCGGCCCGGAACATCACCAGCTGGCGGCAATCATCGAGTTCATCCACACCTCGACCCTGCTGCATGACGACGTGGTGGACGAATCCAGCCTGCGCCGTGGCCGTAGCACTGCCAATGCGCTGTGGGGCAATGCGCCAAGCGTGCTGGTGGGCGATTTCCTGTACTCGCGCAGCTTCCAGCTGATGGTCGAGTTGGACCGCATGCCGGTCATGCGGATCCTGGCCGACACCACCAACCGGATCGCCGAGGGTGAGGTGCTGCAGCTGCTGCATGTCCACAACCCGGACACGGACGAAGCGGCCTATCTGCGCGTGATCGAGCGCAAGACCGCGGTGCTGTTCGCCGCCGGCACCCGTCTGGGCGCGCTGGCCAGCGGCGTGGACGAAGCCACCCAACAGGCGCTGTACGACTACGGCATGGCGTTGGGGTACGCCTTCCAGATCGCCGACGACGTGCTGGACTACTCGGCCAATGCCGAGGAGCTGGGCAAGAACCTGGGCGACGACCTTGCCGAGGGCAAGGCCACCCTGCCGCTGATCCACGCGATGGCGCATTCCGATGCCACCACCCGCGAGCGCCTGCGCGAGATCGTGCAGAACGGTGACGCCGAGGCGATGCCCGAGGTGCTGGCGGCCATCCACGCTACCGGCGGGCTGGAATACAGCCGCGCCCGTGCCGAGGAATACGCCGATGCCGCCGAGCGTGCGCTCGACGGCCTGGCCGACAACGATGCCGTGGCCGCCCTGCGCGGGCTGGCCCGTTACGCGGTGCAGCGCTCGCATTGATCGGAGGCGTGCCGACCAACGGTCGGCACCTACCGGCGGGTCGTTTCGAACCGCTCCTCGAAGAACTCATCTAGCGCCTTCCACGCGCGCTTGGCCGCGCGTTCGTTGTACTGGCACCCCGGGGGACTGTTCGCATCCGACTCGGCAAAGCAGTGCACCGCGCCGCTGTAGTTGGTGAACTCCCAGTTCACCTTGGCGGCGTTCATTTCCTGCTCGAAGCTGGCGATGTCGTCCTTGCTCACGCTCTTGTCATCGGCGCCATTGAGCACCAGCACGGAGGGATGGGTGCCACCGGCCTTGGCCGGCAGCGGCGAGCCCAGCCCGCCGTGCAGGCTGACCACACCGGCCAGCGGCGCACCGGCGCGTGCCATCTCCAGCACCGTGGTGCCGCCGAAGCAGAACCCGACCGCGCCGATCCGGCTGGCATCCAGCGGCGCCTTGCCAGCCTGCGCCTTCAGCACCTCAATCGCCTTGAGCGCACGCGCCCGCAGCACCGGACGGTCATTGCGCAGCTTGGTCGCCACCGGACCCGCCTCGGCATCGGTCTTCGGGCGCACGTCCTTGCCGTACACATCGGCCACCAGCACCACATAGTCATCGCCGGCCAGCTGCTTGGCCTTGGCGATGGCCGAATCGTTGACGCCCTTCCAGTTGGGCACCATCACCAGGCCCGGGCGTTTGTCGTTGTCGCTGTCGTCGTAGACCAGCACCCCGCTGAAGGTGGTGCCGTCCTGTGTCCACTCCACCGGCTTGGCCTGCATCGCCGCCAGCGCGGGCAGCGCCGTCATGCCCAACAGCACCGCCGCACCCCACCGCCATTGCTTGTTCATGCGTCTGCTCCCGACAGAAAGAGCCCTGAGTGTATGACGGCCGGTTGACGGGACCGTGTAGAAGCACGGGGTCGACGCGCACCCCGTGACCTGGCAGGCCGGCCGCGCCCGACCTCATCTGGATTAACTACCTCCGTCCCTGTTATGGCAGGCTGGCCGGCCCCTGTGCATGGAACCCCTCATGAGCCTTGTCGATCGCTTTCTTTCCGGCCTGGTGCCGCGCCTGCCCGACGACGATGCGCGGATGTGGGGCTGGGTCGAAGGGGCCAGCGCGGCCGATCTGGCGCGCCTGCGCGAGCGCTGGCAGCAGGTGCCCGAGAGCCTGCTCGCGCTGTTGGCGCGGGTGGATGGCACGCATTTCCGCACCTACCCGGGTGGCGAGGCGGTGGTGCTGATGCTGGGATCGGATGTCGAGGAGGGGCATTACCCCTATTACCTGCGTTCGGTGGGCCAGATATTCGAGGACAGCGCGCAGTGGGATGACAGCATCCGCTCGATCTACGAGGAGTGGCTGGAGGAAGACCCCGAGATTCTCGGCGACGGCATCGATGCGGACCTGCCGATGGGCAAGCGCCTGTGCTTCTCGCACTGCATGAACAATGGCGGCACCTCGATGCTCTACCTGGATTTCGATCCCGGACCCGGCGGCACGGTCGGCCAGGTGGTGCGCTACCTGCACGACCCGGACAGCTATGCCGTGATTGCACCGGGTTTCGATGCGTACCTGCAGCAGCTCATCGACGGGGATTACGCGTTCATCGATGAAGAAGAAGCCTGATACCTGCATCACCGGCGTAACCAGGGTAGATGACGTATCCCGCGTCGCCCCAAGGTAGAGCCACGCCATGCGTGGCTGCAGCATCGATGCCAACAGCAGCCACGCATGGCGTGGCGCTACATCGACAGATCAGGCAATCCCGATGCCCGGAATCGCGGTGATCTGGTCCGCATCAAAGCCGGCCAGTTCGGCGAAGTGCCGGCCACGGGCGACGTAGTCGCGGTACACGCCATAGCTCGGCGCCCCCGGCGACAGCAGCACCACTCCGCCCTGCCCGCCGAGTGCGGCCTGCGCCAGCCGCATGGCCTCGGGCAGATCGGCGGCGGCATGCAGACCGAAGCGGCCGACATCGGCCAGCGGCTGCAGCAGCGCGTGGATGCGCGGGCCGTTGGCGCCCATCGTGACGATCTCCACCGGCGGCACGTCGTGGGCCATGTGCGCGACGAAGTCATGCCAGTCCAGGCCACGATCATGCCCGCCCACCAGCAGCGCGATGCGGCGACCCGCGAAACATTCCAGCGCCGCCAGACTTGCGTGCGGCGTGGTGCTGATCGAATCGTTGACGAAGGTGATCCCCTCGCGCATGCCGATGGTCTGCAGGCGGTTGGGCAGCGGGCGGAAGTCCTGCACCGCCGGGGCCAGTGCCACCGCGTCCAGGCCCAGCGCCTCGATCGCAGCCAACACCGCGCACAGGTTGCCGCGGTTGTGTCGGCCGGGCAGCGGCGTGTGTGAGGTATCGAACACGGCCTGCTCGCCGCGATGCACGACATCGCCGCGCATATGCCAGCCCAACGGCTGGTTGAACCAGATGACCTCGCTCTCCGGCAGCGTCACCCCGGCCAGGTGCGGGTCGGCCGCATTGAGCACCGCGATCCGCGGCGCGGCCCCGGTGACCAGCTGCAGTTTGTCCTCGATGTAACGCGCTTCGCTGCCGTGCCAGTCCAGGTGCTCGGGGAACAGGTTGAGCACGATGGCGACCTGCGGGTGCGCGCCACTGCGCGCGACCTCGCCGGTCTGGTAGCTGGACAGTTCCACTGCCCAGTACTGCGGCGCCGGCTGCGGGGCCAGCACTTCCAGCAGCGGCAGGCCGATGTTGCCGATCAGCCCGGTGCGCGCACCCGAGGCGCGCAGCAGATGCGCCAGCAGCGCCGTGGTGGTGCTCTTGCCCTTGGTGCCGGTCACGCACACGGTGTTGTGCACGATGCCGTCGGCAGCGGCCTGCTCGGCGAACCACAACGAGGTACCGCCGATGAACTGCGTGCCCTGTGCGGTGGCGTGCAGCGCTGCCTCGCCATACGGGCTGATGCCCGGCGATTTGATCACCACCTCGAACGCGGCCAGCGCCTCGCCGGTGACATCCGAACGGACCGTCAGCGCGCCGTAGGTTTCCTCGCGCGCGCCGGCAACCTCGGCCTCCGGGCAGAACAGGGTCAGCGGCAGCGACGGCAGCCGCTGCTGCAGGACGCGGAACGCCGCACGCCCCTCACGTCCCCAGCCCCACAACGCAACGCGCTTGCCTTCAAGCTGCGAAATTCGCACGCAGACGCTCCCAGATCGCCGGCGGAATGCGGTGTTCGCCTTCCAGCGCCAGCAGCGGCTCGATCTGCAGTTCGGTGGCATCCAGCTGCGGGCGGATCTCGTGGACGAAGCGCTTCACCAGCGCGTCTTCATTCCATTCCGGGCGCGCGGCCAGGGTCGCCATCGCAGCGCGCGATTCGCGGCCTTCGCCCACGCACTCGAACGGCTTGTGGTCCTGGAATTCCAGCAGCGCATCGAAGCCCGGGGCCTGCTCGATATCGTCCAGCAGGTTGCGGCCGAAGATGCCGACCAGGCGCATCTTCGGCATGAACGGGGCCAGCGCCAGGAACACGAAGTGGCACTTCGGGCAGACGCCGCACCAGCGGTTCACAGGGCGCTCTCCCAGGATGTGGAAATTGCGGTTGCAGCTGGAAAAATGCGCGTCGTAAACATCGCTCTTGGCGAACTGACGCGCCACCGCCAGCTCCGAGAGCGGTCGCAGCAGCGAGTAGTAATGCAGGTCCGCCGCGACGTGGCGTTCCAGATGCTCACCGAAGGCCTGTTCGAACGCCCAGCCCTTGGACCACTGGTGGTTGACCTCGCCGGTGCCCGGAATCTGGCTGCCATAGCTGGCCGAGCGTTCGTTGGAGAACACCACCTGGTCCACGCCCTGCAGCAGCGCCGCCAGCACCAGGATCGCCGAGTTCACCGCGGTGACCGGGATATGGCCATTCCAGGCGCCCTGGCGGTTGAGCTCGAACAGCTCCGGGGCCAGCGTGCGGCCGATGTTGAGGATCGGCAGGCCGGTGCGCTCGGCGCAGGCACGGATCAGCTGCGAGCCGCCAATCCACGTGACCGTTTCGGCGATACCCAGGCTGCGCAGCGCTTCGATGCTGACCAGCGAATCCTTGCCGCCGCCGATGGCGACCAGCGCGTGTTCGCGCAGGCCCAGCGCCGGTGCGGCGAAGGCCTCGCCCTCGACCGGCAGGCGGAAGCGGCCACGCAGGTTCAGGCCATTGCGGTAAGCGAATTCGCCCAGGCCGTTGAGATAGACCGTCTCGACCAGCGCCGCGGTGGCCGCATCGATGGTGTAGCTGTCGATGCGCACCTGCTCGGGCACGCCGGCCTTGTAGTAGCTCACGCCAGCCATCAGGTGCAGCAGGCGCAGGGCGCGCTGCACCGCCTCGGCGCGGTCACCCTCAAGCACGAACGGCGCGCCCGGAATGGTCACCGTCTCGATCAGCTCCGGGCCGTCATCGAAGGCGTAGACCAGCTGCGCCACGCCGGTGTCCGCGGCGAAGTCGCAGCGGACGAAGCGGAAAACGGCAACCTGGTGTTTGTCAAAAGCAGTCATGGTGTATCCGGTTTGAAAGGCGGCAGGCAGCGGTCACGGGCCATCATCGATGACGTCCTCGCGCGGCAGCTCGCGCTGGTTGTAGGTGTTGGCCATGACGTAGCCATACGCGCCGGCATCGGCGATCAGCATCACATCGTCCGGCGCGGTCGAGGCCGGCAGGCGGCGGCGCTTGCCGAACACGTCGCTGGATTCGCAGATCGGGCCAACCACATCGAACATCGCTTCGGAGTAACCACTCAGGCGGCTGAGGTTCTCGATGTCATGCCAGGCGTCGTACAGGGCCGGGCGCATCAGCGTATTCATGCCCGCATCCAGACCGACGCGGCGGATGCCGTCCTTCTCCACCACCTGGGTGGCCCGCGCCAGCAGCACGCCGGACTCGGCCACCAGGTAGCGACCCGGTTCGATCGCCAGCCGGAACGCCGGGTGCACGGCCTTCACTTCGGCCAGGCCGATCGCCCAGGCCTCCAGATCGAACGGCTCGTCGTCGGCGCTGTACGGGATCGGCAGGCCACCGCCGATATCGATGGTCTCGATGCTGCCGATGCGGCGGGCGAACCCGGCCAGTTCATCGCACATCAGGCGCCAGTGCTGCGCGGTTTCCACGCCGCTGCCCAGGTGCGCATGCAGGCCGACCACGCGGGTACCCAGCTCGCCGGCAATGCGGACGAACTCATCCACGCGGGCGATCGGCAGGCCGAACTTGGAGTCCTTGCCGCCGGTGCGGACCTTGGCATGGTGGCCTTCGCCACGGCCCAGATCCACGCGCAGCCACAGTTCGCGGTTGCTGAACAGTTCCGGCCAGCGCTGCAGCGCTTCCACGTTGTCCAGGGTAACGGTGACGCCCAGCGCGAACGCGGCATCGTACTCAGCATGCGGCGCGAAGCTGGGGGTGAACAGCACGCGCTTGGGCGACAGCGTCGGCAGCGTGTTGAACACGTGCTTGAGCTCGCCGTGCGACACGCACTCCAGGCCGAAGCCTTCCTGCTCCAGCACCTCCAGGATGGCCGGGTGCGAGTTGGCCTTGATCGCGTAGTAGCGCTGGTCGATCGCCTTGATCGCGTTCAGCGCGCGCGCACGCGCCCGCACCGTCGGCAGGTTGTAGACGTAGCGCGGCGTCCCGGCCTGGGCGAGCGTCAGCAGGTGCTCGCGCTGGCCCCGCCACCAGGCGGTTTCGCGCGGGCGGATGGTGCCGGCGATTTCGCGCCAGCGCGGGCCGAACACTTCGCCCTCTTCCACCGGCATCGCGCCGCTGTCGATCAGCTCGGCGTGCAGGATCGGCAGCAGGCCGTCCGCGTCCGCTTCGTCGATGACGAAGGTCAGGTTCAAGTCATTGGAGGACTGCGAAATCATGTGCACACGTTCGCGGCCGAAGGTGGCCCACACGTCCGAGAGCTTGTGCAGCATCGAGCGCATGCCGCGGCCGACCAGAGTGATCGCCGCGCACGGCACGATGATCTTGACCTTGCAGATCTGCGACAGGTCGGCCGACAGCGCGGCCAGCACATCAGTGCTGACCAGGTTTTCGGACGGGTCCAGCGAGACGGTCACGTTGGTTTCAGCCGAACCGATCAGGTCCACGGAGAGGCCATGCTTCTTGAACAGCCCGAACACGTCGGCCAGGAAGCCGACCTGCTGCCACATGCCGATGCCTTCCATCGAGACCAGCACGATGCCGTTGCGGCGGCTGATCGCCTTTACGCCCGGCACCGCTGCGGCATTGCCATCGATGCTGGTGCCCGGCAGCTCGGGGCGCTCGGTATCCAGGATCGCCATCGGCACGCCGGCATCGCGGCACGGCTTGATCGAACGCGGGTGCAGCACCTTGGCGCCGGTCGTCGCGATTTCCTGCGCCTCGTAATAGTCCAGGCGGGTCAGCAGGCGCGCGTCGGGCACGTCCTTCGGGTTGGCGCTGAACATGCCCGGCACATCGGTCCAGATCTCCACGCGGCTGGCACCGAGCAGCGCACCGAAGTACGCCGCCGAGGTATCCGAACCGCCGCGACCGAGGATGGCGGTGCCACCATCGGCATGGCGGGAGATGAAGCCCTGGGTGATCAGCATGCGGGTCGGCTGGGCGCGGAAACGCGCGGCCCACTCCGCCTCGGCACGCCACTGGCAGTTCACCGACAGACGCTGCGACCACTCGCTCTGGCTGGGTTGCGGCGGCAGTGCATCGAGCCACTCGCGTGCATCCATCCAGCCGAAATCCAGGCCACTGGCGCGCAGGTAGGCCGCACCGACGGTCGAGGACAGCAGTTCGCCCTGGCCCAGCACCTCGGCCTGCCACTCCAGCGGCCGAGCGGCGGCACGCGGATCGTCCAGCAGCCCGGCCAGCGCGTCCAGACGCACGTCCAGCGCGGTGGCATCCAGCTCCAGCTCGGTCAGGAATTCGCGGTGGCGCGCGACCAGCGCGGCGACACGGTCGCGGCTGTCGGCGGCGCCATCGGCGATCGCGGTGAGTTCATTGGTCACCCCGGACAGCGCCGATACCACCACCAGCACGCGCGAGCCCGTTTCTTCCGCCCGTTTTTTCGCCAGTTTGCCGATGGTGTCCCAGCGGTGACGACGCGACACGGAGGTGCCGCCGAACTTCAGTACGATCCAGCGATCGACAAGGGGGGAAGCTGACATGGAGGTGGAGGTTTGGGTAGTGAGGGGGATCGCCCGGCACGCCGGGCCGAACCCCCGATTCTATGCCAAGCCTGCCCGTTGCAGGGGCCGGGCCCGCAATGCGGCCCCGGTTGGTAAGCTGCCCGCCCGTTTTTCGTTGAGCGCCCCGCCATGACCTCCCGTCGTTTCCTGCAGCTGGATGTGTTCTCGCCCTACCCCGGCGCCGGCAACCCGCTGGCCGTCGTGCTTGATGCACAGGGCCTGGACGAGACGGCGATGCAGGCCATCGCCCGCTGGACCCGGCTGCCGGAGACCACCTTCGTGTTCCCGCCTGCCGCCCCGGGCGCGAGCTACGGCATCCGCATGTTCAGCCCGCAGAAGGAAGTCCCGTTCGCCGGCCACCCCAGCGTTGGCACCGCGCATGCCGTGCTGGAACTGGGCGTGGCCGCGCCGGTCGAGGGCGTGCTGGTCCAGGACGGCATTGCCGGGGCCCTGCCGCTGCGCGTGGACGGCAGCGGTGACACCCGCACCATCGCGATCCGTACCCCGCGCGCCGCAGTGGCCGAAGTGACCACTGCCGCCGACCCGCGCCTGCAGACCGCGCTGGCGGGCTGGCCGCTGGGCAATCTGCCGCCGGCGCGCATGGCCGGTGGCCGCAGCTGGTGGGTGGTGGAACTCGCTGACGAGGCCGCCCTGCGCGCGCTCACCCCCGATTGGGATGCCGTGGCCACCTTGGCCGAGGCCACCGACAGCATGGGCGTATTCGCCTATGCACGCAGCCAGGGCCAGGCGTGGGATCTGGCGGTGCGTGCGTTCGTCGGCAACGGTCGCCGCTTTGAAGACGCCGCCTCCGGTGCGGCCAATGCGGTGTTGGCTGCCTGGCTGGACAGCCGCGATGCGCTGCCTGGCACCGCGCACGGCTACGTCGTCAGCCAGGGCCGCGAAGTGGGCCACGATGCGCGCCTGACCCTGCGCATCGATGACCATGGCGATGTCTGGTCCGGCGGCCAGGTGCAGACCGTCATCCGCGGCACGCTGGACTGGTGATCCCGGCGGCGGCGCGTCAACGCGCCGCGTCGTACACCGGTGCGCCATCGACCCAGGTCGAGCGCACCTGAAGATCGGCCAGTTCGGCGGGGGCGACGCTGAGTGGATCGCGGTCGAGTACCACGAAATCCGCGCGCAGGCCGGGCTGCAACCGGCCGACCTGGGCCTCATCATGGCCTGCCCACGCGGCGTCGGCAGTGAAACCCCGCAGCGCTTCGGCCGCGGTCAGGCGCTGGTCGGGTTGCCAGCCCGCCGGCGGTTGGCCCGCACGGTCCTGGCGGGTGACCGCGGCATACAGGCCCAGGCGCGGATCCACCTGCTCCACCGGGAAATCCGAACCCAGCGCAAGCCGGGCACCGGAGCCCAGCATCCGTCGCCACGCATAGGCACCAAGGATGCGCTCGGGCCCGACCCGATCCTGCGCCCAGCCCATGTCCGAGGTGGCGTGGGTAGGTTGCATCGAGGCGATCACGCCGAGCTGGGCAAAGCGCGGAATGTCCTCCAGCGCCACCACCTGCGCATGCTCGATCCGCCAGCGATGGTCGCTGCCACGGCGCTCGCCCAGCACTCTGGCATAGGTGTCCAGCGCGATCCGGTTGCCGCGATCGCCGATCGCATGGGTGGCGACCTGGACATGACAGGTATCGGCTTTGCGCACCGCCGTTTCAAAATCGGCCGGCGAGGTCACCAGCAAGCCGCGGTTGTGCGGGTCGTCGCTGTAGTCGGCCAGCAGCGCGGCGCCTCGGCTGCCCAGCGCGCCATCCATGAACAGCTTGACTCCGCGCATTTCCAGCCGGCCACCGGCGTGCTGGTAGGCCCCGTTTGCGCACAGATCGGCCAGCGCCTCGCCGTTGCCATCGGCATAGGCGTCGATGCGCAGTGGCAGCCGCCCGGCATCGGCGAAGCGGCGCATCAGGGCCAGATCGGCGCGCGATATGCCCATGTCGTGCACACCGGTCAGGCCTTGGCTGACCGCCTTATCCAGTGCGCGGGTCAGCATCTGCTCGCGGGTGGCATCGCTGGGCGTCGGGATCGCCGCCTGCACCAGGGTCATCGCTTCATCGACGAACACCCCGCTCGGTTGCCCCTTGGCATCGCGCACGATGCGCCCACCGGCCGGCTGCCAATTGCCCCTCAATGCGCGTTGGCCAGGCTGACGTGCGACCGCGCGCAGTGCCGCGCTGTTGCCCCAGCCGGCATGACCATCAATGCGACCCAGCCAGACCGGTCGATCCGGGAATGCCGCGTCGAGGTCGGCCACGGTCGGGAACTGTTTGTCCGGCCACCGGTTCTGGTCCCAGCCGCTGCCCAGCAGCCAGCCGTCGGGGTTGTCGGCCGCAAAGCGCTGCAGACGCGCAACGATGTCCTGCCTGCTGGTCGCGCCGGTCAGGTCGGCCTGCATCAGCGTGCCACCGAGCAACATCAGGTGTGCATGCGCATCGATCAGCCCCGGGATCACGGTGGCCTCGCCAACGTCGGTCAGCGCCGCCAGTGGATACAGCGCCAGGAGTGCCTGCCGATCACCGACGGCAAGCACGCGCCCGGTGTAGGTATCCCAGGCCAACGCCGTGGCCGCCGGTGCCTCGGGATGGCCAGTGTGGATGGTCGCGGCGGTCAGCAGACGCACATCGGCCTGCGCGGTGCCGGCCAGCAGGCAGGCCATCAGGGTGGCAAGAGCGGTCGGACGCATGCAGATACCCCACAACAGGAAAGCGGCGACTATGCGGCCGCCGCTTTCCCATCACAATCTGCTGTGCACCAATCGCGGGCGCGGATCAGCCGGCCAGCTCGGCCTCAAGGCTGATCGGTACCGCACTGAGCGCCTTGGACACCGGGCAGTTCTGCTTGGCGTCATCGGCGATGGCACGGAACTGGGTGGCCTCGATGTTCGGCACTACGGCCTTCACCTTCAACGTGATCTGCGACAGCTGGGGGCCACCCTCCATCGAGAGGTCGACCTTGGCTTCGGTATCCAGCGAGGTCGGCACGAAACCGGCTTCGGTGAGCTTGGCCGACAACGCCATCGTGAAGCAGCCGGCATGGGCGGCGGCGATCAGTTCCTCCGGGTTGGTGCCCTTCTCGTCGCCGAAGCGGCTGCTGAAGGCATAGCGGGTTTTGTCCATCAAGCCGCTCTGCGGCGTGCTCAATTGTCCCTTGCCTGTCTTGAGGTCACCTTCCCAATGCGCGGTGGCGTGGCGTGAAATACCCATCGTGAGATCTCCTGCGGCGTGAATGACCGGACCAGCCTAGACCGTGGCGCGTTAGTGCTATGTCTGATCGCTGTCAGGTGATCGGCAGGTGTCGCCCCCAGCTGAATCGGCCCTCAAGACCGATGCTGTTTTCAAGCGGTTTTCGTGCGACAGTCGGGGTGCGACGGTCCATGACCGATGGCCTCCGCCGCGAGGGCGGACCCTGTTTTTTGGCTATGACCTGATGCACTGCGGTAACGAAGGGCGTGGAAATCACGAATATTTATGCGTTTGCCTATTGGCGGCGCCCCATAGTTGCCCTACATTTCGCTTGCCGACGGGGTTCGGCGCGACCAAACAACCAACCGTTCACGGAACAGGAAACCATGGCAAAGACCGCTAAGAAGGCTGCCCCGAAGAAGGCAGTAAAGAAAGTCGCTACGAAGGCAGCCGCGAAGCCGGCCGCTCCCAAGCCGATCAAGGAAGTGCTGAGCAAGTCTGGTCTGGTTGCACACATCGTTGAAGCGTCCGGCGTTGTCGCCAAGGACGTGCGCGCCGTGCTCGCCTCGCTGGAAGGCGCCGTCGCCGCTTCGGTGCACAAGAAGGGCGCAGGCAGCTTCACCCTGCCGGGCCTGCTGAAGATCTCCACCGTCAGCGTGCCGGCCAAGCCGAAGCGCAAGGGCATCAACCCGTTCACCAAGGAAGAGCAGTGGTTCGCCGCCAAGCCGGCGTCCACCAAGCTGAAGGTGCGTCCGCTCAAGAAGCTCAAGGACGCCGCGCTCTAATCTGCGCGCTTCCTGCAGCACCCGGACGGGACGGCCTATGCCGTCCCGTTTTTTTTGGGCTCGGCGCACGCAGCGAAACACAGCGTTGCCAAAGATGCCTGCGGCGCGTACTTCGCGCGCAGATGCTTGCCCTGCCGCGATCTGGGCCATAGCAGAACCGACCGGAACGCATCGGGTGGAACACTGCGTGCGACGGCACCTGTCGTCCGCGCGCGGGACGCGGCCTATGGTGGCCCTGTCCCCCACCGCGAAGGCAGCCATGGCCAGCTCTTCTTCCCAGCGTTACCGCATCACCGTCACCCCGATCGAAAAGGACGGCCTGCAGTGCAGTGGGCGCTGCACCATCGAACTGGAACATCGCGCGCAGCAGGACTGGATGCGCCTGCTGGAAATCGCCCGGCGCAACACCGGGCTGAGCGGCGATGAGCGTGCCGCTGCGATCGTCGCGACGCAGCTGCTGCGCGATCTCGCCCAGCGCCACGCCGATGCGCCCAGCCATCCGCTCACCGTGCTGCAACCGCAGCTGGATGAGGTACTGGCCGCGCTGGAGTCGATCCAGGGCGCGCCCTGAGCCCCGCGTCCGGCGCGGCGTTACACTCGGCGCTCTCCGGGGAGAGTCCTGCATGCGCCGCGCCGTCCTGTTACTGCCGTTGCTGATCCTGCACGGGTGCTCCTGCCAGCAGCACCCGCCCGCATCCGATCCGTCCGCGCCGCCCGAAAGCACCGTGGCGGACGCAGCACCGGCGTCTGGCGATGACACTGCGCTCACGCCGGCCCCCTCCACACCCGCACCTGCTTCGCTCAGCGCGGTGGCGACCGACGCACCCGATGAGCCGATGGTGGTCCACCGCTATGTCACTGCAGTGGCGCAGGGCGACCTGGCCACCGCCGATGCACTGTGGACCGGCGGCAGCCGGGGCGGCCGACCAGATGACGCCGCGCTGCGGGCATTGCCGGACTTCCGCGGGCTGCGCATCAAGACCGGCGCGCCGATCGCCCGGGACACCGCCCAGCCCTCCAGGCTGCGCGAAGTCCCGGTCCAGATCCGGGTCAGTACGGACACCGGCACACTGCGCTTCGAAGGCTGGTATCGGCTGCAGCCACGCGTGGATGGCAGTGGCTGGGAAATCCACGGTGCGTCGATCCAGCCGGTGATGAACTGATCCCGCCGACCGCCCCCCACGCTCAGTGCTGACGATGACACGTCAAAGCTGGATTCAGCCGCGCGCGCTATTGTTGGCGTCTCATTCCCCCACGGCCTGCCGTCATGAACGTTCGCCCGCTGTTGTCCCGCCTCGCCGCCTGCACCGTATTGCTTGCCGCCGCCGTCGGCGCGCAGGCCGCACCGAGTGTGTCCGGCCACCAGTTGTCGGTCGGTGCGACCGACGTGCAGCAGTATCTCGATGGCAGCTTCCCGCGCACGCAGGATGCACTGGGTGGTCTCATCGCAATGACCATGAGCCACCCCAAGCTCACCCTGCCACAGGGCAATCGCCTGGATCTCGGTTTCGATGTCGCCATGGCGACTGCGGGCGGCACCCCGGCGCCGCTGGGCAAGGTCAAGCTGAGCAGCGGCCTGCGCTATGACGCGCAGACCCAGGGCTTCCATCTGCAGGAGCCGACGGTGGATGATTTCACGCCGGCCAACAACGGCGGCAAGCTCGACTCGCGTACCCGTGGCCTGCTCAATGCCTGGCTGGTCGACTACGCGCGGCGCGAGCCGATCTACAAGATCGACCCGACGGTCGCCGCGGTGCTGGGCACGCTGCAGGTCCAATCGGCGCAGGTCGAAAACGGCAAGCTGGTGGTCACCTTCAATCAGGACCTTGGCGCGCTGGTCCCGGCAGGGCTGCTGGGCCGGTAAGCACCCACCGTTGGTGGGTGCGTTGATCGGATCGCTGCCCGCGGGATTACCCCGCCAACGCCTTGGCGACTGCATCGGCGAAGGCGGGAATGTCGCCCGGCTTGCGGCTGGTGATCAGGCCACCATCGACCACCACCTCGGCGTCGGTCCACTCGGCGCCTGCATTGCCCAGATCGGTTTTCAGCGACGGCCACGAGGTGACCTTGCGGCCTTTAGCCAGGCCGGACTCGACCAGCAGCCACGGGCCGTGGCAGATCGCCGCGACCGGCTTGCCTGCCGCGCCAAATGCCTTGATCAACGCAATCGCATCGGTGTCGATGCGCAGTTTGTCGGGATTGATCACGCCACCGGGCAGCACCAGCGCGTCGTAATCGTCGGCCTTCGCGCCCTTGAGCGGGGCATCGACCTTGACGTTTTCGCCCCAGTCCTTGTCTTTCCAGCCACGGATCTGGCTGGCATCCCCCGGCGCGATCACCTTGACCGAGGCGCCCCAGGATTCCAGCAGACGCTTGGGTTCCTGCAGCTCGGACTGTTCAAAACCATCGGTGGCCAGAATCGCGATGTGCTTGCCGTTGAGTGCGTGTGCCATGGATAGGCTCCAGTAAGTAGGAGCGATCAGTGTGGCCACGGGCGCATTGGGCGACGGTGACCACGATGTGCACAGCGTGTCGGCGCAGCCACCGACCGGGGGTCGGTGGCGAGCGGAGGGATCAGCGCTTGGGCTGCAGCATCGTGCCGGTGCACTTCTTCGAACCGCAGCGGCATTCCCAGATCTTCTTCAGGCGCGCGGTGTGACGCTCGGCCAGGGTGATGCCGTAGTTGTAGGTCAGCTCGTCGCCCGGCTTGATGTCCTTGATCGATTCGATGAACACCTTGTCCTCGCGGCGGTTGTCACCCTCGGCTTCCTCGATCACCGCTTCGCAGTTCGGATCGCAGCTGTGGTTGAGCCAGCGCGCGTCGTTGCCCTTGTAGTTCGCATCGATGACGTAATCGTCATTGAGGGTGAACAGGAAGGTATGACCGCTCTCCACATCCCCGGTGTCGTCGGCGTCCACGTCGGCGTGGCTGCGCAGCAGACCCTTGTACTGGATGACCCGCTCGCCCTTCTTGATCGGCGCCAGCGCGAACACGCCATTGCCATGGATGGTGGACTTGCGGGCCTGGATCTTCTTGGGCATCTGGCTGACCGTTGCGGTGGGAAGCCCCGATTCTCGCTTAATCTTTGTGATTGCCAAAGCGATGCGGTTCAATACGCGCCCAAGGCCGCCCTGCGGGCGCCTGAACGGGCGGGTTGGATGCCGCCGGAGAAAAGCGTACAATTTCAGTCCGCTTTATGGTTCTGCACCCCACATGCTCCGCGTCACCAAGCTCACCGATTACGCCACCGTCGTGTTGACCGTGCTCGCTGCCCGCCCGGGCGAGGTGCTCAGTGCAACTGAACTGGCCGAGTTCGCCCGTCTGGAACCGCCCACCGTCAGCAAGCTGCTCAAGCCGCTGGCCCAGGCCGGTCTGGTCGAAGGCCTGCGCGGCGTCCGCGGCGGCTACCGGCTGACCCGCGCGCCAGACCAGATCACGCTGTTCGAGATCGTGGAAGCCATGGAAGGGCCGCTGGGCCTGACCGAGTGCGCCCATGACCACAGCCAGTGCGGCCGCGAGCTGCAGTGTGGCGCGCGCAGCAGCTGGCGGATGATCAACGACGTGGTGTCCGAAGCGCTGCGCGCGGTCACCCTGGCGCAGATCCTGCCCCCTCTTCCCCTTGTTGACGCCCACCGCCGCGCGATCGCGGCGGATGTCGTCTCCTGATCAGGCAGCCCCCATGGCCACCGATACCCTCGATACCGTCGCCACCGGCGATACCCCCAACCGCGAGATCCATGAGCAGCTCGGCCGCAAGTATTCGGCGGGCTTCATCACGGACATCGAATCGGACTCGTTGCCGCCCGGCCTGGACGAGGACACCATCCGTGCCCTGTCGGCCAAGAAGGACGAGCCGGAATGGATGACGCAGTGGCGCCTGGACGCCTACCGCCACTTCCTGACCATGCCGATGCCGGACTGGGCCAAGCTGCAGATCGCGCAGATCGACCTGCAGGCGCTGAGCTATTACTCCGCGCCCAAGGGCCCGAAGTACGCCTCGCTGGACGACGTGCCCAAGGAACTGCTGGACACCTACGACAAGCTCGGCGTGCCGCTGCATGAGCGCGCCAAGCTCGCCGGCGTCGCCGTGGATGCGGTGTTCGATTCGGTTTCGGTCGGCACCACCTTCCGCAAGGAACTGGCCGAGAAGGGCGTGATCTTCTGCTCCATGTCCGAAGCGATCAAGGAACACCCGGAACTGGTCAAGCAGTACCTGGGCACGGTGGTGCCGGTCGGCGACAACTACTTCGCCGCGCTCAACTCGGCGGTGTTCTCCGACGGCAGCTTCGTATTCATCCCCAAGGGCGTGCGTTGCCCGATGGAGCTGAGCACCTACTTCCGCATCAACGCCGGCCACACCGGCCAGTTCGAGCGCACGCTGATCATCTGCGAAGACAAGGCGTACGTGTCCTACCTGGAAGGCTGCACCGCGCCGATGCGCGATGAGAACCAGCTGCACGCCGCGGTGGTCGAGCTGGTCGCGCTGGAAGATGCCGAGATCAAGTACTCCACGGTGCAGAACTGGTACCCGGGCGATGAGAACGGCGTGGGCGGCATCTACAACTTCGTCACCAAGCGTGCCGAATGCCGTGGTGCGCGCAGCAAGGTCACCTGGACCCAGGTCGAGACCGGCTCGGCGATCACCTGGAAGTACCCGTCCTGCGTGCTGCTTGGCGATGATTCGGTCGGCGAGTTCCACTCGGTCGCGCTGACCCACCATCGTCAGCAGGCCGACACCGGCACCAAGATGATCCACATCGGCAAGCGCACCAAGAGCAAGATCGTCAGCAAGGGCATCAGCGCCGGCCATGGTCAGAACACCTATCGTGGCCTGGTGAAGATCGATCGCGGCGCCGAGGGCGCGCGCAACTACACCCAGTGCGATTCGCTGCTGATCGGCAAGAAGTCCGGTGCGCATACCTTCCCCTACATCGAGGTGAAGAACCCCAGCGCGACGGTCGAGCACGAAGCGACCACCTCCAAGATCTCCGACGACCAGCTGTTCTATTGCCGCGCCCGCGGCATCGACCAGGAAAACGCGGTCTCGATGATCGTCGACGGCTTCTGCAAGCAGGTCTTCCGCGAGCTGCCGATGGAGTTCGCGGTGGAAGCCAAGAAGCTGCTGGACGTCAGCCTGGAAGGCTCGGTCGGATGATCCGCATCCTGATCAGCCTGGGTCTGCTGCTGGGCGCGGTGGCGCCGGTGGCCGCGCAGGACGTGAAATGCGATCCGGGTGGCAACCAGCTCGAGCTCAATGCCTGCGCTGACGGCGAGTTCAAGCAGGCCGATGCCGAACTGAACGCGGTGTACCGTCAGATCGTGGCCAAGCTGGCCGGCGAGCCGGTCGCACTGGCAAAGATGAAAGCAGCGCAGCGCCTGTGGGTCCAGCTGCGCGACGCCGATCTGGACGCGCGCTACCCGGTGGGCGATGACGAGAACCCTCGCCTGCTGTACGGCTCGATGTACCCGATGCTGTATTCCGGCGCCAAGGCGGCCTTGACCACCGCGCGGGTCACTTACCTGCGCAACGAATTCCTCGAGCGCAGCGAATACGACCTCTGAGTCGCGCTGCCTCCAGTTCCCCTATCTGACAAGACGATTATCGACATGTTGAAGATCGACAACCTCCACGCACGCATCGGCGACAAAGACATCCTCAAGGGCCTCTCGCTCGACGTGAAGCCCGGCCAGGTGCACGCCATCATGGGCCCCAACGGCGCCGGCAAGTCCACCTTGGGCAACGTCCTGGCCGGCCGCGACGGCTATGACGTGAGCGAAGGCAGCGTGCAGTTCGAAGGCCGTGATCTGCTCGAGCTGGCGCCGGAAGAACGCGCCGCCGCCGGCCTGTTCCTGGCCTTCCAGTACCCGGTGGAAATCCCGGGCGTGAACAACACCTACTTCCTGCGCGCCGCGCTCAACGCCCAGCGCAAGGCGCGCGGCGAGGAAGAACTGGACTCGATGCAGTTCCTCAAGCTGGTCCGCCAGAAGCTGGCCGTGCTGCACCTGAAGGACGAGCTGCTGCACCGCGGCGTCAACGAAGGCTTCTCCGGTGGCGAGAAGAAGCGCAACGAGATCTTCCAGCTGGCCGTGCTCGAGCCGAAGCTGGCGATCCTGGATGAAACCGACTCCGGCCTGGACATCGACGCGCTCAAGAGCGTGGCCGACGGCGTCAACGCGCTGCGTTCGCCGGACCGTTCCTTCATCGTGATCACCCATTACCAGCGCCTGCTCGATTACATCAAGCCGGACGTGGTGCACGTGCTGGCCGATGGCAAGATCGTGCAGAGCGGCGGCCCGGAACTGGCCCTGGAACTGGAAGCCCATGGCTACCACTTCCTGAAGGACCGTGTGGTGCCGGAGGCAGCGGTCTGATGAGCGCCCTGCTCGATTCCCTCGCCAGCGGCTTCTGCGGCAGCGATGCACGTCGCGCCGAGCTGGATGCCGCCCTGCAGGCCGGCCTGCCCGGCCCGCGTACCGAAGCCTGGAAATACACCTCGCTGCGCCAGCTTGAGCGTCGCAGCTTCCAGCCCGCCCCGCTCGCCCCGGCCGTGGTCGATGCCGCCCTGCTGACCGACATTCCGTCGCCGCGGCTGGTGTTCGTCAATGGTCGCCCGTCCGGCGCGCTGAGCGATGTCGCTGCGGTGCCGGCCGGTGTGCAGCTGGCCACCCTGTCCTCGGCACTGGCCGCGGGCGATGAAGCCGCTCGTTTCCTCGGCCGTCGCTTCGAGCGCAGCGAGGAGGTGTTCGCCCGCCTCAACGCCGCGCTCGCCGATGAAGGCGTGCTGCTGCGCGTGGACGCAGGCGTGCAGGTCGAGGCGCCGCTGCAGCTGGTCTTCATCAGCGTGGCCGGCGATACCGACCTGTCCTGGCACCACCGCCACCTGATCGAACTGCGCAGCGGTGCCGCGCTGGGCGTGGTCGAGCATCACCTGCATGTCGGCGATGCCGCGCACCTGGACAACACCCTGGTGCACGTCCACCTGGCGCAGGATGCCGTGCTCTCGCACGCGCGCGTGCAGGCCGACGCCACCCGCGCCACCTCGCTGCTGCGCACCGACGCCGTGCTGGCCCGCAACGCGCAGTACCGCCGTGTCGATCTGGAACTGGGCGCCGCGCTGAGCCGCCATGAGCTCAACGTCCGCCTGGAAGGCGACAACGCCCAGCTGACCGCCAACGGCGTGCTGCTTGGCAACGGGCGCCGCCATGTCGACACCCGCCTGGGCATCGAGCACATCGCGCGCGATACCGCCTCGGAAATGGTCTGGCGTGGCGTGGCGGCCAATCGCAGCCGCGTGGTCTTCCACGGTGGCATCCACATCCGCGAAGGCGCCGATGGCACCGACGCCAACCTGTCCAACAAGAACCTGCTGCTCTCCGCCGATGCCGAGATCGACACCCAGCCCACGCTGGTGATCGATGCTGACGAAGTGAAGGCTGCCCACGGCGCCACGGTCGGCCAGCTCGATGCCAATGCGCTGTTCTACCTGCGCTCGCGTGGCCTGCCGGCCGATCGCGCGCAGCAGCTGCTGAGCGCGGCGTTCTGCCATGAACCGCTGAACGCGCTCGACGCACGCCTGACCGAGCAGCTCACCGCCCAGCTCGACCGTGCGCTGGCCCTGGCGGGCGTGGCATGAACCTGTCCACGCCGCGCCCGGTCGCCGATACCGGCGCCGCACCCGATTGGGACCGCGTGCGCCTGGACTTCCCGCTGTTGATGCGCGAAGTACACGGCAAGCCGCTGGTGTATTTCGACAACGCCAACACCGGCCAGAAGCCGGTGCAGGTGATCGGCGCGCTGGACGAGTTCTACCGCCGTTACAACGCCAACGTCAGCCGTGCAGTGCATGCGCTCGGCACCGAGGCGACCGATGCCTACGAAGGCGCACGCAACAAGCTGGCGCGCTTCCTCAACGTGCGCGCCAGCGAGCTGGTGCTGTGCAGCGGCACCACCTTCGCGATCAACCTGGTCGCCTATTCGTGGGCACTGCCGCGGCTGAAGGCCGGCGATGTCATCCTGGTCTCGCGCATGGAACACCACGCCAACATCGTGCCGTGGCAGCTGGTCGCCCAGCGCACCGGCGCGACGATCCGCGTGGCCGAGATCACCCCGGAGGGCGCCCTGGACCTGGACGCACTGCGCAAGGCCATGACCCCCGAGGTCAAGCTGCTCGCGGTTGCCCACGTCTCCAACGTGCTGGGCACGGTCAACCCGGTCCGCGAGATCTGCCGCGAGGCCCGCAAGCGCGGCGTCATCACCGTGGTGGACGGCTCGCAGGCCGCCCCGCACCGCAGGATCGACATCCCGGCGATCGGCTGCGACTTCTACGCCATCACCGGCCACAAGATGTGCGGCCCGACCGGCACCGGTGCCCTGTGGGCCAGGCGCGAGCATCTCGATGCCATGCCACCGTTCCTCGGCGGTGGCGAGATGATCAAGGAAGTCAGCTTCGAGGGCACCGTGTTCAACGATGCCCCGCACAAGTTCGAAGCCGGCACCCCGAACATCGCCGGCTTCATCGGCCTGGGCGTGGCGGTGGACTACCTGGAGTCGCTGGGCCTGGAGCATGTGGAAGCCCGCGAAGGCGAACTGCTGGCGCACTTCACCGAAGAGCTGAACAGGATCGACGGCCTGCGCATCTTCGGCACCACGCCGGACAAGGCCGCGGTGGTCTCCTTCCTGGTGGACGGCGCGCATTCGCACGATCTGGCCACCCTGCTCGACCTGGAAGGCGTCGCCGTCCGCTCGGGCCAGCATTGCGCGCACCCGCTGCTGCAGTACTACGGCGTCGCCGCGACCTGCCGCGCCTCGCTGGCGTTCTACAACACGCATGACGAAATCGAGCGCTTCATCGTGGCGCTGAACAAGGTGCGCAAGCTGCTGGGCTGA
This sequence comes from Stenotrophomonas sp. TWI819, assembly GCF_039673075.1. NCBI lineage: Bacteria > Pseudomonadati > Pseudomonadota > Gammaproteobacteria > Lysobacterales > Lysobacteraceae > Stenotrophomonas > Stenotrophomonas sp. TWI819. Next base: position 168,317 of record NZ_JBDJKY010000009.1, on the reverse strand, counting down.
GCCCGCCCCTGGTCTGCGCCCCACCGGAACGCCGTGGCCTGCCACGGCGTTTTTTGTTGTCCGTGCCGGCCGTTTCCGTCCCGGCCCCGGCCAGCCTAAAATGGCCGCATGAGCACCCTCACCTACCGCGCCGCCACGCTGGCCGACATCCCCGCCCTCGTCACCCTGGTCACCTCGGCCTACCGGGGCGACGCCAGCCGCGCCGGCTGGACCACCGAGGCCGACATCCTCGATGGCGCCCGCATCGACCCGCAGGGCCTGCAGGCCGACATCGAGCGCCCGCGCAGCACCATCCTGCTCGCCGAGCGCGACGGCCAGCTGCTGGCCTGCGCGCACGTGGCCGATGACCAGGGCAAGGGCTATTTCGGCATGTTCTCGGTGGATCCGACCCAGCAGGGCGGCGGCATCGGCAAGCAGGTGATGCTCGCCGCCGAGGCCCACGCCGCGCGCGAATGGGGCGTGCCGGTCATGCAGATGACGGTGATCGACATCCGCGAGGAGCTGATCGCCTTCTACGAGCGCCGCGGCTACCAGCGCACCGGCATCAAAAAGCCCTTCCCGTATGGCGATGAACGCTTCGGCCTCCCCAAGCGCGACGATCTGCGCTTTGAGATTCTGGAAAAGTCGCTGGCGGTGCCGGCGTGAGCGAGACCTGGACCTTCGTCTGCGCCAGCGCCGAGCTGCTGCCCGGCGAGATGAAGAGCACTTTCGATGAGGTGACCGGCACGCCGATCGTGGTGTTCAACCTGGACGGCGAACTGTATGCGCTGGAAGACCAGTGCACCCACGATGAGTTCGAACTGTCTTCGGGCACCTTCGACACCGGCGAGGGCAGTATCGAGTGCGTCCTGCACGGGGCCCGCTTCGACATCCGCGATGGTGCCGCGCTGTGCGCCCCGGCCTACTCGCCGGTAGCGAAATTTCCGGTCAAACGGGAACACGACGCCGTCTGGGCCCGCGACGACCGCGACTGAGCCGGGCTGAATGCCGGCGTTTTGAAAACGCGAATTGTTCCTATTACCATAGGCATTGCGGTCACTTGGCCGCCTCTGCCCGGTAAGCCGTGTCCGCCAACCGCTCCGCCCTTGGTATCGCCGCCCTGTGGGCCACGTTCTGCGTGGTGCTGCTGGCCTGCGGCTGGCTGGGCGCGGGTACCGGTAACGCCGGGTCATTGCCGGCAGCGGGCACAGCCCCGGCCTTGTTGAGTACCGGCAGCGACGAGGCCTGCGCGCCAACCGCGCCCGCACCGGAGCGTCCGGCCGCCGAGCCCGGCCTGACCGCCGAAACCGGCCCAGACCCCGAGCCGAGCCCTCCGGCGCTGCCGGCTCGCGCGCATCGCGCGCCCTGGGTCGCGGTCGTCCCGCTGTGGCGCTCCGACGCGCTGCGCTGGCAGCGACTGGAACCTTCGCTGCGGCTCAACCCCGGCCACGCCCCTCCCCTCGCCTGATTCCAGCGGCGACGCTGCGCGTCGCTGCCCGCCCACGCCCGCGCCATCGCGCCGCCGTCGGCATCTGCCCGTTTCCCCACCTGCCTCCGCTCCGCCGTGACCGCCACACGCTGTCCGGCGTTCGTCCGTCCTCCAGGAATCACCATGACCGTCCGCCCGACTCCGTTGTCGTCCGCCCTGCTGCTGGCCATCGCCGCCCCCGCCATCGCCCATGCCGAGACCGACGCTGCCGCTGATCCGCAGCGCGCCACCGAACTGGATGGCGTGGATGTCCACGGCGAGCGCGTGCGTGCGCAGTCCTCGAAATTCACCGCACCGCTGCTGGATACGCCCAAGTCGGTCAGCGTGATCTCCCAGCAGGTGATCGAGCAGACCGCCGCCACCACCCTGCTCGATGCGCTGCGCACCGTGCCGGGCATCACCTTCGGCGCCGGCGAAGGCGGCAACCCGACCGGCGACCGCCCCTTCATCCGCGGCTTCGATTCGGCCTCGGACATTTATGTGGATGGCATCCGCGACGCCGGCAGCCAGACCCGTGAAGTGTTCGCCATCGAGCAGATCGACGTGGTCAAAGGCCCCAGCTCGGCCTACTCCGGCCGCGGTTCGGCCGGCGGCACCATCAGCCTGGTCAGCAAGACGCCCAAGCTGGAGAACTTCGTGTCCGGCAGCCTGGCCGCCGGCACCGACAGCTACCGCCGCGGCACGCTGGATGCCAACGAGGTGATCGGCGACGGCATCGCCGCGCGCATCAACCTCATGAAGCACGATGCCGACGTGGCCGGCCGCGATGAGGTCAACAGCAGCCGCTGGGGCATCGCACCGTCACTGGCGTTCGGCCTCAACGGCCCGACCCAGGTGGTGATCAGCCACTACCACATGGAAACCGACGACCTGCCCGATGCCGGCGGCTTCCCGTACAACAACCCGTTCACCAGCGGCCCCAACCTGGCGCTCAATGGCGACGGCAGCCCGATCGTGACCAACCGCGACGCGTTCTACGGCCTGGTCGACCGCGACTTCCAGAAGACCAAGGCGGACATCACCACCCTGAACCTGTCGCACGATTTCGGCGGCATCGTACTGCGCAACATCACCCGCTACGGCGATACCCGCAACGATTACCTGTGGACCCAGCCGGACGACAGCAAGGGCAACCCGAACCTGTTCGGCACCGTCTGGCGCCGCACCAACGCGCGCGCCACGCAGACCGACAGCTTCGTCAACCAGACCAGCGTGACCGGTGAGCTGGAGACCGGCCCGCTGCGCCACAGCTTCAACGCCGGCGTGGAGTACAGCAGCGAAAAGACCGTACGCGGCACCTACGCGATCGCCGACGTGCGCCGTCCCAATGGCCAGACCACCGCAGGCACCAACAACCCGCTGACCGGCAACCAGAGCTGCCCGACCACCGGCGCAGCCACGGGCTACAACTGCACCGACCTGACCAACCCCAACCCGAACGATCCGTGGTCGGCCACGCATACCGTCACCCGCAGCGACCCGGCCCGCGATGTGCGCCAGACCACCCGCACCAAGTCGGCCTATGTGTTCGACACGATCAGCTTCAGCGAGCAGTGGATGCTGAACCTGGGTGCGCGCTTCGACGACTACAACACGCATCAGTTCAACCCGACGGCGGCGGCCAACCTGCAGCACCTGCGCAATGACACCTCGTTCTGGAACGGCCAGGCCGGCCTGGTGTTCAAGCCCGTCGCCAACGGCAGCATCTACCTGTCCTGGGGCACCTCCTCCACCCCGGTCGGCGTGGACGGCGGCGACGGCGCCGACGGCATCAGCGCGACCATCCAGGATCTCAAGCCGCAGCGCAGCCGCAACATCGAGCTGGGCACCAAGTGGGATCTGTTCGATGCCCGCCTGTCGCTGACCGGCGCGATCTTCCAGACCGAGATGAGCAACGCGCGCGTGACCAGCGATGCAGGCACCACGCAGAACGCCGGTACCAAGAAGGTCAAGGGCGCCGAGCTGGGCTTCAGCGGCACGATCGTGGAGGGCTGGCAGGTCTTCGGTGGTTACACCTACCTGGATGCCGTGGTCGAGGACAACGGTTTTGCGCTGGTCAACGGGGTCTACGTGCCATCGCCGTTCAACGGCAACGCGTTCCCCAACACCGCCAAGCACAGCGCCAGCCTGTGGACCACCTGGGCGCCGTCGTTCGTGCCGGGCCTGAGCCTGGGTGCTGGTGCGAACTATGTGGACAAGGTCTACGGCAACGTCAACAACACCAAGTGGGTGCCGTCCTACACCCGTTGGGACGCGATGGTCGGTTACGCCTTCAGCCAGCGCTACAGCCTGCAGTTGAACGTACAGAACCTAACCAACAAAACCTACTTCACCAAGGCGTACGCTTCGCACTACGCCGCCATCGCGCCGGGTCGTTCGGCCACGCTGGCCTTCAACTTCAAGTTCTAAGCGATACGCCCCTCCCGCGCGCTCGTGCGGGAGGGGCTGGAGCCCGCCATGCTGCTGCACATTCCCGACGTCCTCACCGCCGAGCAGGTCACCCAGGCCCGCCAGCAGCTGGCCACGGCCGGCTGGACCGACGGTCGCCTGACCGCGGGCTACCAGTCCGCGCAGGCCAAACACAACCTGCAGTTGCCCGAGTCCGATCCGGCCGCCCGTGCGGTCGGCTCGGCCATCCTCGATGCGCTCGGCCGCAACAGCACCTTCTTCTCGGCTGCATTGCCGCGTCGCATTTTCCCGCCGCTGTTCAACTGCTATCAGCCGGGGCAGACCTTCGGGTTCCATGTCGACAACGCAGTGCGCTACGACTACACCGCCCCGGGCCAACCGCAGCCGGTACGCACCGATCTGTCGGCCACGTTGTTCCTGAGCGATCCGGACGAGTACGAGGGGGGCGAGCTGGTGATCGAAGACACCTACGGCAACCAGCGGGTCAAACTGCCGGCCGGCCACATGGTGTTGTACCCGGGCACCAGCCTGCACCAGGTCACCCCGGTCACCGCCGGCACGCGGCTGGCCTCGTTCTTCTGGATCCAGAGCATGCTGCGCGATGACGGCCAGCGGCGCCTGATGTGGGATCTGGATGTCTCGATCCGCCGCCTCACCCATGACCACCCCGAACACCCCGCGCTGGTGAACCTCACCGGCGTGTATCACAACCTGCTGCGGCAGTGGGCCGATGTCTGAGGCAGCCCAGCCCGCGCTCGACGTGGCGGCATTGGCTGACCAGCTGCAGCACGATCCGGCCGCCGCGCTCGCCACCCTGGAAGCCACCGCGCAATGCGGCGACCCGCAGGCGCAGTACCTGCTCGGCCAGGCCCGCATGGAAGGCCGCGGCATCGCGCCCGATGCCGCCGCGGCCGTGCTCTGGTTCGAGCGCGCCGCCAACGGTGGCCTGGCCATCGCCATGAACATGCTCGGGCGCTGTCACGAACTCGGCACCGGAACGCCGGTCAACCTGGCGCTGGCCGCGGTCTGGTATCGCAAGGCGGCCGATGCCGGCTTGGACTGGGGCCTGTACAACCTGGCCAACCTGCTGGGCACCGGCCGCGGGCTGCCGCGCGATGAACGCGCCGCGTTCGCCCTGTACCTGCGCGCCGCGCGCCTCGGCCATGCCAAATCGATGAATCTGGTCGGTCGCTGCCTGGAAGACGGGATCGGCGTAGCCGCCGATCCTGCCGCGGCACCGGCGTGGTATCGACGCTCGGCCGAGGCCGGCGACTTCCGCGGCCAGGCCAGCCATGCTTCGTTGCTGCTCGCCGCCGGAGACATCGACGGTGCAGCAGAGTGGCTGCGTCGCGCACTGGCGCACGGCAGTCCGTCGTTTCTGGCCCATCTGCGGCCTGCATTGGCCGCCTCGGCCCACCCGGCGATCCGGGCGCTGGTCGCGTGATGGCAAGGGCTGCCGCCCATGAGTGCCCCGAATCATTAATCATTCTCATTTGCGTCCGCTAACGCATCTCACCTACAATCCCGCCGCGTTGCTGGTCGGCAGATCGACCGGCCGTTCACAGGGGTCTGCCTTGCGCCATCCACACCGCCACCGCAGCTTTGCTCCCGCCATGCGCGGGCGGCAGCAGGCGTTGTCGACCGTGCTGGCATGGCTGGGCGTGTTCTCGCTGCTGCTGGCCGGCCTGCCGGTGTGCTGGAGCGGGCGGCTCCCGGCAGCACCGTGATGGTCCTGCAGATGCCGATGGACGAGCGCCCGGGCAGCGGTGGTGAGACCACTCCCCAGGAGGAAGCCCCGGCCAAGCCGCGCCGGGTCGCCAGCGCGCGCCCTGCCCCGCCCCCCCGGCAACCGCCTTCGCTGCCGCCGGTCGTGGAATCGCTGGATGCGTTGATGGCCACCCTGGTGGCGCAGCCACCGCGGATCGTGCCCGCCATCGATTCGGCACCGGCCACGCCGCTGCCTGCTGCACCCGGCCTGCGCGTCCAGCGCGGCCAAGCCCCACCGCAGGGCTGAGTCCGGCCGCCGGCGGCGCCATCGCGCCTGCCTGCGGTCCTGCGCGTTCTGCCCGCTTCGGGCCTTCCTGATTCCTGCGCGTGCTGCCGCCCTGCGGCCAGCCATGTCGCGTCCGCGTTCTCCTTTCCGAGGTTACCCCCATGGCCCAGCGCCATCGTCGTCGCACGTCCCTGTCCCGCTGCACCCTGTCCATCGCCCTGCTCGGCGCGCTGAGCGCCCCGGCCTTCGCCCACGGCGAGGTCGCCGGCCCGACCACGCTGGACAAGGTGGTCGTCACCGCCGCCGGCTTCGAACAGAAGATCGCCGATGCGCCGGCCAGCATCAGCGTGATCAGCCGCGAAGAGCTGAGCAAGCGCCCTTACACCAGCCTGGTGGATGCGCTGCGCGACGTGGAAGGCATCGACGTGGGCATGGAGCCGACCGACAAGAACGGCCGTGCCACCATCTCCATGCGCGGCATGCCGTCGGACTACACCCTGGTGCTGATCGACGGCCGCCGCCAGAGCAACGCCGGCAACCTGTACCCGAACAACTTCGGCGGTGGCCAGTTCTCGTACATGCCGCCGCTGGATGCGATCGAACGCATCGAAGTGGTCCGCGGCCCGATGTCCACCCTGTACGGCTCGGATGCGATGGGCGGGGTCATCAACATCATCACCCGCCGCAACCAGACCGAGTGGCACGGCGCGGTCACCCAGGGCTTCACGGTGCAGCAGGACGACCAGTTCGGTGATGCACGCAGCACCGATGTCTACCTGAGCGGCCCGCTGATCAAGGACCGCCTGGGCCTGTCGGTGCGCGGCAGCTATTACGACGCCAAAGCCTCCAACCCGGAGTGGGACGACCTGCCGCTGCCGGACGGCACGCTGTGGTCGCGCACCATCGGTTTCGGTGCCGGCGGCAAGGCCGTGGCCAACACCAACTGGAACACCGGCCTGCGCCTGAACTTCAACGTCAACGAGGACCACGAGCTGTGGCTGGACTACGACGTGTCGCGCCAGAAGTACGACAACAGCGAAGGCCAGACCGGCACCCTGGACAGCCTGGCCAGCCTGTGGCGCGTGGGCAATGCCACGATCCCCAACCCGAACGGCACCGGCACCCTCACCCGCCGCGTGGTGCAGCCGCGCGTGGGCTACACCGCCTACCAGCGTTACGAGCGCGACCAGCTGGCGCTGACCCATCAGGGCCGCTATGAATTCGGCACCTGGCAGACCACGCTGACCCACATCACCAGCAACAACCTCGGCCGCTCGCTGCCGCTGACGCTGGACGAGCGTGCCGACCTGCAGACGCTGTGGAACGATGTCTGCCGCCGCACCGGTGCCGCCGCCAACTGCGCGGCCAGCGCACGCAACGGGCTGGCTGCGCTCAACCCGGCCGAGATGGCCCGCCTGCAGGCCTTCCTGCCGCGCCCGCTGCGTACGATGGAACTGAAGGGCAACGTGCTGGACACCATGCTCGACCTGACCTTCGGCGCGCACAAGCTGACCGTCGGTGGCCAGTACAACGACACCGACATGATCGACGGCGTGTTCGGCATGGACGGCGCCGGCTACAAGAACAACGTGAAGCAGCAGCACCGCATGTGGGCGCTGTTCGCCGAGGACAACTGGTCGCTGACCGACACCCTGACCGCCACGGTCGGCGTGCGCTATGACGACCACAACATCTTCGGCAGCCACGTCAGCCCGCGCGCCTACCTGGTGTGGAACGCCAACGATGCCTGGACCGTCAAGGGCGGCGTCAGCACCGGCTACAAGACCCCGCGTCCGGACCAGCTGTTCCCCGGCATCGTCGGCTTCGGTGGCCAGGGCGTGATCCCGCTGGTCGGCTCGCCCAACCTCAAGCCGGAAACCAGCACCAACTACGAAATCGCCGCGTACTACGAAGGCGATCGCTGGGGCTTCAACGTCACCGGCTTCCTCAACAAGTTCGATGACAAGATCGCCAGCGGCGGCACCTTCGCCAACTGCGAAGTGGCCCCGGACGATGGCAGCTACTGCGTGGACATCGGCCCGGGCTGGGCCGAGCTGGGCTACAGCACCTTTGGCCAGAGCGTGAACATCGACAAGGCCGAAACCCGTGGCGTCGAAGCGGCCGCCCAGGTCGATCTGCTGGACAACCTGCAGCTGCGCGGCAACTACACCTGGACCAAGAGCGAGCAGACCAGCGGCACCGGCAAGGGCCTGCCGATCACCGGCAACCCGGCCAGGCACATGGCCAATGCCAGCCTGAACTGGCAGATCAGCGAGGCGCTGAGCCTGTCGCTGATCGGCGAAGGCCGCTACGACCGCTACCGCGACACGCTGGTCAGCAATGTCGGTGGCGTCAGCAGCTCGCAGACCCGCTACTACGAGGACTACACGATCTTCCACCTCGGCGGCAGCTGGGACATCAACAAATGGCTGACCGTCAACGCACGGGTCAACAACCTGTTCGACAAGAACTTCGTCTCGCAGTCCTGCGTGCTGATCAGCGACAGCGACTACAGCTGCGTGGATGACTATTCCACCAAGGACCAGCGCCGCAGCTACTGGATCTCGTTGAACGCCAAGTTCTGAGGCGCACCGGCGCGGCGTCCCAGGTGACGTCGCGCCCGGCCTTGACCTCGGGCAGCGGGCCGGCAACGGAACGCTGCCTTCTTTGTCTACAAATTGCGAATCATTCTCATCAATGGTGTAATTCGCCCCTCAGCACTCCCTCCTGTGACCGTGGCCACCAGCGCTCCCTCTTCCAGCGTGCAACAACAACGCCGCGGCTTCTGGCTGCGCACGCTGCACCAGTGGCACTGGATCAGCTCGGCGGTGTGCCTGATCGGCATGCTGCTGTTCGCCGCGACCGGCATCACCTTGAACCATGCCTCCCGGATCGAAGCCACGCCGGAGGTAGTCAGCCGTCAACTGGAACTGCCTGCCGAGCTGCTCGGCAAGCTCGGCGACCGCGCCGATGGCAAGGCACCGATCCCACGCGTGGCCAGCCGCTGGCTGGAGACGCAGCTCGGCATCTCGATCGGGCGCCGCCCGGCCGAATGGTCCGATGGCGAAATCTATCTCTCCATGCCCAGCCCGGGCGCGGACGCGTGGCTCAGCATCGACCGGGACTCCGGCGCGGTGGAATACGAATCCACGGCGCGCGGCTGGGTCTCCTATTTCAACGATCTGCACAAAGGGCGCAATGCCGGGCCGGCCTGGGGCTGGTTCCTGGATATCTTCGCCGTGGCCTGCCTGGTGTTCTGCATCACCGGCCTGTTCCTGCTGCACCTGCATGCCCGCCAGCGCCGCATGACCTGGCCGCTGGTCGGCCTGGGGCTGCTGATCCCGCTGCTGATCGCCCTGATCCTCATTCACTGACCGTCCCCTTCCGGAGCCGCACCATGCGCGTCACCCTGACCATCGCCCTGAGCGGCCTGCTGGCCACCTCGCCGGCCTATGCCACCACCCTGGACATCAACGTCGAGGTGCCCAAGCTCAACGTGGCCGAGTACCACCGCCCGTATGTGGCCGTGTGGCTGGAAGGGGCCGACCAGAAGGTCGCCGCCAACCTCGCCGTCTGGTACCAGCAGACCGGCAACAGTGAGGGCCACGGCACCAAGTGGCTGCCCGACCTGCGCCAGTGGTGGCGCAAGAGCGGCCGCACCCTGGAGGTGCCGGTGGACGGCGTGACCGGCCCGACCCGTCCGGTCGGCAAGCACGCGCTCTCCTTCAGCGACAAGCAGCCGGCGCTCAAGGCACTCGCCCCGGGCAACTACACCCTCGTGGTGGAAGCGGTGCGCGAAGTCGGCGGCCGCGAACTGCTCAAGATCCCCTTCACCTGGCCGGTCACGTCCGCACAGTCGGGCAAGGCCCAGGGCGCGACCGAACTCGGCCTGGTCACCCTGACCGCCAAGCCCTGATTCCCTATCCACCTGGAGTTTTTCGATGAAGCGCACGCTCGTCCTCGCCGCCGCCATGGCCGCCGCACTTCCGTTCTCCGCCCTGGCCCACAAGGCCTGGCTGCAGCCCTCGCAGACCGTGATCGCGGGCACCAACCCGTGGATCACCGTCGACGCGGCGGTCTCCAACGACCTGTTCTACTTCAACCACGTGCCGCTGCGCCTGGACAGCCTGGTCATCACCGCGCCGGACGGCAGCACCGTGCAGCCGCAGAACGCGGCGACCGGCAAGTTCCGCAGCGTGTTCGATGTCGAGTTGACCCAGCAGGGCACCTACCGCTTGGCCACGGTCAACAACGGCCTGTCAGCCAGCTGGGAAGAAGACGGCAAGCCCAAGCGCTGGCGCGGCACCCCGGCCACCTTCGCCACCGAAGTGCCGAAGAACGCCAGGAACCTGCAGGTCTCGCAGTCGGTCGGCCGCGTGGAAACCTTCGTCACCAACGGCACCCCGAACGACACCGCGCTCAAGCCGACCAACCAGGGCATCGAGATGATCGCGCTGGCCCACCCGAACGATCTGGTCGCCGGCGAAGCCGCGCGCTTCCGCGTACTGGTCGACGGCAAGCCGACCGCCGGCCTGGCGCTCGAGATCACCCGCGGCGGCACCCGGTACCGCAACGCCCAGGAAGAGATCAAGGTCAGCACCGATGCCAAGGGCGAGTTCGCCGTCACCTGGCCCGAAGCGGGCATGTACTGGCTGGAGACCGGCACCGAAGACAGCAAGACGTCGATCAAGGAAGCCAAGAAGCGTCGCCTGAGCTATGTGGCCACGCTGGAAGTGCTGCCGGAGTAACGCCCTTCGGCGTGCAGTGCAGTGCAGTGCACCGTCCGCCTCACCCTGCCCCCGTCCACACGACAGGGGCTTTTCACCCGACGCAGTCCGGCTATCGGGCTTACTGGTCCCGACGTGCCCAATCCCATGAACAACCCGGATGTCGACATCGCCAGCCTCGGTGGCCACACCATGGGCACCACCTGGCAGGTAAAGCTGGTCGCGGCGCGGAGCCGCGACCTGCACTCGCTGCATGCCGGCATCCAGGCACAGCTCGACGCCGTGGTCGCGCAGATGAGCACGTGGGAAGCCGACAGCGATATCTCACGCTTCAACCTTGCGACCGCGGGTGAGTGGCAGGCGCTGCCGCCATTGTTCGACACCGTGATGCAGTGCGCACTGGACATCGCACAGCGCAGCGGCGGTGCCTTCGATCCCACCGTGGGCCCGTTGGTGGCGCTGTGGGGATTCGGTGCGCAGGCTCAGGCCCGGCGCATTCCCGATCCGGCCACCCTCGCCGCGACCCGTGCGCGGTGTGGCTGGGAACGGCTGCAGTGGCAGCCCGGTCGCCTGCTGCAACCCGGTGGGCTGGCGCTGGATCTGTCGGCGATTGCCAAGGGATTTGGTGTCGATCAGGTCAGCACGTGGCTGCGCCAAAACGGCGTGCACGCCGCGCTGGTGGAGGTCGGCGGCGAGCTGCACGGCTTTGGCCGCAAGCCCGATGACCAGCCGTGGCGCGTGCTGGTGGAATCCGCGCCGGAAGACGATGCACAGGCAGCCCATCCGCCGCGCGTGCTGGCGCTGACGGAGCGCGCCGTGGCCACTTCCGGCGATCGTTGGCACCACTTCGAACACGACGGCGAACAGTTCAGCCACACGCTGGATCCGCGCATCGGTGCACCGGTCACGCGCGCTGCGGCGGCGGTCACCGTGGTCGCCGGGAGCGCCATGCAGGCCGATGCCTGGGCCACTGCATTGACGGTGATGGGCCGGGACGACGGCATCGCATTTGCACGTACCCATGCACTGGCCGCACGCTTTGTCAGCCGGGGTGCGCACGGTATCGAGGAACACATGAGCCCCACATTCGAACAGCTGCTCGCCGAAGACCGCGCAGGCGCGGCATGAGCCTGCGTCCTTCCCGTGCCTGGCTGGGCAACCTGGCGGTCATGCTGTTGCTGGCGGTCATCGCCTGGGCGCTGCTGCGCCTGCATCTGGGCGAGGCGTGGTGGCAGAGCGCACCGCTGGGCTGGCAGTGGCGCTGGGCTACCGGCAGCCTGGTGGGCTATGCGGCGTTCTGCACGCTGATCTGGTGGCGCGGGCGCGCGCGCGAAGACCACGTCGTCGCTGACGGACCCGCCCCGATCCTGCTGGTCTGGGCGAGCCAGACCGGTTTCGCGCAGCAGCTGTGCGAACGCAGTGCGCAGGCGTTGCGCGCTGCCGGCCTGCCGGTCCGCCTCCGCGCACTGCATGCGGTGACCGCCGAGCTTCTGCAGCGCAGCGGGCAGGTGCTGTTCGTGGTCAGCACCACCGGCGAAGGCGATGCGCCGGATCATGCCCTGCCCTTCCTGCGCAAGGTGATGCCACAGGCGCTGGAACTGCCACAACTGCAGTACGGCGTGCTGGCGCTGGGGGATCGCAGCTACGGGCATTTCTGCGCGTTTGGCCACCAGCTCGATGCGTGGCTGCGCCAGCACGGCGCGCATCCGCTGTTCGATACCGTCGAAGTGGACAATGCCGATCCCGGCGCACTGCGCCACTGGCAGCAACTGCTCGGCCAGCTGGGCGGTGAAGCGACCGAACTGCCGGACTGGGCCCCGGCCGAGTATCTGCCGTGGCAACTGCAGGCGCGGCATCTGGAAAATCCAGGCAGCCCGAGCGCACCGACGTACCGCATCACGCTGGTGCCTTCCGACGGGGTGCTGCCCGCGTGGCAGGCCGGCGACGTGGTCGAGATCGGCCCGCAGCATTCGCCGGCCGAGGTCGAGGCCTGGCTGCGCGATACGCCCTGGGAGGGCGATGCGACCATCGCTGGACAGCCGCTGCGTGCACATCTGGCGCGGGCGCATCTGCCCAGTAACGGGGAAGTCCCGGCGCTTGCCGACGCGGATGCACTGGTCGCCGGGTTACGTCCGCTGCCGCACCGCGAGTACTCCATCGCCAGCCTGCCTGCCGAAGGCCAAGTGCAGCTGCTGCTGCGCAGGCAACTGCGTCCTGATGGCACGCCGGGCCTGGGCAGCGGCTGGTTGTGCGATCACGCCGCGCTGGACGGCCGCATCGATCTGCGCTTCCGCAGCAACCCGAACTTCCATGGGGTCCCGGCGGCAACCCCGCTGATCCTGATCGGCAACGGCACCGGCATCGCCGGCCTGCGCGCCCACCTGCGCGAGCGCATCAGCGCCGGCGCGCGCCGCAACTGGCTGCTGTTCGGTGAACGCACGGCCGCGCACGATTTCTTCTTCGGCGACGACCTGCGCGCCTGGCAGCGTGACGGCTGGATCGCCCATCTGGATACCGTGTTCAGTCGCGACGGTGGCGAACATCACTACGTGCAGGACCGGCTGCAGGCGCGGATCCGGGAACTGCAGACGTGGGTAAACGATGGCGCCACGATCCTGGTCTGCGGCAGCCTGCAGGGCATGGCCCCGGGGGTGGATGCGGTGATCGAGCAGGCGCTGGGCCGCGACGGGAAAGAAGCGCTGATCGTGGCCGGTCGCTATCGGCGCGACGTGTACTGAGGGTTGCCTGCAGCGCCTCAGGTACTGCTGCCACCCGCACTCACACGGATCGCCAGCAACTCGCCGCCACCGTGCAATGCAAACCGGCGGCGCTCACCCGCGGCCAACCAGGCGGTATCACCGGCGGCCAACGGTGCCAGCAACGGCTCGCCTTCAAACTCGGCCTGGCCGGCAAGCAGATGAATCGCCCACGCCGCCTCGGGGTCGGTGAAGAAGAACATGCTGCCCACCAGCGGCCGGTGCAGCAGCTCGGCCTGCACGGCATCGCGCCGCCACATCAGATTGAAATCGTGGGTCACCCCATCGATCAACTCGCCGGTCACCTGCGCTTCGCCCGCAAACCGCAGGCGGTCGTGCGGCGGCATCAGCGTATGCACCGCGCCATCAGCGAAGCGCAGGCGCAGGCCTTCGCCGCGCAGCAGCACCAGCTCGCGGTCGATCCCCGGAAACGCCGAGAAGGCGGCGTCCTGCTCGATCTCGGCGATCGACAGGCGCACCTGCCAGTCCTCGTTGTCGGGCACGCGCAGGATCTCGCGGGTCCAGCCCAGGCCGTTGCGCCAGCGTTCGCGGCGGTATTCGAAAGAGGGAATGACGCGGCTGGCCGCGCTCAGGACGGTATCGGTCGACATGGCGCTAGTGTGCCTGAGCCGACGCAGCAGAGCTGCCTCAGGACACGCCGCCGCAGTCGGGTTCCAGCAGGCGCGAACGCGCCAGCCAGTCCTTGTCGGGGTAATACGCGAACACCATCGTGCCGCCGCGCAGACTGTCGATCAGGGGCCGCGCCACGGACAGCCGCACCGCCGGGCACCCCAGGCTGCGGCCCAGCCGGCCCTGCAGGCGCGCGATCGCGGGGTTCACGTAGGGCGCGCCGTGGATGACGATCGCACGGTCGCGGGCATGGTCGTTGAAGCCCGGCTCCAGCCCGTCCAGGCGCAACGAATAGCCGTTGCCGCCCATGTAGGTTTCCTTGGCGGTGAACGCGCCCAGGCTGGACATGAAGCTGCCGTCCTTGTTGGAAAAATGCTGGGTGCGGTTGTCGCCACTGTTGCGCCCGTGCGCGACCCACTCTTCAAACAGCAGCCGCTGGCGGGTCAGATCGAAAATCCACATACGCGGTTCGGTCGACGGCCGCGAGTAATCGATCACGCTCAACTTGCCCGGGTCGACGCCGAGCTCCGGCCGGCGCAACGCACAGCGCATCGCGCGGGCCGCCAGCTGCAACACGTGTTTGTCCGCAGCCGGTGCGGCCTTGGAGAGCATCTCGGCCATCTGCACCGGATTCGCCTCCGCGGCCGGCGCAGGGCTGGCCGCACCCGCCGTGGCGGACGCGATCAGGCCGCAGAACGCGGCGGGCAGCAACTTCACAACAGGCATGGGCAGCACACCAACCGGGGGCATCCCTTACAACGTGGACCCGCCGGCGTCGGATTCCAAGACGGGCTGCAGGTTCTGTTCATCGGCCACCGGGCGAACCGCGGGCAGGCTGGTCACCAGCAACGTGGTGCCGGGCACCAGCACGCCGTACAGCTGTTCGGCGAATTCCGGCGGCAGCGCCATCGGCAGGCTCGGCGTGGCGAGCAGATCCGGGGTGGCATTGGCGGCGGTCTGGCCCAGCAATGGATAGGCGGTCCAGCGGTGCAGCGGGCGGTGCGGGTCCAGCGGGCTGGGGTTGTCCTGGTAGCCCTGGCCCATCACAAACAGCGTGGTGCCCTCGAAGGCCGGCAAGGCCTTTGCTTCCAGCCTCGATTCGCCGATCAACACGCCATCGCGCAGCACGTACAGGCGCTGATCGTGCAGGCTGACCAGGATGCCAACCTGGCCGGCCGGTGCAGCCGCATCATTCCAGTAGTGCGCGGGCGCGTCGGTGCTCTCCACCAGCGGCGTGCCGGTGCTGCTGACCGGCGCCAGCACGGCCGGATAGGCCAGCGTCATCGGCGCGCTCTTGGCATCGGCCACCACCACGGTGTCGCCGCGATGGGTTTCGCCGAACAGTTTCTGCGCGAACGCCTGCGGCAACCGCACGCAGCCGTGCGAGGCCGGATGCCCGGGCAGGCTGCCGCCGTGCAGCGCGATGCCGTCCCAGGTCAGGCGCTGCATGTAGGGCATCGGCGCGCTGTTGTAGAGGTTGGATTTGTGGTCCTTGTCCTTCTGCAGGATCGTGAACACACCGGTCGGGGTTTCATGCCCGGTCTTGCCCGAGCTGATCGTGCTCATGCCGATCGCGATGCCGTTGCGGTACACGTAGGCGCGCTGCTCATCGAGGCTGACCACCAGCACGATCGGGCCGGCCGGGGAGATCTCCGGATGCCAGAGGAATTCACCGGGCTTGAGATCGGTCGGGCCGCGCGGGGCCTGCGTGGTCGTGCCTGCCGTCGGCGCCGCGTTGGCGGCCGTGGCGGGAAGCATCCCGGTCGCCAGCAGCGTCCCGAGCGCCAGACTCAACAGCGTGCTGCGTACTGCCATGTCGTGCATCCATTCAAAGAGATGCGGTCACGCTACACGAACTGCCGGCACGCGATCGCGAAACCCCGCGATCCGTTTCAGCCGCCCCAAAAAGCATTGCCCGGCCACACATCCTGTGCGAACCGGGCAATCGATACATCCTTGTCGGCATCCCGCCTTCCCCCTGTGCATCCTGCCCAGTCTGGGTGCCGGCCATGCGTCCTGCACTCGGCCGTATATGCTTCCGCCATCTCAACCCTTCCCGGGGTCTGGATGCCACCGTCCTGGTGGGTCCGCGCCAATCCTTCCGCGCCGCCTCCCTGCGTGCTGCGTCCGTGCAGCTGTCGGTGCCGCCGCGGCATCCTGCCGTGGCGACCAGTGACCGGCGTCCTGCCTGTCCCGACCTGTCCTGTTTTTCAGCGCCTTGGTACGGAGGCCGGCGCTGCCCTCCTGGGCGGTGCCTCGGCCGGCGCCTGCCTGGCCCCGGTCGTCATCCGTTGTCGATTCCGTTCGACGGTAGCTGTCCCTATCCCCTTCACCCGCGCCAGATCCTCGACGTGTACGAAAGGGCCGTGTTGTCGCCGGTACGCGACGATCGCCTCGGCCTTCATGGGCCCCACGTTCGCCAATCCCTGCTGCAGCGTCGACGCATCCGCCGTATTGATGTTGATCCGATCGGCCGCGAAGGCCATTCCGCTCAACAGCAGTCCCAGCACCAGCGCCCTGCACGAAAACCAAGGTCCCACTGTGCAACTCCTTGTGGCTCGGAACCGGCCCCTGCCGGCAATCCTGTCGAAGGTTCCAGCGTCCCTCGCCACATACACACAGCCTATCGTCCACAGCACCTTCACACAGCAGGCCTAATACCCGACGTGGTGTAGGGAAATACCTACCCCAGCGCAGGCGTAGAATGGCGGGACTTGTCAAAAGCACTCCGGAGTTCAGATGGACAGCGCCAAGCTCGGCCAATTCGTCAGTGAAAAGTGGGACAACGAGATCGTCCCGCAATTGGTCGATTACATCCGTATCCCCAACAAATCGCCGATGTTCGACGCCGATTGGGTCGCCAACGGCTATATGGAACAGGCCGTCACCCTGATGGAAACCTGGGCCCGCGCCCAGAACCTGCCCGGCCTGACCGTCGAGGTCGTGCGCCTGGAAGGCCGCACCCCGCTGCTGCTGCTGGAAATTCCGGCGTCCGGCGCCGAGACCGGCGACGACACCATCCTGCTCTACGGCCACCTGGACAAGCAGCCGGAAATGACCGGTTGGGACGACGATCTGGGCCCGTGGATTCCGGTGCTGCGCGGCGACAAGCTGTACGGCCGCGGCGGCGCCGATGACGGCTATGCGATGTTCGGTTCGCTGGCCGCCGTGCTGGCGCTGCAGGAACAGGGCCTGCCGCACGCGCGCTGCGTGATCCTGATCGAAGCCTGCGAAGAATCCGGCAGCTACGACCTGCCCGCCTATGTCGACCACCTGGCCGACCGCATCGGCAAGCCCTCGCTGGTGGTGTGCCTGGATTCGGGCTGCGCCAACTACGACCAGCTGTGGTGCACCACCTCGCTGCGCGGCCTGACCGGCGGCAACTTCTCGGTCAAGGTACTCAACGAAGGCGTGCACTCCGGCGATGCCTCCGGCGTGATCCCGTCCAGCTTCCGCCTGCTGCGCCAGCTGATCTCGCGCATCGAGGACGAGAACACCGGCCGCATCCTGATCGACGGCATGAATGTCGAGATCCCGGCCGAGCGCCAGGAGCAGGCCAAGCGTGCCGCTGAAGTGGTGGACACCGCGATCTTCGAGAAATTCCCGATGGTCGAGGGCCTGCGCCCGATGAACGACGACCTGGCCGAACTGGTGCTCAACCGCACCTGGCGCCCGGCGCTGTCGGTCACCGGTGTGGACGGCCTGCCGCCGCTGGCCTCGGCCGGCAACGTGCTGCGCCCGCATACCGCGGTGAAGCTGTCGCTGCGCCTGCCCCCGACCGCTGACGGCAAAGCCTGCGGCGAGCTGCTGAAGGAAGCCCTGCTGCGCGATCCGCCGAACGGTGCGGAAGTGAAGCTGGACCTGGAAAAAGCCTCCAGCGGCTGGAACGCCCCGGCGATGGCGCCGTGGTTGACCCAGGCGATCGACGACGCCAGCCAGACCTTCTTCGGCAAGCCGGCGATGTACATGGGCGAAGGCGGCTCGATCCCGTTCATGGGCATGCTGGGCGAGAAATTCCCGGGCGCGCAGTTCATGATCACCGGCGTGCTCGGCCCGCACTCCAATGCACACGGCCCGAACGAGTTCCTGCACATCCCGATGGGCAAGCGCGTGACCGCGTGCGTGTCCAAGGTGATCAGCGAGCACTACGCCGCCAGCCTGCGCGGCGAGACCAGCGGTTCGCCGGTCGCCGCCGACAGCGGCACCCGTCACGGCGGCCACGGCTGCTGCTGACGTTGGCGGACGCAGCCTGGCCTTGCTAGGCTGCGTCCACCCTCTACTGACGTCTTTGGCATGAACGGACTGTTTGGCAGCACCAGCTGGCTCTACATCATCCTGGTCGGCTTCGTCGTCGGTCTGCTCGGGCGCTTCTTCATGCCCGGCAACAACCGCATGGGTTGCCTGCTGACCATCGTGCTCGGCATCGTCGGTGCCCTGCTGGCCGGCTGGTTCGGCCAGTACATGGGGTGGTATGCCCGCGGCGAGCCCGCGGGGTTCATCGGCGCGATCCTCGGTGCGGTCGCAGTCCTGGCCGTGCTCCGGCTGTTCAGCAGCAAGCGCTGAGCATCGCCGCTCTTTTCTTTCCCGCGCGCCGTCCGGCGCCGCTTCGACGTACCCGTCCATGAACGATCCTGCTTCCGATCCGCTGCGCGCCGAACATCGCCGGCAGTGGACCTGCGCCGCCCTCGGCGATCCGGCCACCGCGCTCGACCGTGCCTCGGTCGATGCCGGTTTCCGCAGCTACTGGCGCGCCACCAGCGCGCGCGGCAGCCACATCGTGATGGACTCCCCGCCCGGGCTGGAGGATGTGCGGCCGTGGCTGCGCATGCATGACCTGCTCGAGCCCAACGGCGTGCGCGTGCCGCAGGTGCTGGCGCGCGATGAAGACAACGGCTTCCTGCTGCTGGAAGACCTGGGCGGCCCGACCCTGGCCCGTCATATCGACAACGACAATGCTGATGCCTGGTTCGACGCTGCGTTCGCGCAGTTGATCCGACTGCAGTCCATCCCGGTGCCCGAGGGCATGGGCAGCTTCGGCGAGGCACTGCTGCTGCGTGACGCCGGGCTGTTCGACGAATGGTTCCTGCAACGTCACCTCGGCCTGGAACTGGACTGCGGCGAGATCGAGAATCTGCAGCGCATGCACCGTCTGCTGATGGACAACGCGCTGCAGCAGCCGCAGGTGCTGACCCACCGCGATTTCATGCCGCGCAACCTGATGCCCATCGAGGGTGGCCCGGCGGTGCTGGATTTCCAGGATCTGGTGCGCGGACCGATCGCCTACGACCCGGTCAGCCTGTTCAAGGATGCGTTCCTGAGCTGGCCGATCGAACGTGTGGACGCGTGGTTGGCGCGCTATCACGCGCTCGCCCTGGCCGCCGGTCTGCCGGTGCGGCCGTGGCCGCAGTTCCTGCGCGACGCGGACTGGATGGGCGTGCAGCGCCATCTGAAAATCCTCGGCCTGTTCGTGCGCCTGCGCGACCGCGACGGCAAGGGACACTACTTCGAGGATGCGCCGCGCTTCATCCGCTATCTGGATGAAGTGCTGCCGCGCCATCCCGAGCTGACCGCGCTGCACGACCTGTTCGAGCTGCGCATCAAACCGGCCCTGGCCCGTATCGCCGAACCGGTCCTGGCCCGCCCATGAAGGCGATGATTTTCTCGGCCGGCAAAGGCGAGCGCATGCGCCCGCTGACCCTGCACACGCCCAAGCCATTGCTCGTGGCCGGGGGCAAACCGCTGATCGTGTGGCATCTGGAACGCTTGGCTGCGGCCGGCATCGATGAGGTGGTGATCAACACCGCCTGGCTCGGCGATCAGTTCGCGCCCGCACTCGGCGACGGTGCGCGCTGGGGGCTGCGCCTGCACTTCATCCATGAAGGCGACGTACCGCTGGAAACCGGCGGCGGCATTCTCAACGCGCTGCCGATCCTGGGCGAAGCACCGTTTCTGGTGATCAACGGCGATGTGTGGACGGATGTCGATCTCGCCACGTTGCCACGCAGACCCACGGGCGATGCGCACCTGGTGCTGGTCGACAATCCGGCCCAGCACCCGCGCGGCGACTTCATACTGCATGCCGATGGTCGGGTCAGCGATGACGGGGACAGCGCGCGGCTCACCTATGCCGGTGTGGGTGTGTACCGCCCGGCGATCATCAACGATTGGCGCGCGGTGATCGGCGACACCGCCGGTGCCAGCGCGACACCGCCACAGTTCGGTCTCGCCCCGCTGCTACGGCATGCGATGGCGCAGGGCCGCGTGACCGGCCAGCACCATCGCGGCCGATGGACCGATGTGGGCACGCCGGAACGGCTGGCGCAGCTGGACGCGGAACTGAACGCCTGACGCTGCAAGGGTAGCGCCACGCCATGCGTGGCTGAGGCAACTATGAGCCGGCACCCGATGCATCCACGCATGGCGTGGATCTACAGGCCGTTTCCGGACGGTTACAACAGGTGCGGGCCGTCTTCCAACACCTGGCGCAGGAACGGCACGGTGATACGGCGCTGTGCCGCCAGTGATTCGCGATCCAGCCAGTCCAACAAACTGACCAGGCTGCCCAGCTCGCGGCCGGTACGGGTCAGTAACCATTCGATCGCCGCTTCATCGATCGCCAGCCCACGGCGTGCCGCGCGCTCGCGCAGCACCGCCGCGCGGCCTTCGTCATCCAGCGGCTGCAGCACCACGCGCACGCACTGCTGCAGGCGTGAGCGCAGGTCCGGCAACACCAGCCCCAGTTGATCCGGTGCGTGCTGCGCGGTGTACAGCAGGGTGATGCCCGCTGCGCGCGCACGGTTGTGGAAATCGAACAGCGCCACTTCGTCTTCGCGCTGCCCGGCCACGGCATCCAGCCCATCCAGCGCGACCAGGTCGCGGCCTTCCAGCGATTCCAGCGCGGCGCGCGTGCGCCCGACCACCGCCTTCAGCGGCAGGTAGGTCGGCTGGCGGCCCGCCTGTTCGGCCAGCGAGCACATCGCCAGCGCCTGATGGGTCTTGCCGGTGCCCGGCGCACCCTCCAGATACACCCAGTCGTGCGCAGCGCCCACGGCAATGGCGCGCAGCTGCGCCAGCGCGCCATCCGGCGCACCGATGAACGTCTCCAACCGCTCGTCCTGCGGGTAGCGCAGGGCAAGCGGCAACTGCGGAACGACACTCACTGCGCGTCCGGCCCCTTCGGGTTGCCCACGACCACGATCCCGGGCGTGTCCACATAGGCATCGAGCACGATCGCCGATTTCTCACCGGCGTACAGATCGCTCTGGCGATAGCGCTGATGTGCATAACGCAGCAGCACGTTGCTGACCGCCGCCACCGGCAGGGCCAGCAGCATGCCGAGGAAGCCGAACAGCTGGCCACCGGCCATCACCGCGAAGATCACCGCCACCGGGTGCAGGCCGATCTTGTCGCCGACGATGCGCGGGGTCAGCACATAGCTTTCCAGCAGCTGGCCCACGGTGAACACGACGCCGACCAGGATCAGCAGCTTCAGATCAAAGCCCTGCGCCTGCACCAGTGCCGCCGCGACCGCCATGACGATGCCGGTGGTCGCGCCGAGGTACGGAATGAAGCTGATCAGGCCGGCCACCAGGCCGATCAACAAGCCCAGCTTCAGGCCGACCAGCGACAGGCCGGCGGCGTACACCACGCCCAGCGCGATCATCACCAGGAACTGGCCGCGGATGAACGCACCGAGCACTTCGTCCGATTCACGCGCCAGCTTGGTGATGGTGCCGACGTGGTTGCGCGGAATCATCGAGGCCACGCGCTCGACCAGCTTGTCCCAGTCGCGCAGGAAGTAGAACGCCAGGATCGGCAGCAGCAGGATGTTGACCACCCAGGTCACCATCGTGAAGCCCGAGCGCTGCACGTAGCCGAAGAAGGTCTTGGCGAAGCCGCCGGCCTGCTGCCAGTGGCTGCGCACCCATTCAATCAAGCGGTCCGGATCCATCCACTGCATGATCTCCAGCCCGGTCTTCTGCTCGAACCACGGGATGCCTTTTTCCATCAGCCACTGCTGTGCCTGCGGGATCGCCGCCACCAGGGTGGCGACCTGACGCTCGATCATCGGCACCAGGATCAGCAGCGCGGCGGTGATCAACAGGATCATCGCCACGAACACCAGCACCACGCCGGTGTTGCGCGAGCGGCCGGTAGCTTCGATCCGGTCGACCAGCGGATCACCCAGCCAGGCAAGCGCCAGGGCCAGCACGAACGGGGTCAGGATCGGGCCGAGCAGCCAGATCACCCAGCCGGCGGCGAGCGCGACCAGCACATATTTCAACCGCCTGAGGAACTGCGCGATTTCCGCTTCGGGGGTGAGAATCATCGCAGGCGGTACTCGTTGCTGGCAGGCGGCGGCAGGGCCGAGGGGGTGGTTTCATCGATCGGCACCGGCAGCGGCGCGGTCGGCGCGATCACGCCGTTGTCGCCCAGCATGCGGTTCAACCCGGCCAGGCCGGTGGTCATCTCCAGCGACAGCTCCAGGCGATCGCCCGAGGCGCGCACCGGGGTGACGTTGCGGACCACGGCGGTCTCACGCAGGCCGGCGGCCAGGCGCATGTAATCCTCGGCACTGTTCAGGCCCAGCACCACGATGGTGTACGTGCCGGCCGCACCGGTGGCGGCCCCGGCCTTGGCATAGCGGCGGACCAGCGCATCGGCCGCGCCGTCGGCACCGCCGGCCATGGCGCGGCGGGCGTCACTGTCCTTGGTGGTCCATTTGTTCAATTCCTTGCCGCCATCGACGAACACCCAGTCGGCCACCCAGCCGCTGCCCTGGCGGTACAGCTTGCCGACCAGCTGCATCGGCGGGGCATAGCGCGAGGAGGCGCGGGCCACCGCGGCGGTGTCCTGGCGCCAGATCGCGCCGACCAGGGCCTGTTCGGCCGCGCTGCCGGTGGGCAGGCCCAGCTTGTAGCCGCGCTCGATGGCGCGGTTGAGCAGCGGGCGGGCCGCATTGGCCTGCTGGACGGTCACCAGGCGCGGGCCGGAGCCATCATCGATGGCCAGCCAGATCACCGGCTTGGGTCGCGGCTGCGGCCACAGCGGCAGGCCGAGGGCCGAGATCAGGCTGTCGACGTCATCCTCGCGGAACCGGGCGACCAGAATCGTGCGGTAGCTCGGCGCGCCACCGGCCGAAGTGCTCTGGTCCTGGCGGTAGTCATAGCTGGCCACGTAATCCTTGGCATTGCGCAGGGCCTGCATCACCCCGGGGCGGCTCATCACGCTGCGGTCGCCCGAGAGCTTGGCCAGCACATTGCCCAGCGCCCGGGACAGGGCGCCGTTGCGGTCCGAATCGGCCTGGCTGTTGACCGGGACCTCGGCCTCGTAAGCGCCACTGGCACTGGCCACATCGCCTTCGGTGCGCAGGCCGCTCTGGGCCATCGAGGCCACCGGCAGGCACAACGCGAGGAACATCATGAAAAAGAGGCTGCGGCGCATCAGGACTTCCATTGAGCGTATCCGGGGGGAATTGTTGCCCGAATAGGGCCTGCGCGCCAACGTGGCCTGTTAAAATCGCGCTTTCACCCCAGCGCAGCGCCGACGCCCGTGACCAATTCCCCGTCCAACCCCTCTCCCCTGACCTACCGCGACGCCGGTGTCGATATCGACGCGGGCAATGAGCTGGTCGAGCGCATCAAGCCGCTGGTGAAGCGCAGTTTCCGCCCGGAAGTCATGGGCGGGCTGGGTGGCTTCGGCGCCCTGTTCGACCTCTCCAACAAGTACCGCGAGCCGGTCCTGGTCTCGGGTACGGACGGCGTGGGCACCAAGCTGAAGCTCGCACAACAGCTGGGCCGCCATGACACGATCGGCATCGATCTGGTGGCGATGTGCGTGAACGACGTGCTGGTCCAGGGCGCCGAGCCGCTGTTCTTCCTCGATTATTTCGCCACCGGCAAGCTGGATATCGACACCGCTGCGGCGGTCGTGGGCGGCATCGCCAACGGCTGCACCGAGGCCGGTTGCGCGCTGATCGGCGGTGAAACCGCTGAAATGCCGGACATGTATGCCCCGGGCGAGTACGACCTGGCCGGCTTCACCGTCGCCGGCGTGGAGAAGAGCGAACTGAAGGACGGCGCCAGTGTGGCGGCCGGCGATGTGCTGATCGGCATCGCCTCTTCCGGCCCGCACTCCAACGGCTACTCGCTGGTGCGCCGCATCTACGACCGCGCCGGGCAGCCGGCCGATCTGGAGCTGGACGGCGGGGTCAAGCTGGTCGATGCGCTGATGGCGCCGACCCGCCTGTACGTCAAGCCGATCCTGGCGCTGCTCAAGACCCACGGTGCGGCGATCCACGGCATGGCCCACATCACCGGTGGCGGCCTGACCGAGAACATCATCCGCGTGGTGCCCGACGGCCTGGGCCTGGACATCAAGGCCGACGCCTGGACCCTGCCGCCGGTGTTCCAGTGGCTGCAGAAGGAAGGCGCCGTGGCCGACAGCGAGATGTGGCGGACCTTCAACTGCGGCATCGGCTTCGTGCTGATCGTGGCCGCCGACCAGGTCGCCCCGGTCAGCGCCGCAGTAACTGCGCAGGGCCTGGAGCACTGGACCATCGGTGAAGTCACCCGCGCCGACGGCGCCGAACGCGTCAAGATCGGTTGAGCCAGGTGACGGAGCCCGGCCCGGAGTTCCCTGCCCAGCCGCCGTCGCTGCCCACCGCCGCGGCGCCGGTCGTACCGGCCGCGGCGGTGGATACCTCGCAGCTGCAAGTGCTGTCGGTCTTCCACTATGTGGTGGCCGGCCTGACCGCGGTGTTCTCGCTGTTCCCGCTGATCTACCTGTTGATGGGCGTGGCGGTGATCTTCGCCGCGCCACCGCCGCTGGCGCCCGGTGAGGCGCCGCCCCCGTTCGATCCGCGCCTGCTCGGTTGGGTGTTCGTGCTGATCGGCGGCCTGGGCTGTGCGGCCGGGCTGGTGCTGGCCGGTTACATGGCCTATGCCGGGCGCTGCCTGGCGCAGCGTCGGCGTTACCTGCTGTGCATGGTGGTGGCCGGCGTCGCCTGCATCTTCATGCCGTTTGGTACCGCGCTGGGCGTGTTCACCCTGGTGGTGCTGTCGCGCCCGGCGGTCAAAGCCGCGTTCCAGACCGCATGAGCAGCCGTATCGCCGTCCTCGCCTCCGGCCGGGGCAGCAATCTGCAGGCCATCCTCGACGCGATCGCCGCACAGCGGCTGGATGCCCAGGTCGTGGCCGTGCTCTCGGACAAGCCGGAGGCCTCGGCCCTGCTCAGGGTGGGCCCGGATCAGCGCTGGGCACGTTCGCCCAAGGACTTCCCGGACCGCGCCGCCTTCGATGCGGCGATGGCCGATGCGCTGGACGCTTTCGCGCCGGACTGGATCGTCTGCGCCGGTTACATGCGCATCCTCGGCGCCGCCTTCGTGGCCCGGTTCGATGGCCGCCTGGTCAACATCCATCCCTCGCTGCTGCCGCTCTACAAGGGGCTGCACACCCATGCGCGTGCGCTGGAGGCCGGTGACGCCGAGCACGGCGCCAGCGTGCACTTCGTGGTGCCCGAGCTGGATGCAGGCACCGTGCTCGCCCAGGCCCGCGTGCCGGTCCAGGCCGGCGACACCGCCGAGGCGCTGGCCCAGCGGGTGCTGGCCGTGGAGCATCCGCTGCTGATCGCCAGCCTGGTGTTGCTGGTCAGTGGTCGCGTAACTGAACGGGCAGGTCAGCTCCAGCTCGACGGTCACCCTCTGTTTAGCCCCCTGCGCCTAGATTGCGCCGGACAGCTGAACCGATAAGCGGCGCGCACACACGCTGCTGATCCCGGCGCTGGCATCCTCTCCCCCTCCTCCCCCGACCGGCCCGCATGAGAACGCCTTTGTTCAAGCCCGTGCTGCTGATGGCATCCCTGCTGTGCACCGCCGCCCTTGCCCACGCGCAGGAAGCGGCGACGCCCCCGTTGCCCGCCCTGCCCGCCATGGACTGGGAGGCACCGCCGCTGCAGCCGTTCACCGCCACCTACCAGGCCCTCTACAAGGGCAAGCAGGCTGGCGATGCCACCATGCGCGTCACCCACACCGGGGGTGACCAGTGGCGCGTGGACATGCAGGTGGTTGGCCGCAGCGGTTTCGCCAGCGTGCTCGGCCTGAACCTGGAGCAGAGCACGGTGTTCGAAAACCGCAACGGCACCTACGTGCCGTTGAGCCAGAGCACCGTCCGCAAGGGCCTGTTCCTGGGCAAGAAGGTCACCGGCACCTACGACTGGCAGGCCGGTACCGCGCAGTGGCTGGGCGATCTGAAAAAGGAGCGCCGCCAGCCGATCCCGCTGCAGGCCGGCGACCAGAGCGCACTGCTGCTCAACCTGGCGATCATGCGCGATGCGCGTCCCGGCGGGCAGATGCATTACCGCTATGTGGACGTGGGCCGCGTTCGCCAGCACGACTACCAGGCCGCGCCGGACACCGAGAACGTGCCGGTTGGCGATCTGTCCTACAACGCGCTGCGGGTGTATCGCACCAACGGCGGCAATGACGAAACCATCCTCTGGATCGCCAACGGTGTCCCCACGCCGGTGCGCATCCTGCAACGCGAAGATGGCGAAGATCGGATTGATCTGCGCCTGATCGAATACCAAGGAGTCTGAGCATGACCACACTGAACCGTCCGCTGACCTGGCTCGCCGCTGGCGCCCTGGCTGTCGTGAGCCTGCCCGCCATGGCGCTGCAGCCGTTCAAGGCTGACTACCAGGCCAGCTATATGGGCATGCAGGCCAATGGCACCATGACCCTGACCAGCGAAGGTGCCAACAAGTGGCGCTACAGCCTCAACGTCAAGAACCAGCTGGCCGATCTCAGCCAGAACACCGTCTTCGAGGAGGCCAACGGCCGCCTGCGCCCGCTGAGCAGCAATGACCGCTCGGTGCTGCTGGTCAAAAAGCGCAACGTGGATGCCACCTATAACTGGAGCAGCAACCAGGCCACCTGGACCGGCGACGTCAAGCCGGATCGCCGTGGTCCGGTCGCGCTCAAGGCCGGCGACATGGACGCCCTGCTGATCAACCTGGCGATCGCGCGTGATCTGGCCGCCGGCAAGCCGCTGAACTACCGCATGGTCGACGAAGGCCGGATCAAGCCGATGTCCTACAAGGTGGTCGGCAAGGAAAAGATCACCGTGGCCGGCAAGTCCTACGACGCCACCAAGGTGTCGCGGACCGATGGCAACAAGGAACTCATCGCCTGGATCGTGCCGGAGTTCCCGGTGCCGGCGCGCCTGCTGCAGCGTGAGAGCGGCAAGGATGCGCTGGATCTGACGATCAAAGGCATGAACTGACCCAAAAAAACGCCCGCATTCGCGGGCGTTTTTTTCATTCCGGCTTGGCGTCGCCGAACACCGTCTTGCAGTCCACCCGGATCTGCTGCCGCGTGTCGCGCCAGTAGTACGTGCTGCAATGGCGGTTGCCGTCGACGGTCTTGTCCACGCCGACCGCATAGAACGACTGGAACACTTCGGTACGGCTGACCGTGCCATCCGCATTCCAGTCCATGTCTTCCTGCTGGATGCCCTGGGTAATCGCGATGCCGGCGTACCAGGCGTAGCCCAGCCACGCCAGCACGATCAGTACCAGCACCAGCAGCGCCTTGCGGCGGCGGGTGAACCGGCCGCGCAGGATCATGCGGCGATACGCCGGATGGTGGCGCCCAGCGAGGACAGCTTCTCTTCGATGTTCTCGTAGCCGCGATCCAGGTGGTAGATGCGGTCGATGGTGGTGTCACCTTCGGCCATCAGGCCAGCCAGGATCAGCGAGGCCGACGCGCGCAGATCGGTCGCCATCACCGGCGCGCCGCTGAGCTGCTCGGCACCGCGCACGATCGCGGTGTGGCCTTCGACCTGGATGTCCGCGCCCAGGCGCAGCAGCTCGTTGACGTGCATGAAACGGTTTTCGAAGATCGTTTCGTTGATCACGCCTACACCGTCGGCCACGCAGTTGAGCGCCATGAACTGCGCCTGCATGTCGGTCGGGAATGCCGGGTACGGCGCGGTGGTCAGGTTGACCGCGCGCGGGCGCTTGCCTTCCATGTCCAGGGTGATGCTGTCTTCGGTGGTCTCGATCTTCGCACCGGCTTCGACCAGCTTGGCCAGCACGGCGTCCATGGTGTTCGGGCGGGCACGGTTGACCGTGACCTTGCCGCCGGTCATCGCCGCGGCGACCAGGAAGGTGCCGGTCTCGATGCGGTCAGGCAGCACTTCGTGACGGCCACCGGACAGTTTCTCCACGCCTTCGATCACCAGGCGGGCGGTGCCCAGGCCTTCGATCTTCGCGCCGAGCGCGATCAGGCAGTGCGCCAGATCGGTGACTTCCGGTTCCATCGCCGCGTTGTCCAGCACGGTGGTGCCTTCGGCCAGCACCGCGGCCATCAGCACGTTCTCGGTGCCGGTGACGCTGACCATGTCGAAGGTGAAGTGCGCCCCTTTCAGACGGTTGGCCTGGGCCTTGATGAAGCCGTTCTCGACGGTGATCTCCGCCCCCAGGGCCTGCAGGCCCTTGATGTGCTGGTCGACCGGACGCGAACCGATCGCGCAGCCGCCCGGCAGCGACACTTCGGCCGCACCGAAGCGGGCCAGCAGCGGGCCGAGCACCAGGATCGAGGCGCGCATGGTCTTGACCAGCTCATACGGGGCCACGTGCTGATTGACCGAGCGCGGGTCGACCACGATCGCGCTGCCGCGCGAGAGGGTGCCCTGGTCGATGGTGACCTTGGCGCCCAGCTCACCGAGCAGCTTCACGGTGGTGACCACGTCGTGCAGGTGCGGCACGTTGGTGATCTCCACCGGCGCATCGGCCAGCAGGGTCGCGCACAGGATGGGGAGGACGGCGTTCTTGGCGCCGGAAATGTTCACTTCACCGTGCAGCGGCTTGCCGCCGGTCACTACGATCTTGGCCATGGGATCTACTTGGAATGAGGTAGAGCCGACCGTGGGTCGGCTGATTGAATCGGTGAGGTAGCGCCAACCATCACTCGGCTGACTAGCCCGCTTCGGCCGGGGTGACGGTCTTCAGCGCCAGCGCGTGGATCGCCCCGCCCATCAGATCGCCCAGGGTCGCGTAGACCATGCGGTGGCGCGCCAGCGGCATTTTGCCGGCAAAGGCGTCGCAGACCACGGTGGCCTCGAAGTGCACGCCGTCGTCACCCTGCACGTCCGCGCGGGCGCCAGGCAGGCCGGTTTCGATCAGATTGCGGATGGTCTCGGCGTCCAACGGGCTTTCCTAATAAAATGAGCGCTCATTCTACTCTTCCACGTGGCGCTCGCATGGCTGTCTCGCCCCAACTCCCCCATCCGGCCGACGCTGCGGCACTGGTCGCCAGCGGCCGCCGCGTGTTCGAGATCGAGCGCGATGCGCTGGGCGCGGTCGCCGAGCGGCTGGGCGAAGCGTTCAGCCAGGCCTGCCAGCTGGTCCTGCAGAGCAAGGGCCGCGTGGTCGCCACCGGGATGGGCAAGTCCGGCCATGTGGCCCGCAAGATCGCCGCCACGCTGGCCTCGACCGGCACCCCGGCCTTCTACGTGCACCCCGGTGAAGCCGGGCACGGCGATCTGGGCATGATCACCGAAGCCGACGTGGTGCTGGCGCTGTCCTATTCGGGCGAGTCCGATGAGCTGCTGATGCTGCTGCCGGTGCTCAAGCGCCAGGGCAACCGCCTGATCGCCATGACCGGCCGCCCGCAGTCCAGTCTGGCCAGTGCCGCCGACGTTCATCTGGATGTCAGCGTGCCGGCCGAGGCCTGCCCCCTTGCGCTGGCCCCGACCTCCAGCACCACCGCCTCGCTGGCGATGGGCGATGCGCTGGCCGTGGCCCTGCTCGATGCCCGTGGCTTCACCGCCGACGATTTCGCCCGCTCGCACCCGGCCGGCAGCCTCGGCCGCCGCCTGCTGCTGCACATCACCGATGTCATGCACAGCGGCGATGAGCTGCCGCGCGTGGACGTCGGCGCCAGCCTCAGCGAGGCCCTGGTGGAGATGAGCCGCAAGCGGCTGGGCATGACCGCCGTGGTGGATGCCGACAACCACCTGATCGGCCTGTTCACCGACGGCGACCTGCGCCGCGCGCTGGATACCGACCTGGACGTGCGCAGCGCGCGGATCGCCGATGTGATGACCCGCGGCCCGCGCACCATCGGTGCCGATCAGCTGGCAGCCGAGGCGGCGCAGCTGATGGAAGCCCACAAGATCAATGGCTTGATGGTGGTCGATGGCGACGGTCATCTGGTCGGCGCGCTCAACATTCATGACCTGTTGCGGGCCCGGGTGGTTTAAACCACAGTTGCCTTCCTCCATTCAGCTGAGCTGCCCCCAGACGATGCCCTACTCCCCGTTGCCCGGTTTCCCGTCCCATCTGCATGCCGCTGCCGGCCGTATCCGGCTGGCCTGCTTCGACGTGGACGGCACGCTCACCGACGGTCGGCTTTACTACGACAAGGACGGCAACGAGAGCAAGGCGTATTACGTGCAGGACGGACTCGGCCTGAAACTGCTGCAACACCACGGTATCCACCCGGTGCTGATCACCGCGCGCAACAGCCAATCCGCGCTCAAGCGTGGCGCGGACCTGGGCATCGATACCCAGATCGCGGTTGGCGACAAGCTGGCCAGCGTCAAAGCGCTGTGCGAGCAGCACGGCATCGGCCTGGACCAGGTGGCCTTCATGGGTGACGACCTCCCCGATCTCGGTCCGCTGTGCGCGGTCGGCCTGGCGGTTGCGCCGGCCAATGCCCACCCATGGATCGCCGAGCGCGTGCATTGGCAGACCCGCAGCGATGGCGGCAAGGGCGCGGCGCGTGAGCTGTGCGACGTGCTGTTGGCTGCGCAGGGCCATGTGGACGCGGTACTGGCGAGGTTCGGCGCATGACCATGAACCTGCGTACCGC
This sequence comes from Stenotrophomonas sp. TWI819, assembly GCF_039673075.1. Lineage (NCBI taxonomy): Bacteria > Pseudomonadati > Pseudomonadota > Gammaproteobacteria > Lysobacterales > Lysobacteraceae > Stenotrophomonas > Stenotrophomonas sp. TWI819. The sequence continues at coordinate 137,461 of NZ_JBDJKY010000009.1, read as the reverse complement.
CCTGGGGATCGGTCTGCTGCTGGCGGCCGTCTTGACCGGCTGGCTGGCGCTGCATGATCGCGACAAGGGCACGGCCGAGGCGGGCGACGACGCCACCAAGGATTACGTGCTGCATGATTTCCAGATCGTGGCGCTGGACGAACAGGGCAAGGAATCCACCACCCTGCGCGCCCCGCTGCTGGAGCGCACGCGCAGCGATGAAACGATGAACATCACCACGCCCCTGTTCCTGCTGCCCGACCAGGACGGCAACCACTGGGAGCTGCGCAGCGAGACGGGCTGGGTCAGCGCCAAGGGCGATCAACTCAAGCTGATCGGCAACGTCAGCGGCGACAGCCCGAAGATCGCCAGCGTGCCGCCCACCACGTTCCGCACCGATCACCTGGATGTCTTCCCGAACGAAAGCCGCGCCAAGACCGATGCCCTGGTCACCATGACCCGCCCCGGCATGAGTCAGTCCGGCGTCGGTTTCGAGCTGGATTCCAAAACCAAGACCTACCATTTCCTGAGCCAGGCCAAGGGCCGTTACACGCCCCAGCGCTGAGCCACCGCCGCCGCGGCGACGTCCCCACGGACAGGCGCCGGCAGCGCAGGAAACCCCGCGATTCACCGGCCGGACTGACGTCTGGTCACGACCCCTACTCTGGCAGGACAGACCCATTCCATGAAGATCCTATTTGCAGCCGCCTGCGCGATCAGTCTTCTCGCCCCCGCGTTCGCGGCCAGCGCGAAGTCCACCGACCGCAATGAACCGATGACCATCGATGCCGGCACCCAGTCGGGCACCCTTGTCGGTGACGGCAAGACCACCCTGTCCCAGGGCGTGGTGGTGACCCAGGGCACGCTCGATCTGCGCAGCGCCGATGCCGAGATCTACATGAAGGACGGCGAAGCGGTCCGCGCCGTGTTCACCGGCAAGCAGGCCAAGCTCAAGCAGCAGCTCGATGACGGCAGCTGGATGGACGCCAGCGCCGACCGCATCGATTACGACATCAAGGCCGAAGTGCTGACCATGACCGGCAACTACCAGGTCAAGAGCGCGCGCGGCACCAATGCCGGCCAGAAGATGACCTACAACACCCGCACCGGCGAGATGAACAGCGGTGGCGACGGCACGCGCGTGCGCACCGTCATCCAGCCCAAGAACAAGACCGCTGCGCCGGCTGCGCCGGCCGCCAAGACCACCGTACCGACCCCCGGGAGCAAGAAGTAATGCTCGTCGCCAAAGGCCTGCGCAAGCGCTACAAGCAGCGTGAAGTCGTCAAGGATTTCGGGCTGACCCTGGAGGCCGGTGAAGTGGTCGGCCTGCTCGGCCCCAACGGTGCCGGCAAGACCACCTGCTTCTACATGATCGTCGGCCTGGTCGAGACCGACGCCGGCAGCATCGTGCTGGACGGCAAGGACATCACCGGCGACCCGATGTATACCCGCGCCAAGCAGGGCGTGGGCTACCTGCCGCAGGAACCCTCGGTGTTCCGCAAGCTGACCGTGGCCGACAACCTGCGCCTGGTGCTGGAGCTGCGCGACGATCTGGACAAGGCCGGCCGCGAAAAGGAACTGGCCAGCCTGCTGGACGAACTGCAGATCAACCACGTGGCCGACCAGCTCGGCGCCAGCCTGTCCGGTGGTGAGCGCCGACGCTGTGAAATCGCCCGCGCGCTGGCCGCCAAACCGCGCCTGATCCTGCTTGATGAGCCGTTCGCCGGTGTCGACCCGATCTCGGTCGGTGAAATCCAGCGCATCGTCACCCACCTCAAGCAGCGCGGGATCGGGGTGCTGATCACAGACCACAATGTCCGCGAAACCTTGGGAATCTGCGACCGCGCGTATATCCTCAACGAGGGCAGCGTGCTGGCACAGGGCGCGCCGGACGAGATCCTGGCCAACGCCGACGTCCGCCGCGTCTACCTTGGGGACACCTTCAAGCTCTGATCCAGCGGCCGCCGCAACGCCTTCCTTCCGTTCGGCACAGGCATGAAAGCACGGCTGCAGACATCGATGGGGCAACACCTGGTCATGACGCCGCAGCTGCGTCAGGCGATCAAGCTGTTGCAGATGTCCAGCGCCGAGCTGGAGCTGGAAATCAACGAGGCGGTGGAGACCAACCCGCTGCTGGACTGGGCCGAGAACGCTGAACCGGCGCTCGAGGCCAGTCCTGGCGAGGACACGCCTCCGCCCGCCCCCACCGATACCCACGCCGATGGCGAGCACCAGGTCTCGGCCAGTGATGACTGGTCACCCGGCGAGGGCGACTGGACCAGCGGCAGCAGCGGCGGCTCCTTCGACGATGACGACAACGGCAGCGCTGCAGAGCGCGTGGCCGAGACCGAATCGCTGGCCGACCACCTGCTCTGGCAGTTGCACCTGTCGCACTTGTCGGCCCGCGACCGCAGCATCGGCGCGGCCCTGATCGACGCCTTCGAAGAGGACGGCTACCTGCGCGAGCCCTTGGCGACCATCGCCGAGACCCTGCGCCCGGCGATCCAGGCCGACGAGCCTGAAATCCTGACCGTGCTGCACCAGATCCAGCGCTTCGACCCGGTCGGGGTCGGTGCGCGCACGCTGGGCGAATGCCTGGACCTGCAGCTGCTGGTGCTGCCCGCCGACACCCCCGGCCTGGGCCTGGCCCGCCGCATCGCCGATGGCCCGCTGGAGCGCCTGCCACGCAGCGGTGTGGCCGGGATCGCCCACGAGCTGCGCGAGCCGGTGGCCGAGGTCGAGGTCGCGGTGCAGCTGCTGCGCTCGCTGGACCCGCGCCCGGGTACCCAGATCGGCGAACTGTCCCACGACAGCTACGTGGTGCCGGACTGCGTGGTCTGGCGCCAGAACGGCGTCTGGCGTGCCGCACTGGCCGGCCATGCCGGGCCCAAGGTGGTCATCCACCGCGGCTATGAGCAGCTGATCCGCCGCTGCGGGGAGGCCGACGCCGGCTACATGCGCGCCCACCTGCAGGAGGCACGCTGGCTGCTCAAGGGCCTGGAGGCCCGCGGCGAGACCCTGCTGCGGGTGATGCGCTGCCTGCTCGACCAGCAGGCCGCCTTCCTGGAATTCGGCGAACAGGCGCTGCGCCCGCTGACCCTGCGCGAGGTGGCCGGCGAGTTGGGCCTGCACGAATCCACCATTTCACGCGCGATCGCCCGCAAGTACGTGCGTACCCCGCGCGGCACCCTGCCCCTGCGCGCCTTCTTCGCCTCCGGCATCGATACCGACAGCGGCGGCGAAGCCTCCAGTACCGCCATCCAGGCCATGCTGCGCCGCCTGATCGATGACGAGAACCCGCGCAAGCCGCTTTCTGACGCCAAGCTGGCTGACCTGCTCAAAACGTCGGGAATACCGGTAGCGCGACGCACCGTGGCGAAGTATCGTGAAGCCATGAACATTTCCGCCTCGCACGAAAGAGTACGAATCGTCTGACGCTCCACCGCGCCCGGCGGGAAGGTTCATTGGCACATCCGAACAAAGGAGAAACCCGATGCACATCGAGACGTTTGGCAAGGACCACCTTGAGATCACCCCGGCTCTGAACGAGTACGTGGAGACCAAGCTGGAACGGCTGGGGAAGCATTTCGACCAGCACTGCGAGGTTCGCGTGCAACTGTCGATCCGCAAGCCGGAGCACCATGCCGATGCGAGTGTGAATGTTCCCGGGCAGACTCTGCACGCGGACGCCAGCGGCCCCACCATGTATGCGGCAATCGACATCCTGGCCGACAAGCTCGACCGCCTGGTCATCAAGCACAAAGAGAAAAAGCAGCAGCACGCACCGCAACCGCTGCCGGTGGGCGACAATGAGGGCTGATGCCCTCGTTTCCACCCCGACATGCCTCTGACTGATCTTCTGGCGGCCGTCCGCACGCAAGTGCTGCCGGCCGCCGATCGCGACAGCGTGCTGAAGGCCGCAGCCCGCCTGCTGGCCTGCCGCGAAGCCAATGCCGAGCTGCTGTACCAGAACCTGTGCCAGCGCGAGACGCTGGGCAGTACCGCGATCGGCCACGGCATCGCCATCCCGCACGGCCGTGCCCCCCTGCTGGAACGCCCCCGCGGCGCCCTGCTGCGGCTGGAATCGCCGGTGGAATTCGGCGGCGATGAACCGGTCGACCTGGTCTTCGCGATTGCCGTGCCCGCGCACTACACCCATCAACACCTGATGCTGCTCTCCGAGCTGGCCGAGCTGTTCTCCGAGCCGGCCATCCGCCAGGCGCTGCGCGAAGCGCGCGACGGCGAGGAGCTGCGTCGGGTCATCGAATTCCCCCCGCCGGCGAGTGCCGCATGAATACCAGCATCACCGCGCGCGAACTGTTCGAACAGCAGCGTGACCGCCTGAGCCTGCGCTGGGTCGCCGGCCAGCAGGGCGAGCGCCGTGAGCTGGAGGCCGGCAACAAGGTCTCTCGCCGTCCTTCACTGGCCGGTTACCTCAACGCGATCTACCCCAACAAAGTGCAGATCCTCGGCACTGAGGAACTGTCCTGGCTGGACTCGCTGGACTCGCGCCAGCGCTGGGAGACCATCGAGCGGATCATGCAGTCCCATCCGCTGGCGCTGGTGATTACCCGCAACCAGTCCTGCCCGGAAGACCTGCGCGCGGCCGCGGACGAATCGCAGACCCCGCTGTGGATTTCACCCAAGCGCGGCCACGAACTGCTCAACCACCTGTCCTACCACCTGGCGCGCACGCTGGCGCCGCGGGTGATCCTGCATGGCGTATTCATGGAGATCTATTCCATCGGCGTGCTGATCACCGGTGAAGCCGGCTCGGGCAAGAGCGAGCTGGCGCTGGAGCTGCTCAGCCGTGGCCACCGCCTGGTCGCAGACGATGCCCCCGAGTTCACCCAGATCGCCCCGGACGTGCTCGACGGCACCTGCCCGGAGCTGCTGCAGGATCTGCTGGAAGTCCGCGGCCTGGGCGTGCTCAACGTGCGCGAGATGTTCGGTGACACGGCGGTAAAGAAGAACAAGTACCTTCGGCTGATCGTCCACCTGACCAAGCCGATGACCGAACCCACCCCCTACGGCTATGAACGCCTGACCGGCGACTCGGGTACCCGCCACGTGCTGGACCTGGATGTGCCGCTGATCACCCTGCCGGTGATGCCCGGCCGCAACCTGGCCGTGCTGACCGAAGCCGCCACGCGCCTGCACATCCTGCGGACCAAGGGCATCGACCCGGCCGCGATGTTCATCGCCCGCCACAGCAACATGTTGGAACGCCGCACGCCATGACCACACCCGCCCCCGCCTCCGCCCCGACCGCCGCCACCCTGATCATCGTCAGCGGGCTGTCCGGGTCCGGCAAGACGGTCGCGCTGAAGACCTTCGAAGACCTCGATTACTACTGCTCGGACAACCTGCCGATCGACCTGCTGCCGGATTTCGTGCGCAGCCTGCTCGGCGATCCCGGCCGCGAGGCCCCGCGCCGGCTGGCGGTCGGCATCGACGTGCGTGCGCAGAGTGACCTGACCCAGCTCTCGCACTGGCGCGAAGACGCCAAGGCCGCCGGCCTGGATGCACAGCTGCTGTTCTTCGATGCCACCGATGAAACCCTGCTCAAGCGTTACGCCGACACCCGTCGTCGCCATCCGCTGAGCCAGCTCGGGCTGTCGCTGCCCGAAGCGATCGCCCGCGAGCGCGAACTCACCACGCCGCTGCGCGCCGCCGCCGATGCGGTGATCGACACCAGCCACCTCAACGTGCACCAGCTGCGCCGCAAGGTGGTGACCGAATTCGCGCTGGCCCACGGCAACAAGCTTTCGCTGCTGTTCGAATCGTTCGCCTACAAGCGCGGCGTGCCGGCCGAAGCGGACTTCGTGTTCGACGTGCGCGTGCTGCCCAATCCGCATTGGGACCCGGAGCTGCGCCCGCTGTCCGGTCGCGACGCCGGGGTGCGCGAGCATCTGGACGAGCAGCCCGATGTGCAGCGCTATGCTGGCCAGCTGGTCGATTTCCTGGACACCTGGCTGCCGCGGCTGGGCAATGACACCCGCAGCTATGTGACCGTCGCCTTCGGCTGCACCGGCGGCAAGCACCGCTCGGTGTACATGGCCGAGCGCATGGCCCGCCATGCCCGCGATCAGGGCTGGCCGGAAGTGGCCACCTTCCACCGCGAACTGGACTGAAAGCGGCAGTGCCGGCGACGGCCGGCATCGACACGCTGAACCGCGGAACACAGCAGTCTTTCACGCCTGCTATCGCCAATTCATGTTGACCTGTTAACGTTCGGGAATGACCTGTGGCATTCTCCTCGTAACTCATCCCGGTGTCGGCACGGCCCTGCTGGACGTGGCGACCCGTCTGCTGCGGCACCTGCCGCTGAAGACCGAAGCTTTCGAAGTACCGTTCGACGCAGATATGGACGTCCTGCTCCCGCTCGCCTCGGCCGCTTTGCGCCGGGTGGACAGTGGCCAGGGCGTGCTGATCCTGACCGACCTGTACGGCGCCAGCCCCAGCAATCTGGCCGGGCAACTGGCTCGTCTGGGCACCCCGGCTCGCCGGGTTTCGGCGCTGAGCCTGCCGATGTTGATGCGGGTGATGAATTATCCGGAACAGGGACTGGATCAACTGCCTGCCACAGCCGCGGCAGGCACTCGCAATGGAGCGATTGTCGACGATGCTTGAACGTGAACTCACTGTTTCCAACCGCCTGGGCCTGCATGCCCGCGCCACTGCCAAGCTGGTGCAGGAGCTGGCGCCTTTCCGCTGCAACGTGACCATGGCCGCCAAAGGCCGTGAGATCAATGCCAAGAGCATCATGGGCGTCATGCTGCTGGCCGCCGGCCAGGGCACCCCGGTCACCGTGCGCATCGAGGGCGAAGACGAAGTCGCCGCGATGGACGCGGTGGTCGCCCTGTTCGAGCGGCGTTTCGACGAGGACAACTGAGCATGGGGGGGCAGCCGCGATCGGGATCCTCCGCACCGGCCCGGACCGCGTCCGGGGCGATGCTGTTGTCCGGCCACGGTGCCTCGCGCGGTAACGCCCTGGGCCGTGCCCGGGTGCGCCTGCCGCATGCCCTGGAAGTGGCCGAGCAGCGCATTGCGCCGGCCAAGATCGAGGCTGAGCTGGAGCGCCTGCACGTGGCCGTGGAAGCGGCCCGTGGCGAAATGCACGAGCTGCGCCAGCGCCTGCATGGCGCGCTCAACCAGGAGGTCGGCGAATTCCTCGACCTGCATGCCCTGCTGCTGGATGACCCCGAACTGCTGTTCGGCCTGGACGAACTGATCCGCAGTGGCCCGTACAGCGCCGGCTACGCCTTGCGCGTGCAGCGCGACCGCCTGGCCAAGGTCTTCGACGGCATGGACGATGCCTACCTGAAGAGCCGCATGGACGATCTGGACCATGTGATCGGCCGCATCCATGCCTTCCTGCAGAAGCGCCCGCCGGACGTCAAAGGCATGGCCGGCGAGATCCTGATCTGCGACAACATCGCGCCCTCCGAGCTGGCCCAGCTGCAGGCCCACGGTGTGGTCGGCATCGTCACCGCCGGGGGCAGCGCGCTCTCGCACAGCGCGATCCTGGCGCGCAGCCTGCACCTGCCGTTGATCGTCAACGTCCCGAACGTGCTGCAGAAGGTCGCCGATGGCGACGTGCTGATCATGGACGGCAGCGATGGCACGGTCACCATCAACCCCCAGGCACAGGACCTGCGCGACTACCGCGTGCGCCTGCGTGAGCACGCGCGCGAGCAGCGCGAACTCGGGCGCCTGCGCACCAAACCCAGCCGCACCCGCGACAACGTCGATATCGCCCTGCTCGCCAATGCCGAGTCCAGCGAAGACGTCACCCAGGCGCATGCGCTGGGCGCACACGGGCTGGGCCTGTACCGCACCGAATTCTTGTTCCTGCAGCGCAACGAGCTGCCGGACGAGCAGGAGCAGTTCGAGACCTACCGCGATGCCGCCCTCGGCATGAGCGGTCGGCCGGTCACCATCCGCACCCTGGACCTGGGCGCGGACAAGGCCGACCGCACCGGGCTGACCCTGAGCAACGAAGAAAACCCGGCGCTGGGCCTGCGTGGTGTGCGCCTGTCGCTGGCGCGGCCGAAGGTGGCCGACACCCAGCTGCGCGCGATCCTGCGCGCCTCGGCCTACGGCAAGCTGCGCATCCTGATCCCGATGGTGAGCACCCGCGAGGAAATCCTTGCGGTCCGCCGACGCCTGGCCAAGCAGGCCGAGCTGCTGCGCGCGGAAGGCCACGAAGTGGCCGAGCACATCCCGTTCGGCGCGATGATCGAAGTGCCGGCCGCGGCGATCGCGCTGGAGAGTTTCATCGATCTGGTCGACTTCCTCTCGATCGGCACCAACGACCTGGTCCAGTACCTGCTTGCCGCCGACCGCAACAACGAGGCGGTCGGCGAACTGTACTCGCCGCTGCACCCCGCAGTTGTGCGCCTGCTCGCGCACATCCTGCGCACCGGCCAGGCGTACAACATTCCGGTGGCGGTGTGCGGCGAGATCGCCGGCGACCCGTTGATGACCCGCCTGCTGCTGGCCCTGGGCCTGACGGAATTCAGCCTGCACCCGGGCACGCTGCTGGAAGTGCGCCGCGCGGTGCGCGACAGCGATCTGTCGGTGCTGCAGGCGATGGCGCCCAAGCTGCTGCAGGCACGCGACCGCCGCGGGATCGAACGCTGGATCGAGAAGGCGAGCCTGGCGACGGCATGACGGTTGGCATCGCCTACGGTGATGGCCTACCGGATTGACATGTAAGCGCGCGATAATGACGCGGTGACCACCGCCCATGCCGCATCCTCTACCGGATAGCGGCCTTTTCTTTTTCCGCAGGAGCTGCGCATGGCCGAAGCCGTACGCCACGACAAGACGGCGCGCCAGCTGCGGCTGTTGTCCGATGCACTGGACAGCGGGCGGTTGGGTCCGGTCCGTCGATTGGTCAACACCCTGGCGCCGGCGGAAATCGGCAACCTGCTCGAATCGCTGCCCCCGGGCAAGCGCGAGATTGTCTGGGGCCTGGTCGATCCGGAAGACGACGGCGAGGTGCTGGTCCACGTCGGCGAGGAAGTGCGCGAAAGCCTGCTGGCCGACATGGACCCGGACGAAATCATCGCCGCGGTCGAAGATCTGGACATCGATGACCTTGCCGATCTGGTCGAAGACCTGCCGGACACGGTCATCGATGAAGTGCTCAAGTCGATGGACCGCGAGAACCGCGAGCGGCTCGAGCAGGTGCTGTCGTACCCCGAGGACAGCGCCGGCCGCCTGATGAACCCGGACGTGGTGACCGTGCGCGCCGACGTCAATGTCGATGTGGTGCTGCGTTACCTGCGCCTGCGTGGCGAACTGCCCGACCACACCGATCACCTGTTCGTGGTCAGCCGCCGCCATCAGTACCTCGGCCGCCTGTCGCTGGCCGCGCTGGTGACGCACGAGGACAACACCCCGATCAACCGCCTGATCGATGACGAGCAGCCGGCGATCGATGTCGGCGAAAGCGCCGATGAAGTCGCGCGCCAGTTCTCCGATCATGACTGGGTCTCCGCCCCGGTGGTGGACGACAACAACATCCTGCTCGGGCGCATCACCATCGATGACGTGGTCGACATCATCCGGTCGCAGGCCGAGCACCAGGCGCTGGGCGCCGCCGGTCTGGACGAAGAGGAAGATCTGTTCTCGCCGATCAAGCGCGCCGTGCGCGGCCGCGTGGTCTGGCTGGGCATCAACCTGTGCACCGCGTTCCTGGCGGCCAGCGTGATCGGCCAGTTCGAGCTGACCCTGCAGAAAGTGGTGGCGCTGGCCGTGCTGATGCCGATCGTAGCCGGCGTGGGCGGCAATGCCGCCGTGCAGGTACTGACCCTGATGGTGCGCGGCATCGCGCTGGGCCAGGTCGGCCAGAGCAACGCGCGCATCCTGCTGTGGAAGGAATCACGGGTCGCGCTGATCAACGGCACCCTGATCGGCACCGTGGTCGGCATCATCGCCTACCTCTGGTTCCACAGTTTCCTGCTCTCGCTGGTGATCACGATGGCGCTGATCATCAACTTCTGCGCCGCGGCCCTGGCCGGCGTCCTGCTGCCGCTGCTGCTCAAGCGCATGAACGTGGACCCGGCCGTGGCCGGTACCGTGGTGGTCACCGCCGTCACCGACGTCATGGGCTTCTTCAGCTTCCTCGGCCTGGCCTCCCTGATCCTGCTGCACTGACCCTGGACCCCGCATGGCCCTGACCCTCGACAACTACTTCGTCCCCGGCTGGCGCGACGCGACCTATACCTGCGCCGCCTGCGAATGGCAGGGCAGCGCGCGGCAGATGCCGATGGAACTGCACGAAGACGAAGCCCAGTTCGACTGCCCGCAGTGTGAGAACCCGATCCTGCTGGTGGTCCACCCCAGCTTGGCACAGGTGCAGGCGGCCGCCGCCGACGGTCACCCCGAAGCGATCGAACAGCTGGACATCCTCGCCGCGGCCCCGCACCCGCACTGATGCACTGCAAGATGCTCCAGCGCGCCACCGGGCCTAGACTGAAAACGATTTCAATCAGGGCACGACAATGGCACGACGCTGGGGTGGATGGCTGCTGTGGGCGGTGGCGATGATGACGGTGGGCGGCTGTGCGAGCACTCCGGCGGCCTCCGGTGGCCAGTTCGTCGGCCGTGCGGTGAAAGTGGATGGGCAGACCGCGTATTACCAGGTATTCGTGCCGCGCACGGTAGGCGCCTCACGCGGCGAACTGCCCGTGGTGCTGTTCCTGCATGGTTCCGGTGAGCGTGGCCGCGACGGCCGCCGCCAGACCCAGGCCGGGCTGGGGCCGTACCTGCGCCAGCACGCCTCCACCTTCCCCGCGCTGGTCGTGCTGCCGCAGACGCCGGATGACCAGGAGTGGTCGGGCGAGAACAACCGCATCGCGCTGGCCGCGCTGGATGCCGCCATCGCCGAGTTTGGTGCCGACCCGCAGCGGCAGTACCTGACCGGGATGTCGATGGGCGGCTACGGCAGCTGGAACATCGCGCTGGAGCACCCGGACCGGTTTGCCGCGATCGTGCCGGTCTGCGGCGCGGTGCTGTCCCCGCACCAGAGTCGCCCGGACCTGCAGGTGGAGGCCGTGGCCGGCCAGAGCGACCCGTACGCCGCCATTGCCCAGCGCCTGCGCAACGTCCCGATCTGGATGTTCCATGGCGCGCTGGACGACCTGGTGCCGCCGGAGGACGACCGCAAACTGCACGCCGCGTTCCAGCAGGCTGGCGCAAAGGACGTGCGTTACACCGAGTACCCACAGGGCAACCACAACGCCTGGGACGCCACGTATGCCGACGACGCGATGTGGGCGTGGATGTTCGCGCAGAAGCGATGATTGGCTGATGGGACAGCGAATCTGGTAGTGCCGGCCGCTGGCCGGCTCTGCAGCAAACCGTCATCAATCGCATACGCTTCGTGAAGCCGGCCAGCGGCCGGCACTACCTTGTTTGGGTCTTCGGCGATAACGGTTTGCGCCATTGGCCGATATCATGGCGCTGCGGCATCACTCACGATGCAGCATGAGTTCTTCTCGACTACGCGTGGGGCGCTGTTCCATTCCAGGACAGACCTATGTCCTGACCATGGTCTGCCATCACCGTAGGCGCTGGTTTGTGGATCCCGAGGTTTCCGCAATTGCCATGTCGCACCTGAAGGAAATGGACGAACGTGGATACGTACGATCCCTTGCCTGGGTGGTCATGCCCGACCATCTGCACTGGTTGGTGGAACTGGAAGCTAAGCCACTTGCCGATATCGCTCGACGCTTGAAATCATCGACTGCGTTGGCGATCAATCGATCGCTGGGTCGTGGTGGTTCGTTCTGGCAAGCCGGTTACCACGATCACGCCGTGCGTTGCGACGAGTCGCTGCATCGGCACGCCCTTTACATCCTCGGCAATCCGATCCGTGCAGGGCTTTCAGAGCAGATCGGAGACTACCCGTACGCGTGGACCCTGTGGCCACATGACCGGTAGTGCCGGCCGCTGACCGGCTGCGGTTGAATGCGGCAGAGCCGGCCAGCGGCCGGCACTACCTTTCATGGGTATCGTGTGCGGTTCGATACCCATGACACTTACCCCAGCAACGTTTCCAGCACCGCCATGCGCACGGCGACGCCGTTGGCGACCTGGCGCAACACCCACGACTGCGGGCCATCAGCCACTTCGTCGGTGACCTCCACGCCGCGGTTGATCGGGCCCGGGTGCAACACGGCGGCATCGGTGCCGGCACGCTTCAAGCGCGCGGCATCCAGGCCGTACTGGGCGTGGTACTGCTCCAGCGAGGGCACCAGGCCTTCTTCCATGCGCTCGCGCTGCAGGCGCAGCATCATCAGCGCATCGGCGCCTTCCAGCATGGCGTCGAAATCGTCGCCGACGATGCAGCCCTTGAGGGTGTCATCGTCCGGCAGCAGCGACTGCGGGCCGCACACGCGGATCTCGCCGACGCCCAGCGTGCGCAGGGCATGCAGGTCGGTGCGGGCCACGCGCGAGTGCTTCACGTCGCCGACGATGATCACCTTCATCTTCGAGAAATCGCTGCCCTTGGCCTGGCGCAGGGTCAGCATGTCCAGCAGGCCCTGGGTCGGGTGCGAGCTGCGGCCGTCACCGGCGTTGACCAGGGCAGTGCCCTCGCCCGCTGCGGCGGCCAGCGCCGCCACAGCGCCATCGTCGGGATGCCGGACGACGAAACCGCGCACACCCATCGCCTCCAGGTTCTTCAGCGTGTCGCAGGCGGTCTCGCCCTTGCGGGTCGAGGACGTGGAGGCGTCGAAGTTCAGCACGTCCGCGCCCAGCCGCTGCGCGGCCAGCTGGAATGAGCTGCGGGTGCGCGTGGACGGTTCGAAGAACAGCGTGCAGACCGCCGAGCCACCGAGCACGTGACGCTTGTTGCCGACCCGGCCAACGGCCGCATCGCGGATCTGGCCGGCGCGGTCGAGCAGCTGCAGCAGGGTTTCGCGGGGCAGACCTTCCAGGGTCAGCAGGTGGCGCAGGCGTCCATCGGAATCGAGTTGCGAGGCGGTCATGGGCAGGGTCTGAGGGTCAGGAAACGGGGGTGGCGTCATCCGGGCAGGAGAGCCAGCGTTCGATGATCACCGCCGCGGCCACTGCATCGAGTGCAGCGGCATCGCGACGGCGTTTGCGGCCTTCGGCGCGCTCGACCGCGAACCGGCGTGCCGCCTCGACCGAGCTGGAACGCTCGTCGACCAGCACCACCGGCAGTTTGAATCGTTCCCGCAGCTGGCGGGCAAAGCCCTGCGCACGCTTGCGGTTGGGCTGGTCCTGGCCGTCCAGGGTCAGCGGGTCGCCGACCACCAGGCCGTCCGGCCGCCACTCTTTGATCAGGCGCTCCACCGCGGTCCAGTCCGGGCCGTTGCCGTGGACATCGACCACCGCGATCGCACGCGCATGGGTGCCGAACGAGCTGCCGATGGCCACGCCGATGCGGCGCGAACCGACATCGAAGCCGAGCACCGTGCCATCACGGCGGATGGTCGGCGGCGCGGGCGTGGCGGGCGCTGGCGTGGCCGGCTCAGACATGGCCGCTGTAATCGGTGAGGCGGAACAGGTCCACGCCGATACGTGCCGCCGCACCTTGCCAACGCTGTTCAAACGGGGTGCTGAACAACAGCTCGGCATCGGCCGGCACGGCCAGCCAGCTGTTCTCGGCCAGCTCGGATTCCAGCTGCCCTTCGCTCCAGCCGGCGCAGCCCAGGGTGACCAGCGCATTGCGCGGGCCTTCACCACGGGCCATGGCTTCAAGGATGTCGCGCGAGGTGGTGAGGAACACGCCCTCGCCCACGGCCAGGCTGGAATCCCAGTTGCGCGCATCGTCATGGATCACGAAGCCGCGCTCGGGATGCACCGGGCCGCCGTTGAGCACGATCTGGCCAGGCAGCGTGTCACTGGTGGTGGTGATGTCCATCTGGGCCAGCACCTCGCCGAGGGTGTACTCGGAGGGCTGGTTGACCAGCACGCCCATCGCGCCGTTCTCGTCGTGCTGGCAGATCAGCGCCACGGTACGGGCAAAGGTGGGGTCGGTCAGCGACGGCAGCGCGACCAGCAGGTGGTGGGCAAGCGAAGTAGACAGTTCAGACATGGCCCCATTCTAGCCGCTGGCCGTGATGTGCGCTTTCGCGCTGACATAATGCAGGCCTGCACGCGTGCCCCGGCCCGCATGCCTGATCCGCCATCGCAAGGAGCTGCACGTGTCCGGTTACTGCCTCATCGCCCCCGGCCATCCGGTCCACGGTCACTACCATGACCACGAGTACGGCTTCCCGCAGCGCGAGGAGCGCGAACTGTTCGAGCGCCTGATCCTGGAGATCAACCAGGCCGGCCTGAGCTGGGAGACCATCCTGAAGAAGCGCGAGGGCTTCCGCGCGGCCTACGACGGTTTCGACGTGGACACGGTAGCCGCCTATGGCGAGCGCGACATCGAGCGCCTGCTCAACGATGCCCGCATCATCCGCAACCGGCTCAAGGTGCACGCGGCGGTCCACAACGCCCAGGTGATCCAGCAGCTGCGGGGCAGCCATGGCAGCTTCGTTGCCTGGCTGGATGCCCACCATCCGCTGGACAAGGCGGCCTGGGTGAAGCTGTTCAAGAAGACCTTCCGCTTCACCGGCGGGGAGATCACCGGCGAGTTCCTGATGAGCCTGGGCTACCTGCCCGGCGCGCACAGCCCGGACTGCCCGGTGTTCAAGCGTATCGACACCCTCACGCCTGCCTGGCGCCAGAAGTGACGCACCCGGTAGTGCGGGCTGCGCTGCTCGCTGCCCTGAGCCTGCCCCCGCTGGCTGCCGCAAGCGATCTGGACGGCGTGCTGGAGCGCCTGCGCGCGGAGATCGCCGCAGTGCCGGCCGACGACCCGGCCCCGATCGATATCGTGCTGGCCCGCTACCGCGACGAGACCGGCATCGACCTGCAGATCCCGGTGGCCGGTGACAGTGATGCGCCGCTGCCCGCGCTGGTGCGCCCGGCCAACGTCACCCCGGCGGACTGGGACGCGGTCAGCCGCTACCTGCGCCAGACCGATGCCCAGCACACCGTGCCGGTGGAGATGGGCGAGCTGTCGCTCTCCCTGCTCGATCTGGATGGCGACGGCCAGCGTGACCTGGTGCAGAGCGCCTACAGCGGCGGCACCGGCCTGTACACGCAGGTGGACATGCTGCGGCGGGATCCGCAGCGCGGCTTCGTGGTGCCGACCTCCCTGGATCCGCAGCGCCCCTGGGCGCAGGGCCAGTACGGCCTCAGCGGACGTGGCAGCGATCAGGGCCTTTACTGGCTGCGCATCGACGGGGTCAGCTACATCGCCTACCGCGATGGCGACTACTACGGCGATACCCTGCTGCTGAACCGGCCGTTGTCGGCGGACCCGCGCGAACGCAGCCCGACGACCCGGTTGCAGGTGCGCTACGGCCGCGAGCATCGGCTGGCCGATCCTGCGGTGCATGCCGATGGCGAACCGCTGGACGCGAACGCCACCGCAATCGCGGCCGACCGGCGCCTGCTCAAGCACATCGACCGCCTGCTGGCCGCGCTGACCCTCGATGGCGACGGGGTGGCGCACTTCGGCGACGAGCAGGCGCGTTGCCCGGTGCCACCCGGCACCGATCCGGGCGAGGCCGACATCTGGCCGTGGCGCGGCGCCGGCAGCTACACCTTCGATACCGCCGCCGACACCGTGATCCGCTCGGGGAAGCAGTGCTACAGCGCCACGCTCATTGCCCTGCGCAGCAGCTATGCCGGCGACCATGCCCTGTGCTGCCAGCTGTGGTTGTACCGCGGCCCTGGCGAGCAGGTGGCCACGCTGGACCTGCGCAGCCGCCGCTGGGTCTCCGGCGTGACCGTCGTGCCGGTGCCACCGCAGGGCGAGTAACGGGCGTCAGACGCCCATGTAGCGGCCCGGGCGGTGGTTGAACATCAGCACCAGGCTGAGCACCACCGCACCGATCGCCGAGTACATCACCTTGGATGGGGAGAGCACCGAGAACGCCACGCACATCAGCAGCGTGTCGAACGACATCTGCACCTTGCCGGCGCTCCAGCCGCGGGTGCGCTGCAGGTACACCGCCAGGATGCCGATGCCGCCCAGGCTGGCCCGGTGGCGGATGTAGAACAGGATGCCCAGGCCGGCCAGCGCCCCGCCGACGATGGCCGAGTACAGCGAGCTCATGTGGGCGAAATCGGCCCAGCGCGGCAGCAGGTCGGTCAGCACGCCGCAGGCGGTGACCGCCGCGAAGGTCTTCAGGGTGAATTCCCAGCCCATGCGGCGCACGGCCACCCAGTAGAACGGCAGGTTGACCAGGACGAACACCAGGCCGAAGTTCCAGCCGAAGGTGTAGTGGGCCAGGAAGGCCAGCCCGGCCATGCCGCCGATCATCAGCCCGCCCTTGGCGAAGATCGCCAGGCCGAGCGAGGCGACCAGGGTCGCCAGGACCATGCCCTGCACGTCCTCGGCCACGGAATGGCGCAGCGCCTTCTCGTCGGCCACGGTGCCGGCACTGTCCGGAGGCGGGGTCAGCGGGCCTGCGGTGACCAGGTGGCCGTCAGCGTCGTCGCACGGCGCCGGGCCATGGGAATCAAGGGACATGAGGGTGGGGGTGTGACGTGGGGAGCGGTATTAGACACGATCGGCGTGACAGATGCTGGGGAGATTGATTCAGGCCCCCGGTCTGGTCGCCCCGGGACGCCAAACCGACATCTGCTTTTCATCCCGGCTGAACACCCTCTAGACGCAGCATGCACAGGTACCCCGCTGTGCCCCTCCCTCCCTCAGGAGTTCCATGCCATGCCCTACGTCACCACCGCCGACAATACCGAGATCTTCTACAAAGACTGGGGCAAGGGTCAGCCCCTCGTGTTCCATCACGGCTGGCCGCTCAGCGCCGATGACTGGGACACCCAGCTGCAGTTCTTCCTGCTGCAGGGCTACCGCGTGATCGCGCACGACCGCCGTGGCCATGGTCGTTCCGCGCAGACCAGCGGCGGGCATGAGATGGACACCTACGCCGCCGACGTCAACGCGCTGGCCGATCACCTGGACCTGCGCGATGCGATCCACATCGGCCATTCCACCGGCGGTGGCGAAGTCGCCCATTACGTGGCGCAGGCCAAACCCGGGCGCGTGGCCAAGGCGGTGCTGATCGGCGCGGTGCCGCCGATCATGGTCAAAAGCGAGGCCAACCCGGGCGGCACGCCGAAGGAGGTCTTCGATGGCTTCCGCCAGGCACTGGTCGCGGGCCGTGCGGCGTTCTACCGCGACGTGCCGATTCCCTTCTACGGCTTCAACCGCGAGGGCACGCCGCCGCAACAGGGCATCGTCGACAACTGGTGGCGGCAAGGCATGATGGGCGCGATCAACGCGCACTACGACTGCATCAAGGCCTTCTCGGAAACCGACTTCACCGACGACCTGAAAAAGATCGACGTACCGGTGCTGATCCTGCATGGCGATGACGATCAGATCGTGCCGATCGCGGATTCAGCAGAGCTGGCGATCAAGCTGCTCAAGCACGGCACATTGAAGGTCTACAAAGGCTTTCCGCATGGCATGTGTACGACGCATGCGGATGTGATCAACGCGGATCTGTTGGCGTTCATTCGCGGGTGAGGCGTGTGCCGACCCACGGTCGGCACCTACCCGGGATGCGTTGCACCGGTAGCGCACGACCGTTGGTCGTGCGCACCACCGCCCCGCTCAGCGCGCGACCAGCTTCTGCCGCTCGGCGTTGTAGCGATCGCCAACGATGGCGACGCTGTCCAGCGCCGCACCGATCTGCTGCAGCTCCGCATCGCTCAACACCACGGCCACCGCACCCAGGTTTTCCTTCAGGCGGTGCAGCTTGGTCGTGCCCGGAATCGGCACGATCCACGGCTTGCGCGCCAGCAGCCAGGCCAATGCGACCTGCGCCGGCGTTGCCCCCTTGTCGGCGGCAATCGCGCTGATGCGATCCACCAACGCCTGATTGGCCTGGCGCGCTTCAGCTGTAAACCGCGGCACGCTGTTGCGGAAGTCATCGGCCGCGAACTGCGTATCCACGTTGATCGCACCGGTCAGGAAGCCCTTGCCGAGCGGGCTGAACGGCACGAAGCCGATACCCAGTTCTTCCAGCACCGGCAGCACCGCCTGTTCCGGCTCACGCCACCACAGGGAATACTCGCTCTGCAGCGCCGTCACCGGCTGCACGACGTGCGCGCGGCGGAGGGTATCGACGCCGGCTTCGGACAAGCCGAAGTGCTTCACCTTGCCCTCGCCGATCAGGTCCTTGACCGTGCCGGCCACGTCCTCGATCGGCACGTTCGGATCCACCCGGTGCTGATAGAAAAGATCGATGCGGTCGGTCTTCAGGCGCGCCAGGCTGGCCTCGGCCACCGCACGGATACGCTCGGGGCGACTGTCCAGGCCCGCATCCGCATGGCCGTCCTTGAAGCCGAACTTGGTGGCGATCACCAGCTGGTCGCGGAACGGGGCCAGCGCCTCGCCGAGCAGTTCCTCGTTGAGGAACGGCCCATAGGCTTCGGCGGTATCAAAGAAGGTGACCCCCTGCTCGACCGCCGCGCGCAGCAAGGCGATCGCCTCGGTACGGTCGGTGGCCGGGCCATAGCCATAGCTCAGCCCCATGCAGCCCAGCCCGAGGGCGGAAACCCGCAGGCCGCTGCGGCCCAGTTCACGTGTCTGCATGGTGGTGCTCCTGCCGGTGAGCCGGCGTCATGGGGGAGAGCCACGATAGCCCTGTCGGCTGGGGAGATTGGATAGTGCGGAGTGCTGTCGGTGATGAGCGTGGCTAATCAATCGAAGAAGACCGCAGGCAGTGCATCAGCTTGGCAGCGCGTAGGTGACCTTTTTGTCCTTGATCGATACCCATTTGCGCTGCTGCAGCTGCTGGATCAAGGCCGTGCGCTCGCCCGCATTCAGGGTGTTCTGGAACATCGCACTGATGGCGTTTTCCAGTGTCTTCGACGTTCTGGGTCTTGCCGCTCCCTGTTTCCCCAAGAGCACAACAATGCGCTCGATACGCTTGGCAGACTCACCGGAAGCTGGCTTTGGCTTCGGCGTGGGCGTGGTTTTGGAAGCACTCACGGCCGGCGCTTGCTTCGCCAGCATAGGAAGTACTGCTGGATGTGTAGCCGACACCGATGCGGACTGCGCACACGGCATGGCGCCACTGGGGGTATGCACATCGCCCGCCAATGACAGGTCTTCGATGGACGCTGCGCGGGAGACTCTCAGCCCTCGCGCGCGCAGATGCTTGACCAGCGGATCGAAGCCCGTATCTCTGGAGATGATATGAAAACTGCAGTGAGGCGCCGCAGCCGCCAGCTCACCGATATAGAACGCAATGTGGAAATCCAACGCATTGGAGCCACCGCCACTGCAGCGGATGTAGCGTGTACCCGTTCCCAGCGCCTGAAGTGCGGCAGCGACATCGATACTGATCTTCGCCTGTGCCACACCGACGAACACCAGCACATGAAAGTCCGGCCCCTCCAACGCCGCCAGGGTTTTCGGCTGCACGTTCTCGTAGTCGATCAGGACGTAGTTGCGCACTGCCACCATTATCCAGCCCTCAGGAAGCGCCACCGCCGCGCAGCGTGCCGATCAACGCGAGCAGCAGGAAGAATCCACCAAAGATCACCACCAGGATGTGCCACACGCCGAAGCGGTCGGACATCCGCATATCCATGCCTTTGTCCTGGTGGTAGCGACGCAGCAGACCGTTGTCCGGCAGCAGCGGAACGAAGCTGAACAATGCGAACACCCAGAGGCCGTTGGGAAGACGGCTGGAAAAGTTCAGCAGGAAGTAGGCCGCGCCCAGCAGGCCCGGCGCGACCGCCAGCGGGCGGAGGTGATTGCTGGCGGCATCGCGCAGATCACTGAAGCACAGGTACGCCCACAGCGGCGAGAACAAGGCCCGCGCCCACGGCCATTGGTCCCCACCGGTTTCATGCTTGATCGCCCGCCAGTTGCGCCAGAACCAGTACACCGGATAGATACCCAGCGTGGTCAGTGACAATGCGGCGATCTTCAACGCGGGTGGCGAGTAGTACGTTGCGACGTCAGTGGCGGCGAAGGTCGCCTCTGGCAGTACGGAAGAAGCCATTGGCGCGGTCGCCGGCGCCCGATACGGGTCGTGCATGTCCATATGCCCATCACCTGATACGTTGATACCGGCGAGGTGCCGGCGCCCCCTGCGTTCCGGTTGGCCGGTACGGCGCGACTATCGCAGAGCCCCAGCGTCTTTTCCAGATGCGCCACTGAAGCGTGTCCTCAATCCCGTACCGGGGGCGCATCACACCCCGCCAACCTCAACATCGCGCGGCCCGCCTGGCGCAACGAGAGCGCCTTCGGCTGCCAGCGGTACACCCAGTGCTGCCGTCCCTGGCGCAATGATTCGAAGTACCAGCCCTCCCCGTCCAGACCGAACCGGGCCGGGACGTCAGGCTGCAGGCCATCAAAGGCATCCACCACCGACGCCCACTCCGTTGCGGTCAGCTCCCGGTCAGCCGCACATGGCCACGCCGGTTTCTTCGGGTACCCCGGTGCTGACAGTTCAGGAATGCTCCGTGAAGTCATCCACATATGTCCGGCTGCATCACGCTGCGCCCGCAGCGCAATACCCGGCGAAAATGGCGGCTCCCAGACGAACCGATACGCCTCCGCAGGCGGCGTGCCACAACGGAACGATGGCTCCTTGCTGCCTCGCAGCGCGCCGGCGTAACCCCAGGCAACCGGGTCCACCATTCCCGCCTCGTCCGAGGGGTCTAGCGAGTCGACGTCCCCCAGATACCACGCCGGTGCGTCCGGATCGGTACAGGCGGGAAGATCTACCGCCTGCGCGGCGCTAGCCGCACACAGCATGCCCGCTGCCAACAGCATCCCGCCCCAGCGTGCGTTCGATGCCATCTCAGCGGACTTCCGAAATCTCCACCCCGTCCAGCCCCTGCGACAGCGTGCGTGCATCGCCGCCCTGCGAGAGCTTGATGCGCAGGCGCACTTCGTTCTGCGAATCGGCATAACGCAGCGCATCTTCGTAGCTGATCTCACCGGCCTGGTAGAGCTCGAACAGACTTTGATCGAAGGTCTTCATGCCCAGCTGGACAGAGTCCTTCATCACTTCCTTGAGCTTGTGGATTTCGCCGTCGCGGATGTAGTCCTGCACCAGCGGCGTGCCGAGCATGATCTCCATGGCAACCTTGCGCGACTTGCCATCCGGCGAGGGAATCAGCTGCTGGGCGACCACGCCCTTGAGGTTCAACGAGAGATCCATCAGCAGCTGGTTGCGACGGTCTTCCGGGAAGAAGTTGATGATGCGGTCCATCGCCTGGTTGGCGTTGTTGGCGTGCAGCGTGCACAGCACCAGGTGGCCGGTTTCGGCGAAGGCGATGGCGTGGTCCATGCCCTCGCGGGTACGCACCTCGCCGATCATGATCACGTCCGGCGCCTGGCGCAGGGTGTTCTTCAGCGCCGCTTCCCAGCTGTCGGTATCGATGCCCACTTCGCGCTGGGTGATGATGCAGCCCTCATGCTTGTGGACGAACTCGATCGGGTCTTCGATGGTGATGATGTGGCCGGTCGAGTTGTGGTTGCGGTAGCCGATCATCGCCGCCAGCGAGGTGGACTTGCCGGTACCGGTCGCACCCACGAACAGGATGATGCCGCGCTTGGTCATCGCCAGCGTCTTGATGATCGGCGGCAGGCTCAGCTCTTCCACGGTGGGAATGCGCGTCTCGATCCGGCGCAGCACCATGCCGACCTGGTTGCGCTGGTAGAAGCAGCTCACACGGAAGCGGCCGACCCCGGACAGGCCGATGGCGAAATTGCACTCGTGGGTCTTTTCGAACTCTTCGCGCTGCGCCGGCGTCATCACGTTCAACACCAGGTCGCGGCTCTGCTGCGGCGTCAGCGGTGTCTGGGTGATGGGCGAAATCTTGCCGTTGACCTTGATCGCCGGCGGCATGCCCGCGGTGATGAACAGGTCCGACGCCTTCTGGTGCGCCATCAGCTTGAGGAACGAGGTGAAGTCGATGGTGGTGGTGCTCATCGCGGTGTACTCCGAAGGTTTTCAGGAGCCGGCCAGCGGCCGGCACTACCACTATTCGAAAATCCGCTTGTCCTTGGCGTACTCGCGCGCCTGGTTGCGGGTGATCAGGCTGCGCTTGACCAGGTCCTGCAGGTGCTGGTCCAGGGTCATCATGCCCATCTGCTGGCCGGTCTGGATCGCCGAGTACATCTGCGCGACCTTGTCCTCGCGGATCAGGTTGCGGATGGCCGGGGTGCCCACCATGATTTCCCAGGCGGCCGTACGCCCACCACCGACCTTCTTCAGCAGCGCCTGCGAGATCACCGCGCGCAGCGACTCGGACAGCATCGAGCGCACCATCGGCTTTTCGCCGGCAGGGAACACGTCGATGATGCGGTCGATGGTCTTGGCGGCCGAGCTGGTGTGCAGCGTGCCGAACACCAGGTGGCCGGTTTCCGCAGCGGTCAGCGCCAGGCGGATCGTTTCCAGATCGCGCAGTTCGCCGACCAGGATGATGTCCGGGTCTTCACGCAGGGCCGAACGCAGCGCTTCGTTGAAGCCGTGCGTGTCGCGGTGCACTTCGCGCTGGTTGATCAGGCACTTCTGCGAGGTGTGCACGAATTCGATCGGATCCTCGACGGTGAGGATGTGGCCGTATTCGTTCTTGTTGATGTGATCGATCATCGCCGCCAGCGTGGTCGACTTGCCCGAACCGGTCGGGCCGGTGACCAGGATCAGGCCCTGCGGCTGATCGATCAGCTCACGGAAGATCGGCGGGCAGGCCAGGTCTTCCAGCGTGAGCACTTCCGAGGGAATGGTACGGAATACCGCACCCGCGCCGCGGTTCTGATTGAAGGCATTGACTCGGAAGCGCGCCAGCGAGGGAATCTCGAACGAGAAATCGACCTCGAGGAATTCTTCGTAATCACGACGCTGCTTGTCCGACATGATGTCGTACACCAGCGCGTGGACCTGCTTGTGGTCCAGGGCCGGAATATTGATGCGGCGGACATCGCCGTCGACGCGGATCATCGGCGGCAGGCCGGCCGACAGATGAAGATCCGACGCTTTGTTCTTTACAGAAAACGCCAACAGCTCGGCGATATCCATGCGCTGCTACTCCCCATGACTGCTGCGACTGGAAGGTTCTTTCCCCGGGCGGCAGTATAGAGCGAGATGTGCACAATACGCTCCAGCCCCTGATCCACCGGACCCGCCGTGACCATCCAGACCCTGCCTGCCATCCTGACGAACCTGCACAACGCGGCGGTGGCCGCCGGACGGCCAGATCCGGTCCTGCTGGCGGTCTCCAAGACCCAGCCGGCCGAGGCCGTGCAGGCCTTGGCCGCGCAGGGCCAGCGGGCCTTCGGGGAGAACTACGTGCAGGAGGCGGTGGCCAAGATCGAGGCGCTGGCACCGCTGGGCCTGGAGTGGCACCTGATCGGCCATCTGCAGTCCAACAAGGCCGAGCTGGCCGCCCGCCATTTCGACTGGGTGCAGAGCGTGGACCGGCCCAAGCTGGTCACCGCACTGGCCGCGCACCGCCCGCCCGGCCAGCCGCCGCTGAACGTGCTGATCCAGGTCAACATCGATGACGAGGACAGCAAGCACGGTTGCGCGCCGGAGGACATCGACGCGCTCGCGGCCGCCATCGCTGCGGCGCCGCAGCTGCGCCTGCGCGGGCTGATGGCGATCCCGGCGCCCTGGCCGGACGCCGCGCGTCGCCAGGCCGCCTTCACCCGCATGGCCGCGCTGTTCGCCACGCTGGCCGCAGCGCATCCGCAGGCGGATACGCTGTCGATGGGGATGAGCAGCGATTACCCTGAGGCCATCGCCCATGGCGCCACCATGGTCCGCATCGGCACCGCGCTGTTCGGCGCACGCCCGCGACCGGCCTGAGCGCCCCGCCCGCTCCAAGGAGAGTTCATGAGTACGTCCCCCATCACCTTCATCGGCGGCGGCAACATGGCCCGCAGCCTGATCGCCGGCCTGGTCCGCCAGGGCGTGGCCCCGGCCAGCCTGCATGTCGCCGAGCCGGTCACTGAACTGCGTGAGCAGTTGACGGCCGAGTTCGGGATCAAGACCTACGCCAGCGCGACCGAGGCCGCCGCGCAGGGCACGGTCTGGGTACTGGCGGTGAAGCCGCAGGTGCTGCGCGATGTCTGCGCCTCGCTGACCGATATCGCCCAAGGCAAGCAGCCGCTGGTGGTCTCCATCGCGGCCGGCATCACCAGCGGCCAGCTGGACCGCTGGCTGGGTGGCGGCCAGGCCGTGGTCCGTGCGATGCCCAACACGCCGGCCCTGCTCGGCGCCGGTGTGACCGGGCTGTTCGCCACCGCCGAGGTGAGCGCCGCGCAGCGCGCGCAGGCCGATACCGTGCTGGCCAGCGCCGGGCGCACCGTGTGGATCGAGGACGAAGCGCGCATGGATGCCGTCACCGCGGTCTCCGGCAGTGGTCCGGCCTATGTGTTCCTGTTGGCCGAAGCGATGGAAGCGGCTGGCATTGCGCAGGGCCTGCCTGCCGAGGCCGCCCGCACGCTGGTGGTACAGACGCTGCTCGGTGCCTCGCGCATGCTCGATGAATCCGGTGAAGCCCCGGCCGAACTGCGTCGCCGCGTGACCTCGCCGAACGGCACCACGCAGGCGGCGATCGAGAGCTTCCAGGCTGACGGTTTCGAGGCCATCGTGGCACGCGCGATCGACGCGGCGACCACGCGTGGGCAGGCATTGTCGGCGGCAAATGATTGACGGCCAAACGCAGCCACGCATGGCGTGGCGCTACCCCTACGTTTACGGGAGACATGCACATGAAGATCCTGCTTGTCGGTGCCAGCGGCACCCTGGGCCAGGCGGTCGCCAGCACGCTCGGCGTACACCATGAACTGATCCGCGCCGGCCGCCACGGTGGCGATGTGCAGGTCGATCTGACTGACGACACCAGCGTGCAGGACCTGTTCGCGAAGGTGGGCAAGGTCGATGCCGTGATCGCGACCACCGGCCGGGTGCACTTCGGTCCACTGGCCCAGATGCGGCCGGCCGACTTCAACCTCGGCCTGCAGGACAAACTACTCGGCCAGGTGCGGTTGAGTCTGGCCGCCCAGCATCACCTGAACACCGGCGGCTCGATCACGTTGACCAGCGGCATCATCAGCGCCCAGCCGATCCGCGATGGCGCCAACGCCACGGCATCCAATGCCGCGCTGGAAGGTTTCGTGCGCGCCGCCGCCTGCGAGCTGCTGCCGCGGGGGCTGCGCATCAATGCCGTGAGCCCGAACGTGCTGGCCGAATCGGTGGACGACTACGGCGCCTACTTCCCGGGCTTTGAACCGGTGACCGCGCAGCGCGCATCGCTGGCCTACCAGCGCAGCGTGGAAGGCATACAGAGCGGGCAGGTCTTCACCGTCTGGTGAGGCGGGAGCCGCCCAGCGGCCGGCCCTACTCCCAGCGGCGCGGGCCGTCGCCCTGATCGCCGAGCGCATCACCGGGGTTGGTCAGGCGGCAGCGCTTCAAGGACAGGCAGCCGCAGCCGATGCAGTCGGTGAGCTGGTCGCGCAGCAGCAGCAACTGCTCGATGCGCTGGTCCAGCTCACTGCGCCACAGCGCCGACATCTTCGCCCACTCGGCCTTGGTCGGCGTCTTGTTCTCGGGCAACGCAGCAAACGCGGTCGCGACTGCTTCCAGCGGCATCCCGACCCGCTGGGCGACGCGGATCACCGCCAGCCGGCGCAGCACGTCGCGCGCGAAACGGCGCTGGTTGCCGGCGGTACGCAGACTGCGGATCAGCCCCTTGCGCTCATAGAAATGCAATGCCGATACGGCCACACCACTCCGCTTGGCGACGTCGCCTACACTCAGTTCCTGCGCGATCACTGCTTGACCTCAACCTTGGTTCAGGTGGCATCCTGCGCGCCGCCGGGGGTGCAGTGCAAGCCCGGCCCTCCTCCCGATGTCTGGAATCCGCATGTCCGCTGACGCCTCGTCTTCGCCCACCACCGCTCCGGTGGCGGGCGCCCCGATCCCCTCGATCCTGTCACCGGCCTACCGCGCCACCACGATCGGCATGGTCGCGCTGGTCTCGCTGCATGCCTTCGAGGCACTGGCCGTGGCCGCGGCGATGCCGACCGTCGCCCATGATCTGGATGGGCTGCGGCTGTACGCGCTGGCATTCGGCGGCACCCTGGCCACCAGCGTGATCGGGATGACGCTGTCCGGCCGCTGGAGTGATCAGGGCGGCCCGGCGCGGCCGCTGTGGCTGGGTCTGGCCTGCTTCGTCGCCGGCCTGCTGGTGGCCGGGTTCGCCCAGCACATGCCGGTGCTGGTGCTGGGCCGCTTGATGCAGGGCCTGGGCGCCGGTGCGATTTCGGTCGCGCTGTACGTGCTGGTCGGGCGCTCCTTCCCCGAGTCGATGCGACCGCGGGTGTTCGCCGCGTTCTCCGCCGGTTGGGTGGTGCCCTCGTTGATCGGCCCCAGCATCAGCGGCCTGATCGTCCAGCACCTGGGCTGGCGCTGGGTGTTCCTGATCGTGCCGCTGCTGGCGATCCCGGCGGCGTTGCTGCTGCGCCCCGCCCTGCGCCAGGTCGGCGTCGTAGCCACAGGCAGCACCGGCCGCAACGTGGTGCCCTGGGCCGTGGGTGCCTCCCTGGGTGCGCTGGCGCTGTACATCGGCGGGCAACAACAGGGCTGGTTTGCGATCGCGCTGCTGGGCCCTGCGTTGGCGGTGCTCGCGCTGTGCAGCTGGAAGCTGTTGCCAACCGGCACGTTGATGCTGCGCCGCGGCCTGCCCAGCGTGATCGCGCTGCGTGGCATCGCCGCCTCGGCGTTCTTCGGCTGCGAAGCCTTCCTGCCCCTGCTGCTGCAGCGCGAACGCGGCTTGACGCCGGTTCTGGCTGGTGTGGCGCTGAGCCTGGGCGCGCTGGGCTGGTTCTCCGGCTCCTGGCTGCAGGGCCATCAGCAGCGCGGCTGGTCGCGCCGGCAATTGCTGCAGTCCGGCGCGCTGTTGATGTGCGTGGGCATCCTGGCCACCTCGCTGGCGATCCAGCCCGGCATACCGCTGTGGTCGGCGATGGTGGGCTGGGTGCTGACCGGGCTGGGCATGGGGTTGATCTACCCCAGCCTGTCGGTGCTGACGCTGTCGCTGTCCGCGCCTGAGCACCAGGGCGCCAACACGTCTGCCCTGCAGCTCAGCGAGGCCCTCGGCGTGGCGACCACGCTGGCGATCTCCGGCTCGTTGTTCGCGCTGTTCCTGGACGGCCGCGAGGTGCTGGGCTACCTGCTGACCTTCGCGATCATGCTGGTGCTGGCGCTGTCGAGCGTGGTCGTCGCGCGGCGGATCTGACGCTCAGCGGGACACGCCCCTTACGGATGCGTGTCGCCGACCTCTTCAAGATCCTCACGCAGGATGCGGCGGATCTCCAGCACGGCCTGCGGGGTTTCCTGCACGCTGTGCCCGGAGATGATCACCTTCTCCGACACTGCCCCCTCCAGGTGCGCGCTCCAGTACGGCACCAGGCCATCATCGGACTGCAGCAACGGCACTTCCGGTTTGCGCTGGGCGATGATCGAGTGGTACTTCAGCCCCGGCGTGATCGGCAGCGCACCGGCGGCCTTCACGAATGGATCGCTGGCCTTGAGGTTGTCGATGCTGTTGGGAATCTGCAGCTTGGTCGTGCTGTTGGCCGATTCGGATTCCTGCAGGGTCACGAACACATCCTCGAACTTGCCCAGCAGGGTGATCGGCAACCGCACCAGCCGGCCGATCAGGCGCCCCACCCGATTGCCGGCGATGTCCGTGCCCTTGTGCGGGGCGGCGATGAAGATCGCCCGCTCCACGTTCGGTTCGGCAGTGAAATGCAGCAGCGGCCCCAGCTTGGTTTCCACCCGTTTCAGGCGCTCGCCCTTGAGGTCGTAGTTGGCCAGCAGATCGTTCCACAGCACATCACCGGAGGAAGTCACCAGCAGGCGCGCGAGCACACCGCCCATGCTGTGGCCGATGAACACCATGTCCTTGGACGCCGGCGTGCTGCCGGTCGGGTCGAAGTGCTTGAGCGTGTTGTTGAAGGCCTGGTTGATCTCGTAGCGGTTGAGCGCGATCGGGGCGTTGGTGGGGTAATACACCTGCCAGACCTGGAAATGCCGGCGCAGCTCGGGATCGCCCATGATCTCGTTGGCCACGTTCACCCACGCTTCCGGGCTGCTGCCCAGGCCGTGCAGCATGAAGATGATGCGGCGGTTGGGATCCCACGGCTGCATCAGGTACATGTGCGGCGCACCGATGCCTTCGCTGAGGCCGAACAGCGTGCGCAGCGACTGGGTGGCAAAGCCGGACTGGGCCAGCCAGATACCGTAGGCAGCGGTGAAGTTGCCGGCCAGCGGCACCTTCTCACCGTGCAGGTCCACGCGCTCGGTGGATTCGGGCGAGTACACCTCGAACAGTACCTGGGTCGTATCCAGCACCTGCTGCAGGGTGTCGCCCTTGAAACGCAGCAGCGCGGTGGCGTTGATCGCCGACATCTCGCTGTACTGCGGAATCTCCACCTTTTCGCCATCGGCCGGGGCCACCAGCTTGGGCGGGTCCATGATCACCACCAGCTCGGCGCCGAAGCCATCACGGCGATAAGTACTGCGCAGGCCGGCGAAGCTCAGCGCCGAGGCGGACACCATCCGGGTCGGGATCGTCTGCATGCGCAGCTCATCGAAATCGGCGGTCAGCGTCCAGCGCTCGCCCGCCACGGCGGCGTTGTAATCCTCGCCTTCCAGCGCGCTCTCGCGGCTGCGCTTGAACACCACCGAGGCGGTCTGTTCGGCGGCGTAATTGTAGTAATCGCGGACCTGGGTCTGGCGATCCTCAAAGGCGCGGTCCGACGGCGTGCGGCCACTGAAGAACAGGTACGCATAGGCATAGCGTGCCGCCTCCAGCCAGGCATCCAGTGCCGCATCGGACATCGGCGTCTTTTCGCGGTCCTTGGGCTTGGGGGTGAGCGCCAGCGCTGTCTTCACCCACAGCTCGGACTGCGCGGACAGGCGCTGCTCCTCAGGAAGCACGTCGGTATGCCCCAGCGTCTTCTGGCAGGCGGCCACGTCCTTCTCGCACTGCGCCACGTCCATGCCGATGACGCTCAGCGTCTCCTGCGAGGCGGCGCTGAGCTTGCCAGAGGTGAGCACATCGCCGCGCTTGTTGGCGAGGTAGTCGGTCGGCGCCACCTGCTTCATGGTGACCATCGCACAGCCACTGGACAGCAGCAGCGAGAGCACCACGGCCAGCATCGGCAACGCGCGGTGCGGCAACAGCTTCAATGCGGAACTCATGGAACGCTTCCCTGCTCTGCCCCCGGGACGCCCCGGCGGATCACCTGTGAAAAATCATCGGTCTCGCTGCTGGCGCGTGCACGATCGGTAATGCGTCCGCGTGCCTTCAGCGTCTCGAACGGCACGCCCGGCGTGAGCACGCCCAGATCACGCGCGTACTCGGCGAAGTAGCCCGAGGCCAGCAGCCGGTAATCCACCGGCAGGCCCGGCGCGATCTGCTTGGCCAGTTCGTACACGATGGTGGTGCAGTTGCTGGTCAGGGTGTTGTAGAACGCCGGCGCGGCATCGAGCTTGCGGGCCTCGCCCAGATAGGAGAGGAACAAGCCCTTGAGCTGCTCTTGGGTCATGCCGTGCAGACGGTACAGATACACGTCTTCGCCCCGCGCGTTGGTACGCGTGCGCACGATGTCCGATTCCTCCGAGGCAACCAGGGTCATTTCGAACTTGCGGAAGAACCCGCCGAGCGCCGAGAACGACTCGCCGCGCTCCTTGCGGATCTCCAGTGAAAACACCAGGTAGCGGCCATCGTCGAAGCCGAACGAGATCAGCGTGTGCGCGATCGCCGGGCCCATCCAGTAGGACATGATCAGGTCGGCCGAGCGCAGCTGGTCCAGGTTGTATTCGCGGCGCACCCAGCGCGCGTCGTAGTCGGTCTCGCTGCGCCAGGTGAAGTCACGGACGTTGTCCAGCACCACGCGTGACCCATCCACCTCGACCACCTTCAGGCGCTGGGCGACGTCATCGGCCCAGATCCGATCCTGGCGGGGAGTGAGCAGCAGCCACCAGATGCCCGAGAGCACCAGTGCCACGCCGTACAGGACGCCTGGCCAGCGCCCGGCGCGCGCACGCGCCACGCCCACCGCACCGGTGACGGCGAACACCACCCACAGCGCAACCAGCAGATACCGCAACCAGCCCGGACCCGGCAGCTGATAGGCCAGCAAACCAGTAATCCACAGCGCCGCCAGCAGCATCAGCAGCGCCAGCCCCCATCGTCCTGCCTTCTTCACGCATCGATCCGTCGTCTATCCGGGGCGCTAGTTAGCCATAACCCCTGTGTGCGCCGCATGTCGAGCCTGTTCAGCTTCGGGCGGCGTTCACCCGCCGGCAGCCGCCCGCTGGCCCGGGCCGGGCGACCGGCCGCATACTTCCAGCCCTCTGAACGGCTACAGGACGCGCCATCCATGCAGGGTCTGACCACGGTCGGGGGTGTCCCCATCCAGCGGCACCATTTACTCCGGTGTCATTGCGGCGCCGTCGTCCTGCGCC
This sequence comes from Stenotrophomonas sp. TWI819, assembly GCF_039673075.1. Lineage (NCBI taxonomy): Bacteria > Pseudomonadati > Pseudomonadota > Gammaproteobacteria > Lysobacterales > Lysobacteraceae > Stenotrophomonas > Stenotrophomonas sp. TWI819. The sequence continues at coordinate 106,904 of NZ_JBDJKY010000009.1, read as the reverse complement.
TGCATCTGCCCGACGGCGTGGTCTCGCCGCGGCGCTGCGACTGCTCGATGTGCCGGCGGCGCGGCGCGATCGTCGCCTCGGTGAAGCTGGCCGATCTGGAGGTCGTACAGGGGCACGACGAGCTGCGCCTGTATCAGTTCAACACACATGTCGCCCGTCATCACTTCTGCAGCGTGTGTGGCATCTATACCCACCACCAGCGCCGTTCATCGCCGGACGAATACGGCTACAACGTTGGCTGCCTGGACGGCGTCAATCCGTTCGATATCCATGAGGTGCCGGTCAACGACGGGGTCAACCACCCCGCCGATGCCAAAAGCCCTTAGCGACGGCCTGGGCCAATCTTCTGCCACGGGGCCATGCCCTTGCGCCCGTGCAGCAGCGGGCGCTTGAGGGGCAGCCGGCGCGGCATCGGAATGCCCACCCCGGGTGCGGCCGTATCGTCCTGGCGCAGGGATTCCGCGCGCTCACCGACCAGCAGGGCCGCCACTTCTTCCAGTCCGTTGCGCATCGCGCGCGCGGCCGTCTGCAGGGGATTCATGGCATGTCTCCAAGTGCGGTGGGGACGATCTACGCTACTGACCGGTGGGCATCGAAACCGTGAACGGAATGGGTCAACAAGATGAAAGCGCCTTTTCCTGAACTCGCCAATGATGTGAGACGCATTTGCGTTTGAAGACCCCCGTCTCGATAATTCCGGCCCATACCGCGCCTCCAGCCATCGCCAGAGAGCTTTCATGCAACGTGCCACCATCAAGGCCTGGTTTGTCATCCATAAGTGGACCAGCCTGGTCTGTACCTTGTTCCTGTTGCTGCTGTGCCTGACCGGCCTGCCGCTGGTGTTCGCCGAGGAGATCGCCCACCTCAGCGAGCCGGAGGTCGCCACAACCGCCGCCGACGCCCCCCCGCGTGATCTGGACGCGCAGGTAAGCACCGCGCTGGCGCAGTATCCCGGCGATGTGCCGCTGTTCGTTGGCTGGGATCCGGATGCGCCCACCGTGTACGTCAACACCGGCGCCCGCGCGGACACGCCGCCGCCGCAGATGCACACCGCGCTGCTGCATGCGACCACCGGCGAGGTACTGCCGGCCGCGCAGTTCAACGAAGGCGTGATGTATTTCCTCTACCGTCTGCACACCGATCTGTTCCTCGGTCTGCCGGGCATGTTGTTCATGGGCGCGATGGGGCTGTTGTTCGCGGTCGCGATCATCTCCGGGCTGGTGCTGTACGGACCGTTCATGCGCAAGCAGCGCTTCGGCACGCTGCGCACCGGTCGCAACCGTCGGTTGGCCTGGCTGGACCTGCACAACGTGCTGGGCATCGTCACCCTCGGCTGGGCACTGGTGGTGGGCATCACCGGCGCCATCAACACCATTGCCAAGCCGCTGGAACAGGCCTGGCAGAGCGAGCAGCTCGGCGAGTTCGCCGCCCGCTATGCCGGCCAACCGCGCCCGGCTACGCTGGCCTCGCTGCAGGCCGCCGTGGACACCGCCCGCGCCGCCGAGCCCGGCATGCGCCCGGCCTTTGTCAGCTTCCCCGGCACCGGCTACAGCGGTGACCATCACTATGGGGTGTTCATGCAGGGCAACACCGCGCTTACCGAACGGCTGTATCGCCCCGTGCTGATCGATGCCAAGACCGGCGAACTCACTGCTCAGCCGCAGCTGCCGACCTATATGAGCGTGCTGCTGCTGAGCCAGCCGCTGCACTTCGGCGACTACGGCAAGCTACCGCTGAAGGTCCTGTGGGCGCTGCTGGATCTGCTCACCATCGTGGTGCTGATCAGCGGCCTGTACCTGTGGGTGAAGCGCGGCAGTACCGAGGCACGCGTCACCGAGATCGAGCGCGCCGCGAAGACCGGCGGTGCCGCATGAGCGCACCGGTGAAGCCACCGCGCAGCCCGTTCATCGCCCCGGCGTGGATCGCACTGGTCAGCGTGGTCGGGCTGGTCAGCGCGTTGATCGGCGACGGCGTGTTCGATGTGATCTCCTGGCTCGTGTTCAGCGCGCTGATCGCGCTGGTGGTGCGCGCGTGGGTGAAGCGCACGCGCTGAATGCGCAACGAGCTGGCCTATACTCGCGCCCCTCACACGCACCGCGAAGATAGACATGGATGCTGGCTCCATCGTTCGGCACGGCCCACCGTTGCTGCTTGCCCTGACAGCTGCACTGGGTGCGAACGTCGCCCAGGCCAATGCCCGGCTGGACGCCACGTTGGCCGTTCAACGCGAGGCGCTCTCGCAGATGCAGGGGCTCAATGCCAACGACGTACCGGCGACTGGCGTTTCGCTGGAGACCATGCAGACGCAGATGCGCAGGGTGCTCGATCTGTCGGTCCTGACCGATACGATCGAGGCAAACGACCGCGCCGGATTTGATGCCTTCTGCGAGAACGTCAGCACTGCAGCATTCGCCTATAACGACCACATCAGCGGTGCTGCGGACGACCTCATGAAGTACATCGAGGCCAACCCCAGCACCCCCCGGGCCAACGAACAGCTCGCGCGATTCGGCCCCGAGATACTGCAGGCCTCCGTGTTCTTCATTGGCTGCGCGGCAGTGCAGCTGCGGCTTGACGGAGAACGCATCGCGGCACGTCCGGAATCAGAGCGGGACCCCATCGAGCCGGCCATGCTCAAGAACACCGCGGACTTCGGCGCCACCGCACTGCAGAGTCTGGCCAGGCACATCGCCTCGCAGGAGCTTCCTGAGGAGCAGCGCCGCCGACTCGCCCGCGATGCCCAGCCGGTCGCCGCGATGATGGCCCGCGTACTGCCGCTGCCGCAACGTGCACAGGTCGCAGAGGGACTGCAGCTTCGGCGCGACGCCGGCGAGGCGAATGGCGAACTGCTGGTCCCGCTGATCGACGCGCTCAACACCACGGACTGCCAAGCGACCTGCCAGATACTGACCGCCGCGCTCCCTTGAAGCACCGCCGTTTTCCGCCTGTCACCGCACCTGCAGTGGAGCGGCCTCCCTGACCAGATCAAGGAGGTGGCGCAGTGCCGGCGATGGATCACTGGCCGGCGTACACAGCTGCAGTGTGAAGTGTGCAGCGTCGCCCGCAACCGGCCGGTAGACCACGTCCTCCTGGCGGAAGCCGACCATGCTGGCCGGCACGATCGATACTCCGGCCTCCACCGCCACCAGCGACAGCACGGCATGCATCCCGTGCGCCTCCTGCACCACCCGCGGGCTGAACCCGGCATCCGCGCAGAGACGCATGACCTGCGCGTGGAAGCCCTGCCCCTCGCGCGCGGGCCACAGCACGAACGGTTCGGCTGCCAGCGCGTCGACCGGCACGGTGGCCTGCTGCGCCAGCGGATGGGCGCGGGGCAATGCAATGGCCAAGCGGTCCTCATCGAAGTCCTGCAGCCGCATGTCCGCCGCATCGTGGATCGGGGGGATCAGCACCGCCACATCGATGCGGCCCTCGCGCAGCAGCGTGAGCTGCCCTGCCGAGGTCGCTTCGATCAGCTCCAGCCGCACCTGCGGATGCTGCGCACGAAAGGCGCGGATCACCTGCGGCAACCGCCCGTACAGCGCGCTGCCCACATAGCCCAGCCTTACCAGCCCTGTGCGTCCGGCGGCTGCATCACGGGTGGCGAGCAACGCGTGGTCGGCCTGCTGCAAGGTCAGACGTGCTTCGGCCAGCAGCGTCTGGCCGGCAACTGTCAGCCCCAACGTGCGGTTGCCGCGCTGGATCAACTCCGCCCCGATCTCCTCCTCCAGCTTGCGGATCGCCGCCGTCAACGGTGGCTGCGACATATGCAGCCGCGCGGCCGCGCGGTGGAAGTGCAGCTCCTCGGCGACGGCGACGAACTGACGGAGCTGGCGAAGATCGACCATGGGGCGGTGCCGGAGCGGGAAAACAGCCCCAAGGGTAGTACGCCGAGACGTGCGCAGGCGTCAGCGCGGCTCGATGGCCGCCGTGGCGATCTGCGGCCAGTGCGCGGCGACAACCTCCACACTGCCGGCGGACACCGCCTGCAGGTCGCGCGGATAGCGCACGCCCTCGGCCTCGGTCAGCCGCGTGGCATGGAACTGGCCGTTGCTGGAACGCAGGATCCAGCCACCCTCGGTGCAGGCGCGCGAGGCCAGGAACACCACACCGGGTGCCACCGCCTCCGGAAACAGTTCATCCGGCTCGCCCTGCACGCCCCACATGCGGGTTTTGGCCACCGGCGAGACCGCATTGACCACGATGCCCCGCGCCGCGCCCTCGGCCGCCAGCACGTTGACGATGCCGACCGCGGCCGATTTCGCCGCCGCATACGCCGCCAGCCCGTGCTGCACGTATTGCGGATACAGCGCGCGGTCGGAGGTGGTCAGCACGATGCGGCCATACCCCTGCGCCTGCATCGCCGGCCAGGCCGCCTGGGCCAGCCACAGCGGTGCCTTGGCCGCGACCGCCATCATGTGGTCGAAGCGATCCTCGTCCACCGCGTCGATCCGTTGATATTCGACCCAGCCGGCGTTGTGCAGGATCACGTCCAGGCGGCCATGCTGCTGCAGCAGCTCGGCAACCAGTGCGGCGGCCTCGATACGGGTAGCGATGCCTCGATGGCTGGCCTCGACAGAGAGGCCATCCGCACGCAGGCGCGCAACTGCCTGATCGATCCGCTGCGGATCGCTGCCGGTGCCATCCAGCCCGGCGCCGATATCCTGCATCACCACGTGTGCGCCGCGCTGCGCGAGCAACCGGCTGTAGGCGAAGCCGAGACCGCGGGCGGCGCCGGTGACCAGGGCCACCTGGCCAGCGAAAGAAAGCGTGTCGTTGATCGTCATGTGGACAGCATCCGCGCTGCGCTGCGCGGATGCCAATACCAACCACAGGAGGCTGCAATACGCGGGACGTATCGCGAGCGGGCAGCTTAGAGGTGCGTCGGTTCGACGATCACCGCCGTGCCGTAGCACAGCACTTCGGTCAGGCCGGTCATCACGTCGGTAGCGTCATAGCGCATTGCGATGATCGCGTTGGCACCGAGCATGCGCGCATGGTTGGACATGTCCCGGTAGGTCTCTTCGCGCGCCTGCTCGCACAGTTGCGTATAGATGGTGATGTTGCCGCCGAAGATGGTCTGCAGCCCGCCGAGGAAGTTGCCCACGATCGAGCGCGAGCGCACGGTAATGCCACGTACCACGCCCAGGCTGCGCACCACGCGGAAGCCGGGCAGCTCCATCGCCGTGGTCACCATGGAATCGTCGAGCCGGGTTGCGGGACCTGCGCGGCCACCGCTGTTGTAAGGATCCGCCATTGTTGCCTCTAGCCAGGTTGGGAAACGGGAGGGGCGAACGCGCAGTGCGTCCGCCGGTGATCATGGGGAATCAGGCGCTTGCGATACAGCGGTGGGCGTGCCGGTTCGCCGGGGCCGTGACGGCCAACGCCACAGCAGCCACGCTTGGGCGAGCAGACCAAGCCACATCAGCACATAGAGGATGACGATCATCGCGGGCGGGACGGGATCGCGATCACTGAGAGACGGCCAGGCCCGCCAGGTATCCAACCAGGCCACACCGATGCCGGCCAGCAGGATCGGGACAGCGACAATCGTCCCCATCACACGCACCCAGCGATGACGACGGAACACGAGCAACAGGCCGAGCACCAATGCGGTAAGCAGGAAGAGCGGCATCGCGATGAACAGCGTCAGCACGCCGGTGAAATCGGATGCCATCACCGGCAGCGGTAGCAACAAAAGTGCAACGAGTGCCCATCGCACTGATGCGGCTACTGAATCGCGGGCTGTCTTACACATCGGTTTTCCTTGCCGTGCAGCCGGTCTCCGGGGATCGCGGCCATCTTAGCCGAGGCGGTGATGCCCAGGCACTGCCAACGGCCCCTGTCCCGGGCAGGCGGCGTGCCGGTCAGATCCCGCCAAGCCGGACCACCTGATACACCGCTACATTCCGCTCGGCCAGGGCACGTACCACCTCGGGAATCAGCTGCATCGGCAGGTCCACTTCATAACCGAGGGGCCGCGCGTGCAGCAGCGAGGCGTCAAAGTCGAAGTCAGGATTGTCGCTGGCGCGCTCGACGAGGAAGGCGGTAATGGCCTCGCGCGCGATGCCTTCCCACTCGCCCACTTCGAAGTAGACCCGGTACAGCGTGTCGCCGTAATCCTGAGGCGTGCCGTGCACAGATGCCACCGTTGAATCGGTCATCGTGTCCTCCTGTGTGGGCGCAAGCGCCGGGGCCAGCCGAAACCATACACCTCGGCCGGTCCACTGCGCCTGCACACAGGCGCAGTTACAGACAGCTCTCAGCGCCCGCGCGGATCCACCAGATCGCTCTTGCTCCTGGCGAACACAGGCGGTGCCACCTCCAAGGCCGCATCACCCACCGGCCGACCTGCCAGGAAGTCCGTGAGGCCTGCGGCGATGGCAGGGTTCCCGAGCCACAGTTCGTTGTCGTGGCTGGCCCCGCGCACCCGCAATGTGCGGCTGTCGCTGAACCCGGGCCGCAATGCCTCGGCATTGGCGGGCGGCGTGCGCCCATCCAATGTCCCACTGATGAACAACACCGGCACATCGCTGCGCAGCGGACCACGGAAGGCATCGCCAAGATCGACCAGTCCCAAGCCATCCCCAAGTGCCGGGAACGGGAAGTTCAGCGCATCGCCGAACAGACTCTCGCGTGCCTGCGTCTCGGCCAGTGCGCGGCGCTGCGGAGTCTGGCCGGACGCCACATCCATCGCCAGCGGCATCGCGCCGTAGCTGCCGTGTTCACTGCGCAGCAGTAGAACCATCGCTGCCAGCAGGTCGTAGTCACCGTTCTCGGCATCGCGCAGGATCAGCGGCAGCCACTGCTGGGTCATGCGGCGCCCGAGACAGGCACTGATCGCCAACTGCGCGTCGAACTCGCCGATCATCACCGGCTTGCCGCCGTGCATGACACTGTGGCCTTGGCGCGGCTGCTCTCGCAGGGCGGCCAGCACGCGCGTGGCCGAGCCGGTCAGATCATCGAAGCCCGCTCCTTTGGCCAGCACGCTCAACTCCGCCAGCAGCGCATCGGCCGACAGCGGCAGCTTCAACGTGTCGTCGGGGCCTTCTGTCCCCATCAGCACCACGCGGTCCAGACCGGCGCCGTGCAGGCGCACCGTGGCCAGCGCCAGATGGGTGCCGTAGCTCATGCCCCACAGGCTGATCTTCGGCACCTTCAACGCGCGACGCAGGTCCTCCAGGTCGCCGGCACTCTCGACGGTGGTGTAGGCACCCAGGTCCACACCGGCTTCCCGCCAATACGCCACGCAGCGGGCGGCGACGTCACGCAGCGCGGCGAGCGCCGCATCGCGCTGCAGCGGCTGTGCATCGTCGAACGTGTGCTGGTGCGGGCACGACGGCGGCGGCTCGGACTCACCCGCCCCGCGCTGATCAAGCAGCAGCACATCGGTCTCGCGCCGGACCTGATCGAACACCGGCCAGCGCGGACCGCGCCCGGTCCCGACGCCCGAGCCACCGGGACCGCCGGCCAGATACACCACCGGTGCCACACGGCCATTGCCGCCGGTCGCCGGCAGGCGCACCACCCGCAGGCGCATGCGCGGCCCGTTCGGGTCGGCATGCCGCCGCGGGACCTCCAGATAGCCCGCCTCGGCGTCGATGGTGCCGTGCTTCTGCGTCTCGAACGCATACGGGGTGAACACCAGCGGCGCCGACGCGTCACGTGCCAGTACAGGCGAGGCGCCGACAACGGCCAGGCATAGTGCCGCCAGTCGCGTGACCCGCAGGCGTCGACCGGACGAAGGGGAAGGGAACAGGCAGGGCGAGACAGTGGACATGACGGACTCCGGGTGGGAAGAAGGACGAACCGGGCGCCAAGGGCTGGCGCATGCACTACGCCGCCAGCATCACCGCGCCCAAGGCAACCGGGGAGCGCCCGTCCGCCGAACAGCTCCAGACGGGGGTCCAGTGACTCCGTGCAACCGATACGATGGGCCCATGCAGATTCCACGCACCCTGACCGCCCTCGCCGTCCTGCTCATCGCGGTCGCCGCGTGGCTGCTGTTGGTCGCGCCCCCACCGGGCGTGCGCTACTACGAAGCCCAGGAGATGGCACCTGTCACGTTGGGTGCTGATGGCGCACTGCCCACCGCGCCGCCGAAGACCCTCGACTGGCAACCGGCCAACCAACGCGAGCTGGTGCAGTGGCGCGGCCCTTACTGGCTGCGCTGGCGCCTGCCTGCGCCGACCGCACACGACGTTGCTGACCGTGCATTACGCATCTCGGTGCGCGCCGCCAGCCAGCCCTTCTGGAACGGCAAGCCGTTGGCCGCCGATGGCGCGGTCGGCCGCAACGCAGACGAAGAGTGGCCGGGACAGGTGGACATCATCCGCGTGCTGCCGCCCTCCTCGCCCAGCGGCACCGATACGCTGGTGCTGCTCGCTTCCAGCCATCACCAGTGGTTCAAGCTGCGGAGTGCGGATGCCTTCGTTGCCATCGGGCCAGCCGCCTCGATCTACAGCCACGGCATTGGACCGTGGCTGATCGCCGCGCTCGCCACCGGTGCACTCGGTGCGGCGTGCCTGTACTTCCTCGCTGCACAGCGTGGCCGCCCACGGGTGCCGGGTGCGCGCGTGCTGCTGGCGCTGGGTGTCGTCGGCCTTGCGTTGCCCGTGGTTGAAGCATGGCGCCCGCTGGTGGGCTATACCTACCCGTGGCACGGCCCGCGGCTGCTCGTGCTGCTCCTGCTGCACTTGGCTGCAGCAATCCTGTTGCCGGCCTATCTGGTGCGTCGCTTCGGCGTCGCCGTTCCGAAGACTGCACGCATGGTCTATCTCGCGACAGCGCTGGCGCTGGCCGCCTTCGTCCCCAGCTTCGATGGCCGTGGTGCTGCCCTCCTGCTGCTCAGCCTGCTGACCTCCGCCTACGTGCTGCTGCGCGCCCGTGGTGAGCCTGACGAGCGCTGGCCGATCCTGACGTTGGTCGTGGCCGGTGCGCTGGCCGTGCCCTTCGCCGGCGGCATCTTCCTGGACGGCCCCTACTTCCTGTTCCTGGCCGTGCTGATGGGCTTTCTGCTGATCCGCCACGCCGCGCAGCTGCGTACGCTGGACCACCACAACGCGCAGCTGCGCGAAGAGCGCGCCCGCCTCTCGCTGCAACTGCTGCAACGGGGCATCCAGCCACATTGGCTGATGAACACCCTCACCGGCCTGCAGGAGCTGATCGAACAAGCACCGATGCGCGCCAGCCGCCTGGTCGAATCGCTGGCCGAGCAGTTCGACCGCCTGCGTGAAAGCAGCACCCGCCCCAGCGTGCCGATTGAAGAGGAGCTGGCGCTGTGCCGCAACCACCTGGACATTGTCGGCCTCGCGCTGGATCGCCAGATCGGCTTCGAGGTCGAGGGCGAGCACACTGGCCTGTGGCTGCCGCCCGGCGTGCTGCATGCGCAGGTCGAGAATGCGCTCACGCATGCGGGGGCGGTCGCGTGTGCCGAGCATCCCTTCCGCCTACGTATCCAACGCGACGGCGACCGTTGGATGCTGGAGCTGCGCAGCGCCCGTGGGACCGCGCCGCATCGCGGGCAAGGCACGGGCACCCGCTATATCGCGGCCAGCCTTGCAGCTACCTGTCCGGAGGGCTGGCGCTTCGAGCAGGGCGCCGACGGCAACGACTGGTACGGCCGTATGGAGCTGACATGCGCATCCTGATCGTCGAGGACGAGCTGTTGGTTCGCCAGCGGCTGCTGCGGATGTGTACCGAACTGGCTGGCAGCCGCGCGCGATTCGATGCCGTGGCCGACCTGGACGCCGCCGGTGACCGGCTGCAGCGCAGCGTGTATGACGGCCTGCTGCTGGATCTGAATTTGGGGGGCGAGGATGGCTTCGACCTGCTGAAGCGCGTGGTGGCTGGCCGATACCACTGCGTGGTGGTCTCCGCACATCGGGAACGGGCGCTGCAGGCATTTGAGCATGGGGTGCTGGACTTCGTGCCGAAGCCTTTCTCACGCGAGCGGCTGGGGCAAGCGCTGGAGCGGCTGCTGGATGTTGGCCGGTATCGGTCTGGGGCAGCGCGTTACCTGGGCATCTGGCATGCGCAGGGGACGGCGATGGTGGAGCTGGCCGATGTGCTTTGGATTGGTGCTGATGGGGATTACAGCGAGGTGCGGATGCGCGATGGGCGGAGTGAGCTGCATGACAAGTCGCTGGCGAGTCTTACTGCCGTGCTACCGCCGGACTTTGTGCGCTGCCATCGGTCGTATCTGGTCAATTTGAAGCATGTGCGGACGTTGCATGCTGCTTCGGGGAGCCGGTATTGGCTGGTGTTGAATGATGGGGCTGAGGTGCCGGTGGGGCGGGCGTTTGTTGATGAATTGCGGGGAGAGCTTGGGTCGACATGAGCTTTTCGTGGAAATCGCTACGGCACCAATTTCCGCTCTCGACCAGAGGCGGTCATTTGCAATCTCAGCTAGTGCTGCTGCCCATACCAAGGGCCGGCAGCTTCTGGGAGATACGGCCAGTCTGAAGGGCGTGGGAGTGTGGCTCGCGACGCCTCAGCTTGCTCTGGAGTGAGAAACAACCCACCCAGATCATTGCCTGCATCGACCGCGAAGAAGCGAACGTCTGTGTTGGCGAGTTGGTCATTGACTACTTTGAAGAATACGTAAGTAGCGGTGCCCCAGCTCGCATCTTCACTCCCCGCACCATCAGCAGAGTAGATGACGTACTCCGTACCATGGACCCGGATAGCGTACCGCGGCAGGTCGGGGTCAATCAGTTCTTCGACGCGCGCGGGTTGGGAGACATACTTCTGCAGTTCTGGCAGAACTTGCATGTAGGCTTCGCCAATACCGGTCTCTGCAAGATTTTCGGCATCTAGCTGGATCAATCGGTCGTAATCCAGCGTCGCATTTGTGGTTGTTTGTGCCTTGCAGGCCGTGGCGACGATGGCCATGAAGAACGTGGATGCGACTCTGACCCAACGCATGACGCAATCTCCTGATTCCGTTGCGGCTAATCGGGCGAAGCCCGGCAAGCAACTAAAGCGTCGCCGGTACCGAGCAGCTGACCAAATTCCAATTCTAGTCGAAAGGGGACGCTACCCCAGGTGCAACGGCCCCGTCCCGGCTATGCTCTTTCCGCCAATGGTGAACGTTCGAGACCGCCTGTTCCAGGCCGCAACGCAAAGCAGCGTCGGCTTGAATGAATTGTTAGACCTAAGAGACCGGAGGGAGAACCCGATAGTAAAGCAACAAGAAGTCATCCGCGTCCATCCCCATTCGATGCCATTCGCGATTGGCCGTCACCGTGCACATGACGTTGAACTGTTGGCCCACTTGTCGATTCGTAATTGGTATCACCACCTTGCACTCAGTTTGGGGCTGATCGGACCAAGCTTTGGTAGATGACCAAATGATGTTGTAAGAGGTAGGGTCGTACGATGGATCAACCTCTACTTCAAGAGTAAGAACGTCGCCTGGCCTCAGGTGAAGCTCGCTATCCTCAAGGAAGGTCTTGAGGATTCCGCCGTCATGGACCGGAGAGAATTGACTGCGGACAAAGGAGTTCCCAAAGGAGTCTGTCAGTTTAAGTATGAGAGGAGCGTCGTAATTATTATCCATACCAATGCTTCGATAGTGCGCCTTAAGAGAATCTATAACGTCATTGGCGTAACAAACAACTTGCTCCGCTTGGCGGAGGCTGATAGCGTTTGAATGGGCAAGATTGTTCCTTGGGGCGGATATTCGCTTAAGGAATGTTCTTGCTTCTTCTCGGCCATCTGGGAACGCTTGACGCAAAGGAACTCGGAAGTTTTCTTTGAACAGTTGAGGATTGCAAACGATGTCGATTGCGTCCTCCAATAGAATGGCGTCAATTGCGCGAGGATACCTTTGAGGTTCCCGTTCCCTACGCGAAAGGGCGTCCTGCGCAATTGCGCTCTTGATGATCCTGCTGCCAGAGGCATCAGTGTGGGAAAAATAGTCCTCGTACTTAGCCGCAAGGGCATCATCTATCATGCGGCGTAGCCAGTGCTCTAGTGCTTCAATTTTCTCTCGACAAGCTTGTCGGATCTCGCTGTCGCTGAGAGATGCAATAAGTGATGTCAACGTTGATCCTTAGGTCCAACTACGCATTAGACCGCCTGTGGGTCCGACTATACGACTTATCTACAGCCGTGTGGAGCACCCCTTGAGCCGCTCGATCTTAGGGCAGCTGAGCCCGTCCAACAAGCTGGCCGATAGCAGTATCAGGCGTGCACTCAGAGCCACGCGCAATGCCGCCATCCGGGTGTCCACTTTGGGTCTTCGATTCAACCGCTCGACGCGACGGTTCGTCGTTATCGCTCGACGGGTCGCGAACATCCTCACCGCACAGATTGGAGCCGGCGAAGGCACAAGCCTATCCACCACTCAAGCATCCAAAGCAATGACCGCTACGTCCGGCAGCGCAGCTCCGAACGACGAGTCCAAGTTTGGCATGCATAAGACTAAGAAAAAAAGACGAATTCCTCTCACCTTGGGGCTGGGAGGTGAGCGGTCATGAGCCCCCCCCCCCCCGCCCGCACTCATCACTTCCATCCAGCTCTCATCCAGCTCTCATCGACGTCAGCTTGTCCACGGTGAATTGAAAATTCACTAGACAGCACGTAACCGAATAAGATGGCACCTACACTACGGGGGAATCATCGTGGATCGGACGAAACGCTTACTAGAGGCAGGCTACTTCCCCACACAATTGCCAGCAGGCTTCACTACTCGCGGCCTAGCCGACAACTATGATGCGGTCTTGACTGACTGGCATCACCATGGGCGCGAAGAGCCGCGAAAGGCCCCGCTAACAAAGACGGAGACATTTAGTGTCGCGCGTGCTGGACACCGGCGCAGAGTGACCGGCATTACTAACCCGATCGGACAAACTTACCTCGCCAAGCATATCTCGGACAATTGGGGTCAGTTGCTCAGACACTACCGGCATAGCAAGTTGAGTGCTAGTCGCCCAAGGATTCAAGCAAGAGCCTCAAGGGGAGCAACCATCCCCAGCATGAAACTACACGCTGAATTTTTATTACTGCGGTCAGCGGGCTTCAAATATGCACTTAGAACTGACATCTCAAGGTTTTTCCCGACCATCTACACTCATTCCATACCATGGGCCCTACATTCGAAGTCGGTCGCCAAACGCAATCGCGGTCGGCAGCTCCTTGGCAACTTGCTCGATGAGACTAGCCGCAACCTTCAAGATGGCCAGACAATTGGGCTTCCGATCGGACCGGACACGTCACACATAATTGCTGAGTTGATTACAGCCGCGATTGACAAAGAGCTAAGGAATGAACTCAGCGACGACTTGTCTGGACTTAGGTACGTCGATGACTATTATCTATTCTTCCGCACCCGCAAAGGCGCGGACAATGCACTCGCATCACTGATTCGACTGCTACAGGAATATGAGCTGCAAATCAACTTTGAGAAGACCCGCATTTGTGAAACTGTGGAATTGGCAGATGACCTATGGACTCATGAATTACGAGCCTTTCAGATATCGGGAAAAGCCACCACTCAAAGTCGTGATCTCCACTACTTCCTTGAGATAGCCAAGCGTACCGCCGCTCGAAACACAGATGAGAGCGTAATGCTCTATGCGATTAAAAAGGCCGCTTCCAAGGTTATCCGCAGGGAGAATTGGAAAAGTTTCGTAGCGCATCTATGCCATGTTGCCATAGCTTACCCAAACACGCTTCAACAAGTTGAAAGAATTCTCAGCACGTATGTGAGGATCGGGTATCCCATTGATCGGGGAGCGCTCGGGCGCTTGGCGAACTCAATTATCGAAGAGCATGCACCACTGAACCACCACAGCGAAGTGGCTTGGTGTCTATGGATGTGCAAATCGCTCGACTTGAAGCTTAGCGCAAACAACGTCCGCCAGGCTTCAACAATGCGCAGCTCCGTGTGTAGCTTAATCCTCCTGGACTTGGAACAGAGCCGTAAGTTGCCGATTGCAATCGATCACTCAGTCTGGGATCACTTAAGAGGGGAGCAACACCTATTCGGAAGTTCCTGGCTGCTTTGCTACGAAGCAGGACTGCGCAACTGGGGAGGCTTCCAGAGAGCCACTGTTGACGCAAACCCTTACTTCAATGACCTAGCCAAACGTGACATCCATTTCTACGAGCCCTTTGCTCAAAGCCGACCCATTTTCACCTTCGACAAGGAAGCTGCAAAGAAAGCAAAAGGAGACAACGCGGAGGACTGGTTGTCACTCCTAGACGGTGACGATGCGGATGAATATGTGGATTTTGACGATGACCCGAATGAATACGGCTCGGTTTCATTAGATGATTTGGACGATGACATAGGTCTTAAGGAAGAGGACAAAGACGAAGACGAGGAAGAAGACGATATGTATGACTAAGGTGACTAGTAACATGAATAGGCACCAGTGCATCCCACCTTTTAACGTCCAAGGCCCTCGCGTGCTGCCATTACCAGAACATTTAAGCTAGCCAGCACAGATAGCTGAAGGCCAGCTAGTAAGCTCCCCCGTCAAGCAGACGTTCTAAAGTAGAGCTTCTGGCGTGAGCGGTACGGTACTCGACGGGGCTCAATGCCGCGCACCACCTACTATTGCGTCAGGTGTGCATCCTGGCCGCTCGTATGTAGATGGGCGAAGAGCTCAGTGTTTCATCCACGCACGCGCTCAGCGCGATGCTCTCCAAGCTTGGGGCCACGCCGACAGATGAGTCAAAGGTGAGTCATCCGCAAGATGAGCAAGACCACGACGAGCTCTTCTTTCATTGAGCCACCAAAGGGCCGCGCGGGCGGGGCGTGTCTAGGGTCGGGAGCGGCACCGCCTGACGCCCCCCGCCCCCCCCCCCCCCCCGCTTCTCTTAGCGCTTCCACAGAATTCAAATCTCGCGCCGGGCCAGCCATGAGTCCATATTCCCCACCGTAGACCTGTTGGTGAAGACCCGTTCGTTTGAGACGTGGTCGGCGGCCATCCAGCACCAGAACCCACGCCGAAAAAATCTCGCATTCAGCCGCCTGTGCCGCAACTTCACGCCGCCACCTCCATCCCGACGGTATTGACGTCTCCCACATCGGCCGACAGGAGTATCAGAATCTTTATCCGCTTCAAACCGGGCCGGATGGGCCTCGAACCTGTTGCCGATCAGACATGCACGCTTCATGCTTCGCCCTCCACTAATTGGAGGGCAGTTCCATGGCCGATCCGAATTACTGCTACCCGCTTCAGATACTTTGCCAACCGTTGGATTGGTGGTCTGCTGCAGCCGCTTGGGCTCAAGCCCTTTTCGCTGCAGTAGCCATTTACGCTGCAGCAGCGGTGCCAAGATGGCAGGAACGTCGACGGAAGCTTGATGGTGCAGATCAGTTCCTTCATTACACCCAGCATCTGATAAAGATGATGACGCAACTCGAAGAGGATGCAAGCAATGAGTCTGGCAGGCGGGGGCTCAGCGAGTGGGGACATCACGCAGAATGGACATCTATAGCTGCGGCGGCAGACGAGCTGAAACTGACTGATCTCCCTGGGCCTGACTTCCTCCCAGCATGGCTGCAAGTGAGGGAAATGGCCTCACGCTGTAGCGGCCTCTACAAAGGAATTCTGTCTAGCGCCGAGGATGAGGACCCGTTCTACGCCCAGGAAAAACTGCAAGGCTATCTGTATCGCACCAAAAATCTTTTCAATGACCTTCTCAACTTGGACATCAAAGCGCGTGGAAAGCGAGGCTTCAGTGTGTATAAGGTTGACTGAGGAAATCATGGCGCCATGCACACTTGGGGCCGGGACTTTAGCAAATCAGTTCGTTGGCGGTCGCAAACCCTGACGCGCGATCTATTCCGGACGGATAACAACCTTCCAGTCGATTAACACAGCTCTTTCCGGGGAAACGACCTGGAACGACCTTGTTTGACCATCCGCTACATGCATCGTTGCACCACCGACCAAGGCGACTGCCTGATCACGCACCCATGGGTAGTAGATGGATCCGTAGGCTGGCAAATCCTTCCTCGGACCATCTGGAAGGATGAAAGCAGCATGCGAGGTAGTTAAAAAATGAGCCTCACCAAAGCTATACGCGGGCAGCCGGGCGGCCTCATAAATAGCAGATCGCAGCTCAGGTCGGTCCGTTTTTGCGAAGGGCAGAACTCCAAATTTCTCAGTGATCGAGGACTGCATAAGCATATTCAACACCAACACCAACTCGATCGCACCCCAGGCCAGCCAAGTGACTGAATAGACTGGATGATCACGATGAACAACAGGGTGCGGCCCGAGGGCATTCTCCTTGTATCCCTCAATAAAAAAACCATGCAAAGGCAGGAAAATTTCGCCATGTCGAATATGAACCGTATGAAAGCGACACCTAGCTTCCTGATGCTTCATGGTATTGGTCATCTCATCCAACAAGTCTGTGGCGTCCTTCCATGCACTAAATAGCGGGCGATATGCTCTGTCCTTTTTGCTAATTCCACACCCACCCAGAATTCCCTTCACGGTCTCAGCATGCTCCGTGCAGGCGTAGATAAGCCCTTCCATCTCCTCAGCAATCGAGCTAATCGTCTCAGAATTAGGGGTCGAGGCGACTAGTGTGTGTCTGAGATGCGGGCGCAAATTGCGCGCATATCGCTCCACTCTTCCCAACAACCTGCCGACGGACCTGTTGTATCTTCCAAGAGGCGCTGGCCCGTATTCGCCCTCATTCGATATGTCGCACAGCGCCGCGAGTATCGCGGCACCGTCAAGCGTACAAGGCGTTTTAGCTGAAAGATCAAGGACCGGCTCGGGGCTAAGCGTCATCATCGGCAGACCAGCGTGAATGTCATGGGTAATAACAGCAAGACGGCGGGGACCACCAGCAGCAGCGCACTCCAGGCATCGCTCAACGCACGACGAGAAGTGAAAGGATTGGGCCTAAAGCTCATCGTCTAGTGTCAGCTCGAAAGGTGCCGATGGAAGCTCTTGGCCTTCATAGAGTGCATCAAGCGCATCATCGATTGCTTCGTTGAGGCGATCGATTTGGTGATCACAGACCTGACCAAGAGACGAGAATAAGCCGCCGCTGATGTAGTAGGTCTCCAGTTTTAATGCGATTCCAATTCGCGACACAGGAACAATGTCGTCTGGCGTGGCCCCGGGGGGCACTATCGTCAACTTGCGGGCGTTCTGATCGTTGTGCGCGATAACCTCGTGGCGCGCCCTTATCACGTCATTATGGACGTCGGTCATCCATCTGTGTTCGAACTTCGCCCATCGGCTTGGAAGGACGCCGATAGCCGAGTTTACGAAGGGCTTCGCGTAAGAAACTACGGAGGAAGCGTACAGATGATAGTAAAGAGGGTGATCGAACCCAGTGACGTGCTTGACCATGTACGCGCAAGCCTTTCGGCTGGCGAAGAAGTCCGAGCGGGCAAGGGTTAGCTTGTAGAGCCCCATCTTCATCTGGCGGCGAGTGAACTGCTTGTTGGAGCCCATACGACCTCCTTGCACTTACTCTGCACTTACGAAAAAGCCGGCTCAAGGCCGGCTTTGACGTTAACCCCAAAAAATCAAGGGCTTATTTGGTGGGCGGTACAAGGTTCGAACTTGTGACCCTTGCCGTGTGAAGGCAATGCTCTACCGCTGAGCTAACCGCCCGATGCTGCTGAGCCGCTCATTATAGGGCGGCAAATTTTGACGTCAACGGTTTCGCCGAAATTTCTTCACATCGTGTGCGTGGGCTTGTCCGCGGTCAGGATGCCGGCCAGCAGCGTCTCGATCCGGTGGCGGACAGTCTCCCCTTCCGCGCCGTCGGCCAGCTGTACGCCGATGCCTGCCGCGCGGTTGCCCTGGGCCCCGGCCGGGGTCACCCAGATCACTTTGCCGGCCACCGGCAGGCGCTCGCTGGAGTCCGGCAGGGTGAGCAGCAGGAACACCTCATCGCCCAGGAAGTAGCGCTTGGGCGTGGGCACGAAGATGCCGCCGTTCTTCACGAACGGCATGTAGGCGCTGTACAGCGCGGCCTTGTCCTTGACGGCAAGGGACAGGATGCCCTGTCGGGCGTTGGTGGCGCTCATGCTCTATTCCCCTTGGCGTGCCGTTCGTTGACCTTTCCCCAGGCCAGCAGCAGCTCAACCACCGCAAGATCGGCGCGCACCGTGGTGCGCAGCAGGTCGCGGGTGCGGTTGGCCGCATCGAACCAGGCGGCCAGCTTGTGCAATCGATCGGGATCGGTCAAGCCACCGCCGGTGGCCTGGGCCAGGGCGAGATCGGCGGCGTGGCGCAGGCGCAGGGCGGCGTTGTCGTCGGCGGTCCAGCGCTGGGCCAGCTCAACCGCGCCGGAGCGGCCGGCGACGAGGGCCTCCAGGTCGGTGGCGACTTGGCGGCGCAGAGCCAGGCCATCCTCGCGCAGCCACTGGTCGGCCAGGCCGGGGTGGCCGCGGGCGGCGTCCAGGGCTTCGCGGGCGCTGGCTTCGCTGTGGCCCAGGGTCTGCAGCCAGGCGAGGGCTTCCTCGCGCGGCGGCAGCTTGAACTCCAGACGCTGGCAGCGGCTGCGGATGGTGGCCGGCAGGCGCGCGGGGTCGGCGCTGATCAGCCACAGGTAGCGGCCGGGCTGCGGCTCTTCCAGGGTCTTGAGCAGGGCGTTGCAGGCGGCGCGGTTGATGGCGTCGGCGGGATCGACGATCACCACCTGGGCCACGCCGTACTGCGGGGTGAGCGAGAGCTTCTGCGAGACCTCGCGGATCTGCTCGATCACGATCTCGGTGCGCAGCTTGTCGCCGGATTTGTTGGGGATGAACGAGATCCGCTGCAGGTCCGGGTGGGTGCCGGCGGCCAGCAGCTGGGCGCTGCGCTTGGCCGCGGCAGGCTCACCCTGCCCCAGCACGTGCTCGGCCAGCCGCAGCGCGACGCCCAGCTTGCCCAGGCCGGCCGGGCCGCAGAACAGCAGGCCATGGCCGAGGCGACCGGCATCGAGCGCGGCGACGGTCTGGTCATAGGCGCGCTGCTGCCAGGGGGAAAAGGGTTCAGCCACGTTCCGGCTCCTGTGCCAACCATGCCTCAACGGCCGCCACCACCGCGCCGGCGACGCCGGCCTGGTCCTGGCTGGCGTCGATCAGGCGGTAACGGGCGGGGTCTTCGCTGGCACGCTGGCGGAACACCGCGCGTACCCGCTGGAAGAAATCGTCGTGCTCGCTTTCGATGCGGTCCGGCCACAGGTCGCGGCCGTTGGCGCGCGCCCGGCCGACCGCCACGTCCACGTCCAGCAGCAGGGTCAGGCCGGGCAGCAGGCCGACGGCGCGGCGCTCCAGATCGGCGATCCACGCCGGGTCCAGGCCGCGGCCACCGCCCTGGTAGGCGTAGCTGGAATCGGTGAAGCGATCGCACAGCACATAGGCGCCGCGCTGCAGCGCCGGGGCGATCACCTGGCGCACGTGCTGGGCGCGGGCGGCGAACACCAGCAGCAGCTCGGCCTCGGCCGAGAGCGGCTCGGCGGCGATCTCCGCATCCGGCTTGAGCACCAGCGCGCGGATGCGCTCGGCCAGGGCGGTGCCGCCTGGTTCGCGGGTCAGCACCACCTCATGCCCACGCGCCTGCAGGGCCTCGCGGATCGCGTTGATGGCGGTGGTCTTGCCGGCACCCTCGCCCCCTTCCAGGCTGACGAAATGCGGGTGCCGGTGCAGCGCGGGACTCATTGGGGTGCGGCCTCGTTGGTGCGTTTGCTGCGCAGTTGCTGCAGGTAGCGGGCAACGGCGGCGTTGTGGTCGGTGTAGTTGGCCGAGAAGATGTGCGCGCCACTACCGTCGCCCACGGCCACGAAGTACAGCGCATCGCCCTTCGCCGGCTGCGCGGCGGCATGCAGCGCATCACGCCCGGGCATGGCGATCGGGGTCGGGGTCAGCCCGGCGCGCGTGTACGTGTTGTACGGCGTATCGGTGGTGAGGTCGCGCTTGCGGATGTTGCCGTCGTAGCTGCTGCCGATGCCGTAGATCACGGTGGGGTCGGTCTGCAGGCGCATGCCGATCTTCAGGCGGCGCATGAACACGCCGGCGATCTGCGGCCGCTCGCTGGGCAGCGCGGTTTCCTTCTCGATGATCGAAGCGAGGATCAGCAGCTCATACGGCGAGTTCAACGGCAGGTCGTCCACGCGGCTGTCCCACGCGGCGGTCAGTTCTTTTTCCATCGCGGCATGCGCGCGCTTGAGCACGTCGATATCGCTGTCGCCACGCTGGTAGACGTAGGTCTCGGGCAGGAAGCGGCCTTCCGGGTGTTCGCCGGGGAAGCCGACCGCCTTCATCAGCGCGGCATCGTCCAGTTCGTCGGTGGTATGCACCAGCGGATCGGCGCGCTTGAGCGCAGCGCGCAGCTGACGGATGTTCCAGCCTTCCACGATGGTGACGCGGTGCTGCAGGACGCGGCCCTGGCGCATGCGGGTCAGCAGCTCGCGCGGGGTCAGTGCAGGATCAAGCGCGTATTCACCGACCTTGAGCTTGCCCGCTGCATCGAGCTGGCGTGCCAGCAGCTGCCATTGGGTGTCGCTGCCTTCGTCCACGCCCGCCTGGCGCAGCTTGCCGAGCACGGTGCTGAAGCCATCACCGGAGGCGATCACCACGCTCTCCGCGCTGGGGGTGACCGGTGCATCGGCAAAGGCGCCCTGGCGATGCCAGAACCATGCCCCTGCGGCCGCAACCAGCAGGGCCAGCACCAGCAACACGGCCAGTACGGCCAGACATCCCCGTTTCGCACCCGCCATGCTCACCTCGAATCCATTTCTTCGCCGCGCAGCATACCGCGCGGGTGCTGCACACCGCCAAACGGCTCAGGCATCGCTGCCCAGCGCACGCAGCAGGCCACGGGCCTTGGCGCGGGTTTCGTCCAGTTCCTTTTCAGCCACCGAATCGACCACGATCCCGGCCCCGGTGCGGAAGCTGGCGGTGTCGCCGGCCACTTCGGCGGTGCGGATCAGGATGTTCAGGTCCAGATCGCCATCGCGGTTCAGCCAGCCGAACGCGCCGGTGTAGGCGCCGCGCGCGGTCTGCTCCAGCTCGGCGATGATCTGCATGCAGCGCACCTTGGGGCAGCCGGTGATGGTGCCGCCGGGGAAGGTCGCGGCGATCACCTGGCCGGGGCTGACGTCTTCGCGCAGGCGGCCACGCACGTTGCTGACGATGTGGTGCACGTGGGCGTAGCTCTCCACGGTCATCAGCTCATCCACCTCCACGCTGCCCGGGGCGCAGATGCGGCCGAGGTCGTTGCGCTCCAGATCGATCAGCATCACGTGCTCGGCGCGTTCCTTGGGATGGCCGACCAGCTCCTGGATGCGCGCGGCATCGTCATCGCCGGCGAAGCGCGGGCGGGTGCCGGCGATCGGGCGGGTCTGCACGTCATCGCCGTGCACCGAGACCAACCGCTCGGGCGAGGAGCTGACCACCGCCCTGCCCTGCGCCATGAACAGCCCGGCGAACGGCGCGGGGTTGGCCACGCGCAGCTGCGCGTACAGCGCCTGCGGCGAGAGCGCCTCGGCGAACTGCGCGTTCCAGCGCCGCGAGAGGTTCACCTGGAACACGTCGCCCGCGCGCAGGTAATCGATCACCTTGCCGACGCCGTCGGTGAAGCGCTGTGGCGCGTCCTCGCCGATCGCGACCGGTGGCTGCCACGCTGGGAGCGGGGCCAACGTCGAGGCTGCCGCGAGGTCATCCTGCAGCGTCTGCAGCAGCGTGGCCTGGCCGGTCTCGCAGACGGCATGGAACTGGCCCAGCACACGGTCGTGCAGCACCGCCGCCGGACAGCGCAGCGCCAGCGCGGACGGCAGTCCATCGGCGCGCGCCGGCAAGGACAGCACGTCTTCGATCTGGCCAGCCAGCTCGTAATCCAGCATCAGTGCCCAGCCACCGCGGAACGGCAACGTGGTTTCTTCGCGCGGCAGCCGCAGCGCGGCCCAGTGCGCATCCAACACGTCAAGGAAGCGGCCGTCATGCGCGACGCCCTCGGCATCGCGCACCACGCCGTCGGCCTGCAGTGCAAGGGATTCCCCGTTGCCCATCAGCAGCAGATCCCAGCGGCCCTGCGCGGTGCCCGAGGCGGTGGACTCCATCAGCAGCGGGTAGCGTTGCGGGTCCAGGCGCTGCAGGGCCAGCAGGTCGGTGGTGGCGGGCAGCGGAAGCGTCTGGAACATGACAGGACACCGGAAGGGCGCGCAGCGTGCGCGGGGGCCAGATACACCAAGGCCGCCATGATGGCGGCCCGGGTGGGGATACACGGAACGGGCGGTCAGACGCGCTTGAACACCAGCGTGCCGTTGGTGCCGCCGAAGCCGAAGCCGTTGGACATCACCACATCGACCTTGGCCTCGCGTGCGGTGTTGGGCACGTAATCCAGGTCGCAGCCCTCGCCCGCTTCATGCAGGTTGATGGTCGGCGGGATGATGTTGTCGCGCAGCGCCAGCACCGAGAAGATCGCTTCCACGCCGCCGGCCGCGCCGAGCAGATGGCCGGTCATCGACTTGGTGGAGCTGACCATCATCTTGTAGGCGTGGTCGCCGAAGGCGGTCTTCATGGCCATGGTTTCGCCCAGGTCGCCCAGCGGCGTGGAGGTGCCGTGCGCGTTGAGGTAACCGACCTGGTCCGGGGTCACGCCGGCGTCCTTCAACGCCATGGTCATGCAGCGCGCCGCGCCTTCGCCGTTCTCGCTCGGGGCGGTCATGTGGTACGCATCCGAGCTGGCGCCGAAACCGGCAAGCTCGGCATAGATGCGTGCGCCGCGCGCCTTGGCGTGTTCGTACTCTTCCAGGATCAGGATGCCGGCACCGTCGCCGAGCACGAAGCCGTCGCGTTCCTTGTCCCACGGGCGCGAGGCTTCCGCCGGCGCATCGTTGCGGGTGCTCATCGCCTTCATCGCGCAGAAGCCGCCCAGGGCGGTCGGCGAAGAGCCGCGCTCGGCACCACCAACCACCATCACGTCCGCATCGCCGTACTGGATCATGCGCATCGCGGTGCCGATCGAGTGGTTCGAGGTCGCGCAGGCAGAGACCGCCGAGAACGACGGACCCTTCAGGCCGGTGATGATGCTCAGCTGGCCCGGGAGCATGTTGATGATGGTCTTGGGCACGTAGAAGGGCGAGATCTTCTTGCCCTCGTGGAAATCGATGGTCTGCTCTTCGATGCCCAGCAGGCCGCCGATGCCCGCGCCGACGATGGCGCCGATGCGCTCGGCATTGCCATCGGTGATTTCCAGGCCCGAATCGTTCAAAGCCATGAAGGCGGCACCGAGGCCGTAATGAATGAACGGGTCCATCTTCTTGGCATCCTTGCCAGTGACCCGGAATGTGCCGAACTGTTCGTTGTCGGCGGTGATGTCGAAGTCCCTGACCTCACCTGCGATCTTGGTGGTGAAACGGTCCAGGTAGGACTGCGAAACGTTGGTCAGCGGACCGATGCCGGAACGGCCTTCGGTGATGCCCTTCCAACTGCTGGCCATATCATTGCCCAATGGCGAGACCATGCCCATGCCGGTAACGACGACGCGACGCTTCATTGCAGATTCTCCTGACCCGGGTGTTGCGGGTATCACGCGGTGTAACGCTCAAAAGCACAGGGCCGCAAGCGCGGCCCCATGGGTTTGCCGCACGCGGTCGCAGCGATCGCCACGGCCGCGCGCGAGCCGCCTGACATCAAGCCTTGACGTGGGCGTTGATGTAGTCGATCGCAGCCTGCACGGTGCTGATCTTTTCGGCTTCTTCGTCCGGGATTTCGCACTCGAACTCTTCTTCCAGCGCCATCACCAGTTCAACGGTGTCCAGCGAGTCAGCGCCCAGGTCATCGACGAACGATGCGCTGTTGGTGACTTCCTCTTCCTTGACGCCAAGCTGTTCGACGACGATTTTCTTGACGCGTTCTTCGATGGTGCTCATTGGATATCGCTCCAGATGGAGTAGTGGTTCAAAAATGACGCCATCCGGTGAGGGATGACCGTGGGATAGTGTAGTGGAAACCAGCGACACCTTGCATTGCAGCAAAACATCAAACGGATCAACCACTTGCGGCGCAATCCTTGCGCCACATGCTTACGGCATGTACATGCCGCCGTTCACATGGAGGGTTTCGCCGGTGATGTAGCTGGCCGAAGGACCGGCCAGGAACGCCACCGCGTTGGCGATATCGGACGGCTCGCCGAGCCGCTCCAGGGCGATCGACTTGACCAGGCCGGTGCGCTGCTCTTCCGGCAGTGCCTTGGTCATGTCGGTATCGATGAAGCCCGGCGCGACCACATTGACGGTGATCCCGCGCGAGCCGATTTCCTTGGCCAGCGACTTGGAGAAGGCAATGATGCCGGCCTTGGCCGCGGCGTAGTTGGCCTGGCCGGCATTGCCGGTCACGCCGATCACCGAGGCGATGTTGATGATGCGGCCCTTGCGCGCCTTCATCATGCCGCGCAGGACGGCCTTGGAGGTGCGGAAGACGCTGGTCAGGTTGGTGTCCAGGATCGCCTGCCAGTCTTCTTCCTTCATCCGCAGCAACAGGTTGTCGCGGGTGATGCCGGCGTTGTTGACCAGGATGCTGATGGCGCCGAATTCCTTGGCGATCCCATCCAGCACGGCCTCCAGCGAAGCAGCGTCGGTGACGTTCAGCGCGCGGCCGTGGCCACCCACGGCGGCCAGGCGCTCGCCAATGGCGGCGGCACCGGCGTCGGTGGTGGCGGTGCCGATGACGGTCGCGCCCTGCGCGGCCAGTGCATCGGCGATCGCGGCACCGATACCCCGGCTGGCGCCGGTGACCAGTGCGATTTCACCCTGAAGGGGCTTGCTCATCTCAGTTCCTCAAACGGGACCGGTCCGGCCGGTCTGGCGCGAAGCCATTCCAGCACGGGCGCGATCGGAAGACATCAGGCGGCCCAGGTCTCGCGGGCCGTCTCGAAATCGGCGGGCGTGGACAGTGTGCGCGCGTCCAGCGATTTGTCGATGCGCTTGATCAATCCGCTCAGCACCTTGCCCGGGCCGCATTCGGCCACGCGGGTGACGCCACGGGCGGCAAGCGCCTGCACGCAGCCGGTCCACTGCACGGGCAGGTACAACTGCTGCACCAGCGCCTGGCGGATGGCGTCCACGCCGTCATGCACGCGGGCATCCACGTTCTGCACCACCGGCAGAGCCGGGGCGCGCCAGTCCAGGCCGGCCATGGTTTCGGCTAGGCGGTTGGCGGCTTCGCGCATCAGCGGGGTATGCGAGGGCACGCTGACAGCCAGCTTGACGGCCTTGCGGACGCCCTTCTCGGCGAGCAGCGCCAGCGCACGATCCACGGCAGCCGCGTCGCCACCGATGACGATCTGGCCGGGCGAGTTGTAATTGGCAGGCACGACGACCTGGCTGCCGGCGGCCTGCTCGCAGACCTCCACGACCAGCGCGTCTTCGGCGCCGAGAACGGCGGCCATGGCGCCGACGCCGGTCGGGGCGGCTTCCTGCATCAGCTGGCCGCGCAGGCGCACCAGGTGCGCGCCGTCACGCAGGGTCAGCGCGCCGGCGGCCACCAGGGCGGTGTATTCGCCGAGGCTGTGGCCGGCCAGGACGGCCGGCTGGACGCCGCCAACGGCGTTCCAGGCACGCCACACGCCGATGCTGGCGGCCAGCAGGGCCGGCTGGGTGTATTCGGTGCGGTTGAGCATTTCCTCGGGACCGCCCTGCGACAGCGCCCACAGGTCGACACCGGCGCCGTCGGAGGCTTCGATGAAGGCCTCGCGGATCTGCGGGTGCAGCTCGGCCAGTTCAGCCAGCATGCCCAGCGACTGCGAGCCCTGGCCCGGGAACACGAATGCGAGATTGGTATCGGTCACGCGATCATCCGCCTGCAAAAATCGAACGGCGAATGATAAAGGGGAACGTCGCCCTTCGTCTGTACTGCCGCGTATGTGGGGCCTGTGCTCAGGTGAACAGCTGGAGGATGTCCAGGTCGCCATCGGTGAAGAAATCGAAGCAGATCGCGACGACCATCAGCACGCCCAGCGTGGTGGCGCCATGCACGATCAGGATCGAATGGGCCAGCGCGCGCGCGGAGCGGCCCATCTTCAGGCTGGCGCGGGCCAGGCCCTGGAGGCGTCCGGTGACGTCATGGGCGTGGGCGAGGACCGGGGCTTCCGCGCCGTCCATGGCCTGGGCCATGAGGGCCTGGAGCTGCTGGGGACGGTCTTCGTAGTACTTGGCCACGCCGTAGCCGAACATCAGCCAGTCGCGGGCCTGGGCCTGGGCGAGGTCCATGACTTCAAGGGGGTCTTCTTCGAAGTCGATGAAGCCGATGGCATTGCCGTCCCAGGTGAGGTTGCGCGGGAGCGGCTGGCCGAAATAGGCGCCCTTCTGGTGCGCCTGGGCAATGGCGTTCATGGCCGCGGACACCAGGCGGTCGCGGCCGGCATCGTCGGCTTGGCGCAGGCAGGTATTGAACGAGGAGCCGTTGTCGCCCAGCACAAGGGCGGCATGACCGCTGCCGATCACGCTGGGGACGTTGACACCCTGGGCCTGCAGTTCGGACAGGCGGCGGGCTTCGGTTTCGCGGGCGGCATCGCCACCCCGGTGCGGCGGTGGGCGCAGAGCATCGAGCTGGAAGCGGCGGGCGATGAAGTTCAGCAGGCCCAGTGCGACCACCCGGCTTCCTTCCCCGTACTGCTTCAGCCAGGCGCGTTGGCCCTCGATGACGATGGGCTCAACCATGGCAGTTCTCCTGAAATGCATACGGCCCCGTAATGGGGCCGTAACGACAGCGTCACGTTGTCGTAACTGACACTATCAATAGCGCAGCAGAGCAGAACCCCACGTGAAGCCGCCGCCGAAGGCTTCCAGCAGCAGCAGCTGGCCGCGCTCCACACGGCCGGAGCGGACCGCGTGGTCCAGCGCCATCGGCACCGAGGCCGAGGAGGTGTTGCCGTGCTTGTCGACCGTCACCACCACCTGGTCCATGGACATCTCCAGGCGCTTGGCGGTGGCTTCGATGATGCGCAGGTTGGCCTGGTGCGGGATCAGCCAATCCAGGTCGTCCTTGGTCAGCGCGTTGGCTTCCAGGGTTTCATCGACGACAGAGTCCAGCGCCTTGACGGCGTACTTGAACACGTCGTTGCCCTTCATCAGGATCGCGCCGCGGGCCGCATCGCCCTCGCCGAAGCCGGCCGAGACGCCCACCGGGTTCCACAGCAGCTCTTTCTTGCTGCCATCGGAATGCAGGTGGGTGCTGAGGATGCCGGTTTCTTCGTCGGCCTTGAGCACGACGGCGCCCGCGCCATCGCCGAACAGCACGCAGGTGGTGCGCTCGGTCCAGTCGACGATACGGGTCAGCGTTTCCGCACCGATGACCAGCACATGGCGTGCATCACCGGAACGAATGAATTTGTCGGCCACGCTCAACGCGAACACGAAGCCCGAACAGGCGGCGTTGACGTCGAAGGCGGGGCAGCCGGTCGCACCGAGCTTGGCCTGGATCAGGCACGCGGTGGACGGGAAAATCAGGTCAGGCGTGGTGGTACCCACCACGATCATGTCGAGCTGCGAAGCGTCGATACCGGCCGCTTCAAGCGCACGTACCGCGGCGTGGTAGCCGAGGTCGCTGGTGGTCTCGTTCTCGGCCGCAATGTGCCGTTCGCGGATACCAGTGCGCGATTGAATCCACTCATCGCTGGTGTCGACCATTTTCTCCAGATCCTGGTTGGTCAACACTTTTTCGGGCAAATAACTACCGGTGCCCGCGATCCTCGAGTAGATCCGCTTGCTCATTGCATGTCCTGTAGCTCGATCGCCAAACGTGACGATCGGGAAGAATGGGGTAAAGGCCGCTGCCCGACCGGGCAGCGGCCTTCACAAATCAATCTTCTTCGACGGCCGAGTTCGACTTGGTCGTGATCACCTTCTTGCCACGGTAGAAACCGTCAGCGGTGATGTGGTGACGCAGATGCACTTCACCGGTGGTCGGATCGGTGGACAGCTGCTTGGCGCTCAGGGCGTCATGCGCACGGCGCATACCGCGGCGGGACGGGGTGACACGGGATTTCTGCACAGCCATGGGATTGCTCCAAACTCGGTTCGTTTTGCTTCGTCGTATCGTCGCGCAGGACGCCAGCGCCCAGCACAGTTTTCGCTTTCGCCGCAGCCGCCGACGACAATCCGGCTGCTATTGTTTTTTCAGTGCCGCCAACGCCGCGAACGGATTGGCCTTGCTGATTTCTTCTTCGGTCGGTGCCCAGTCCTTGTCCACGGCCTCACCATCGGGAGACAGCGGCACGACGGGCACGGCCAGGACGAGTTCGTCCTCGACCAGTTCCAGCGGTCGCAGCATGCCGTCTTCCGGCACCAGCCACGGTTCCCAGCCTTCCGGCAGCGAGGACTCTTCCTCTTCGCTGCGGATCAGACCGAGCCGCTGCACCATCGAAACCGGCAACAGGAAACGCTGCAGGCTGCGCTGACAGATCAGCGGCAGCGCGGTGTCGATGGACAGTTCAACATAGGATACCTGCAGGATGTCATCGTGCGCGAATTCCAGTGCATAGGTGCACGTTCCTTCGGTATCGGCGACAAGGCCCTGGAGGCGGGTCAATTCCGCTAGATCCACCTGGCCGTCGAAGCACCTGCGTGCTGCGACCATCCGCCAAGCATCCAGCATTTCGGGCACGTTTGCGGACATAAGCCGCTGAATGTTAAGGATCGTCCGGGCTGCTGTCAAATGCCTGCGCAGTCAGGTTGCCGATCCCCGCCCGAAGGGCCCAGACTGCCGGCCTTCCGTGCCCGGTATTGTCGCATGACCCCACTGCTGCTTGCCTCCACCTCGCGCTACCGCCGTGACCTGCTGGAGCGGCTCGGCCTGCCCCTGCAAACGGCCCGCCCCGAGGTGGATGAGACCCCCGTCCCCGGTGAGGCCCCACGGGCCGTGGCCGTGCGGCTGGCGCGGGCCAAGGCCGAGGCGGTTGCCCGCCTGCACCCGGGCCAGTGGGTGATCGGCTCGGACCAGGTGGCGGAACTGAACGGGGCCCCGCTGGGCAAGCCGGGCACGGTCGAGGGCGCCCATGCCCAGCTGGCGGCGATGTCCGGGCAGGTGGTGGACTTCCACACGGCGGTGAGCCTGGTGCGCGACGGCGAGGTCCTGGAGGCCTGTGATCTGACCCGCGTCCACTTCCGCGCCCTGGGGGCGGCGGACATCGAACGCTACGTGGCCGCCGAGCAGCCGCTGGACTGCGCCGGCAGCTTCAAGTGCGAAGGCCTGGGCATCACGCTGTTTAACGCGATCGAGAACCGCGATCCGACCGCGCTGATCGGGCTGCCGCTGATCGCGCTGAGCCAGCTGCTGCGGCAGGCCGGCTACACCCTGCCCTGAGCCTCAGCGCGCGGGAACGACGAAGGCCTGTTCCTGCCACTGCTCCACGCTGCCGTCCTTGCCGTGCAGCGTCATCCCGAGCCAATGACGGCCCGGGGCAAGGTGGCGGGTGTCCAGCGTGGCATCGAAGGCGACATGGGGGTGCTGCGGATCGGTGGAGATCTTCCAGGCCGCGGTGATGTCGAAGGCGCGCCCGTAGGCCGCGTCCCCCACCGGCTTGCCATCGATGAGCAGCGCGACCCGCTCGATGCCCACGCCGTCCTTGAACGCCCAGCCATGCACGTCGAGGGTGTCGCCCACGGTTGCCCCGGACTGCGGCGCATCCAGCCAGGCCATCGCCGGCGTCACGCACGGCCCATCGGCACGTTCGGCAGGCAGCTTGAACAGCAGGAAGCGCTGGTAGCCATGATCGTTGCTGACCACGCGTGGCGGCGGCAGCGGCCCCACCTGCTCGCAGATCGCGTGATAGCGCGCGAGCAGATCGCGATAGCGCTGATCGCTGGGCGCGAGTACCAGCAGCATCGGCGTCTCGCGCTTGCCGTCGTGCAGCAGATGCCACAGACCCAGCTGCGCACTGCGGCCATGCTTGTCGTTCAAGGGATGCGGCAGCACCTCGATCGACGCGTCATCCAACTGGAAGCCCAGCTCCGCGCCCACCTTGAAATTGCCGGCAAGCACGCGCGTGCCGGGCGGCATGGTCGTGAGTTCGTCGCGCACGGCGCCGGCCAACGGCTGCCAGCCCGCAAAGTTGCGCGGGTAGTACTTGTAGCCGGCCAACTGCTCGCGCGCCATCGGCATGGAGGCCATCAGGTAGTAGCCGAAGGCCAGCGCCAGACCGGTACCGGCCAACCACCAGCCGGTGCGGCGCAGCCAGCGCGGCCACCCGTTGAGGACCACCGGCACCGCGATCAGCAGTGCGAGATAGCCGGGCAGCGGCCAATGGAAACTGATGCGCTCCACATCGGTGAAAAAGCCCAGGGCGAAGATCGACAGGGTCGACACCGCACCGATCAGGCCGAAGTAGCGCCACTGCGCACGCGCACCGCCGCCGGAGCGGGTGCCGGCCAGGGCCACCTTCCACATCGCGATGCACAGGATCGGGGTGACCAGCATCGGCTGGATCACCAGGAACCACAGCCCGCTCCATTCGAACGCCCACGGATGGCGCTCGACCACCTGGAATTTCAGCCCCGCATCATGGTTGTCGGCGTTCCACGACAACAGCGGCAACCATGCCACCACGCCCACGGCCAGGGCGACCCACACGCGCGGATCGCGCAGCATGCGCCGGCCCTGCGGCAGCACCAGCAGCGCGATGAAGCCGACCACGATGACGCCGATGAAGCGGTAATGGCTGAGCGCGCCGATCGACAGACCGGCGGCCAGCTTCACCGCCGCCGCCGCATCGACACTGCGCAGCAGGCGCGCGCCGGCATCCAGGCACAGCACCGCGGCCAGGGCCATCGGCACATCCGGCACGGCCAGCATGCCCAGCGTGGCCGACAGCGGCATCAGCAACGTCAGGCTGCCCGCCTGCCACCCCGCCACCGCGCCGAACCAGCGCGTGGCAATGCGTGAGACCAGCCAGGGCAGCCATGCACCGATCGCCAGGAACGGCAGGCGCAGCCCCAGCACGTGATTGCCACCGATCTCCACGCCCAGGCGGGCCAGCCAGGCAGTCAGCCCGGGCAGATCGGAATAGGCCGCCGCCAGATGCTGGCCTTCCTGCCAGTAGAACGCTTCGTCCACGAACAAGGGCAGACGAGCGGCCACCACCAATTTGACGGCGGTGACCAGCGTCCACAACAACAGGAATATGGTGCGTGCGCGTTGTTCGCCCTGCATTGCTCTATAGAATCAGTGGAATCATCGAATCGAGACGGACATGGATCATTCGCCCCCCGTGCCAGCCATGCTAACCGATGTACTGCGACAGTCCCTTCGCGCCGCCCAGGATCAGGTCAACGGGTTGGTGCTGGGCAAGGCGCAGGAGGTGCGGTTGGCCTTCGTGGCGCTGCTCTCCGGCGGCCACCTGCTGATCGAAGATCTGCCCGGCCTGGGCAAGACCACCCTCGCCCACGCCATGGCCTCCAGCCTCGGGCTGGGCTTCCAGCGCGTGCAGTTCACCTCCGATCTGCTGCCGGCCGATGTGCTCGGCGTCTCGGTCTACGACGCGGGCAGCCGCCAGTTCCAGTTCCATCCCGGCCCGGTCTTCACCCACGTACTACTGGCCGATGAGATCAACCGCGCGCCGCCGCGCACCCAGAGCGCGTTGCTGGAAGCGATGGCCGAACAGCAGGTCACCCTCGATGGCGTGACCCATCCGTTGCCCGACCCCTTCTTCGTCATCGCCACCCAGAACCCGGTCGACCTGTCGGGCACGTTCCCGCTGCCGGACTCGCAGCTGGACCGCTTCCTGCTGCGGCTGGCGCTGGGCTACCCCAATCCGGAATCGGAGCGCGAGCTGCTGCGCGGCACCGATCGTCGCCACCTGATCGCACAGGCCACCGCGCGGTTGAGCGAGGTGGAGGTACGCACGCTGCGCCAGGCCGTTGGCCAGGTGCATGCCAGCGAAGCCCTGATCACCTACGTGCAGGCACTGCTGGCCCGCAGCCGCCAGCATGCCGGCGTGCGCGTCGGCCTCTCACCACGCGCCGGGCTGGCCCTGCTGCGCGCGGCGAAGGCACATGCCCTGCTGCTGGGCCGCGCGCATGTGGTGCCCGAAGATGTGCAGACCCTGTTCGTCGCGGTGGCCGGACATCGCCTGGTGCCGGAGGCCGAAGCCTCCAACGGCCCGGCGCTGGCGCGCGCCATCCTCCAGACCGTGCAGGTCGACTGAGATGCGCCGCGGCTGGGGAGCCCGCTGGCAGCAACTGCAACACCTGGCGCGACCACGCCACCCCGAGCAGCTGCCGCGCCGGTTCGATCGGCGCCGCATCTATGTGCTGCCCACGCGGTTTGGCCTGTTCATCGCGGTGCTGCTGTCGGCAATGCTGCTGGGCGCACTGAACTACAACAACAACCCGGCCCTGCTGCTGGCCCTGCTGCTGGCGACGGTCAGCATCGCCAGCGCGATCAGCGCACATCTGCAGCTCTCCGCGCTGCAGGTGGACGCGGTGTCCGCCGAGCCGGTGACGGCCGGTGCCCCCCTGCGCCTGCGCATCAGCCTTTCGCGCAACGACACCCGCGCCCGTCGCGGGCTGCAGGTGGAACACAGCGGCGTGGCGGCCTTCGGCCACCTGGTGGACAGCGATCAGATCGAAGTGGACCTGGACCTGCCCACGCACCAACGCGGCTGGTTCGATCTGGAGCGGATCCGCATCGCCACCACGCAGCCGCTGGGCCTGGTGCGCGCATGGTCATGGGTGTGGCCGGAAACGCCGTTGCTGGTGTACGCCGCACCGGAACCCCACGCGCCGGCGCTGCCGGAAAGTGGTGGCGACCCGCTGCACACCCGCGTACATGCCAGTGGCGATGAGCTGCATCAGCTGCGTCCGTATCGCGCTGGTGATCCCACCCGCAGCATTGCGTGGAAGCACTCCGCGCGGCGCGACACGCTGCTGGTGCGCGAGTATGAGAAACCGGTCGGCGTGGAGATCGTGCTGGACTGGCGCCAGCTGTCACCGCTGCCGGCCGAAGCGCGCATCGCGCGGTTGGCACACTGGGTGGATCTGGCCGAACGCGAGGGGCGCCGCTACACACTGACCCTGCCCGGGCAACCCGTGCTCGGCCCCGGCAATGGCAGCGCCCACCACCATCTCTGCCAGCGCGCCCTGGCGCTGATGCCGCATGACTGACGCCCCCGTTTCCCCGCTGGGCACCGGTGCCCGCTACTGGACCCTGGGCAGTGCCGCGCTGTGCCTGGTTCCGTTGCTGCTGCAGCTGCCCTTCCTGCTGGCCACGATCTTCGCCGGCGTGGCGGTGCTGACCGCACTGGCCTCGCGGCAACGCCTGCTGCCCGGGGCACTTCGCCTGCTGCTGGTGCTCGCGATGTTGGCCGCCATCTATTGGCAGATGGGGCCGCGGCCGGGGCGTGACACCGGCTGCGCGCTGCTCGCGGCGATGCTCGCGCTCAAGTCCAGCGAGCTGCGCAGCCTGCGCGATGCACGCAGCCTGGTCGGCTTTGCGCTGTTTGCCCCGTTCGCCGCCTTCCTGCTCGACCAGGGGCCCACGACGATGGCGCTGGCAGTGCTGGCCGGCTTGGTCGCACTGCTTGCCCTGCAACGGCTGGCGCACCTGGAGGGCCAAGCGCCACCGGCACCGCTCAAGCGCCACCTGCGCGGTATCGGTCGCCTGGTGCTGCTCGGATTGCCATTGGCGTTGGCCGGCTTCTGGCTGTTCCCGCGGTTGAGCGAACCGCTGTGGGGCATTCCGGACCGCGCGGTCGGCAAGCCGGGGCTGTCGGACACGATGGAGCCCGGGGAGTGGCTGGACCTGATGGCCGATGACACCCCGGCGCTGCGCGTGCAGTTCTTCGGCGCCATTCCGGACCCCCAGCAGCGCTACTGGCGCGGGCCGGTACTGACCCATTTCGATGGCCATCGCTGGGAACAGGACAAGCGCCAACTCGAGCGCCCGCCCGCCGCCGTCACCCACGCCAGTACGCAGTGGGAGTACCAGATCGACTACGAACCCACCGACCGCCGCCAACTGGTCGCGCTGGACCTGCCACTGCAGGCACCGCCCGGCAGTGATCTGGATGCCAACCACAGCCTGCGCAGCCGCACGGCATTGAACGCAATGACCCGGTGGCGCCTGCAATCGGCCCCGGCGCTGACCTATATCGACCCGCTGACGCCATACGAGCGGCGCCTGGCCCTGCAGTTGCCGGACGGCTTGAATCCACGCACCGCCGTGCTGGCCCGGCAGTGGCGACAGGACGCCGGCAGCAACGATGCCGCGATCGTGCAGCGCGCGCTCGCCTGGGTGCGCGCACGTTTCGTCTACACCCTGGACACGCCCGAGCCCGGGCGCGACGGCGTGGACGAATTCCTGTTCGATCAGCAGGCCGGTTTCTGCCAGCACTTCAGCTCCTCGTTCGTGGTGCTGATGCGCAACGCCGGCATCCCCGCGCGGGTCGTGACCGGCTTTGCCGGCGGCATCCGCAACCCCTATGGCGATTATTGGGTGCTGCGCCGGATGGACGCCCACGCCTGGGCCGAGGTCTGGCTGCCCGGGCGCGGCTGGGTGCGGGTCGACCCGACGGCGGCCGTCGCCCCCGAACGCATCTACGACACCATCGAAGACCGGCTGGCGGCGGGCGATGCCGGGGCCACGCTCAACAGCCGATGGTTGCAGATCGGGCAGATGGGCGACTGGCTGCGCCGGGGCTGGAACGACCTGATCCTGTCCTTCGATGCCAACCGCCAGCAACAGCTTCTTAAACCGTTTGGTTTCGTGCGGCTGGATCCGAGCCAACTGGTCGGCATTTTCATCGCCTTCGCGCTGGCCGCGCTAGGCTGGATGGCATGGCTGCTGGCCCGGGGCGAACGCGAGCGCGACCCGCTGCTGCGGGCCTGGCATCGGATGGGACGCCGGTATGCCCGCTATGGCTTGTCCCGTGCTGGCGCCGAACCCGCCAGCGCATGGGCCCGCCGGGTACATCAGCACCGCCCCGACCCGGCGTTGTTGTCGCTCAGCGAGCGTTTCGTCCAGGCGCGCTACGCTGGCGCTGACGTCGACCTCACTTCATTATTGCGCGACCTGCGCAGGCATCGCCCGACCTCCGGAGCATCCCCATGAAGATTCAAATCCTGCTTCCCCTTGCTGCCTCTCTGGTACTGGCTGCCTGCGCCACCGCGCCCAAGCCGCTGCAGGGGCAGTTCAGTATGGTCAGCCCGCGCGACGCGGTTCCCACCCAGCAGGTGGGCACCCCGGTACGTTGGGGTGGTCGCATCATCGAAACCAATCCGGGCCAGGGCCAGACCTGCTTCCAGATGATTTCGCGCCCGCTCAACGGCAGTGGCCGCCCGAGCACCACCTCGGCCGACGCCAGTGACGGCCGCTTCATCGCCTGCCGCGCCGGCTTCTACGATCCGGCGGTGTTCGAGCCGGGCCGCGATGTGACCTTCATCGGCAAGATCGGCGGTTACGAGAACACCCGGATCGGCGAGTACGACTACCGCCTGCCGAAGCTGGACGCCGACGTGATCTATCTGTGGCCGGAACAGCGCCAGGTGGATGTAGTGCCCGCCTACCCGTACGGCCCGTGGGGCCCGGGCTGGGGTCCGGGTTGGGGCTACCGCGGCTGGGGCTGGTGGTAACACGCTGACGCAGAAACGCCGCCCTCGGGCGGCGTTTTTGTTTGCGCCCGGCCGGCTCAGCCGTTCGCCGTGCCGAAGTGGCCCAGCGGCGCACCGGCCAGCAGGTGCAGATGGATGTGGAACACGGTCTGCCCGGCGTGCTCGCGGCAGTTCATGACGATGCGGTAGCCGTCCTGTGCGAAGCCTTCGCGGCGTGCGTAGTCCGCCGCGGCCATCGCCAGCTTGCCGATCAGGTGTGCCTGCTCCGGCTGCACATCGTCGAGGGTAGGAATCGCCTCGTGCTTGGGAATGAACAACACGTGCACCGGCGCCTGCGGGGCGATGTCCTTGAAGCCGAGCACCTCCTCGTCTTCGTAGACGATGGTGGCCGGAATTTCGCGGCGGATGATCTTGCCGAACAGGGTGTCGTGGCTCATGAGGGCACCTCGTGGAACAGGGCCTTGGAGAGTAGCGCGGATGCGCCCCCGGTTTCGATCATCGCCGCGCGGTGCGCAGCGTCATTCCTGCACTTCGGTACGCGTGCCGAAGGCGTGCGACAGCGTGCCGCGATCCACGTATTCCAGTTCGCCACCCAGCGGCAGACCCTGCGCGAGGCGGCTGGGCCGCACCTTGTAGCTGCGCGCCATCTGCGCCAGGTAATGTGCGGTCGCTTCGCCTTCCACGGTGGCACTGGTGGCGATGATCAACTCGTTGACCTCACCCTGCTTCAGGCGCGCCTCCAGCTGATCCAGGCCCAGCTCGCGCGGGCCAATGCCGTCCAGTGGCGACAGCCGCCCCTGCAGCACGAAGTACACCCCGCGGAAGCCGGTGGCCGTTTCGATCGCCAGGCGATCGGCCGGTGATTCCACCGCACACAACTGCTGGCGCTCGCGGCTGCCGTTGGCGCAGACCGCGCAGATCTCGGTCTCGCTGAAATCCCGGCACTGTTCGCAATGCCCGATCCGCTCGATCGCCTTGGCCAGCACCTCGGCCAGCTTCTGACCGCCCTCGCGCTCGCGCTCCAGCACGTGGTACGCCATGCGCTGGGCGGTCTTCTGGCCCACGCCCGGCAACACGCGGAAGGCCTCGATCAATTGTTCGAGCAGGGGCAGGCTCATGGCGGATCGCTCATCTCAGAAACAAGCGCGCGAAGCCCGGAGGCTTCGCGGCGCGGTCACCACGGTCGCGCCAGGCACGGGCCCGGCGCAGGCGGTGGGTCAGAACGGCAGCTTCATGCCCGGGGGCAGCTGCATGCCGGCGGTCGCCGAACCCATGCGGTTCTTCGACTCGGCGTCGATCTTGTTGGAGGCATCGTTGAACGCGGCGGCCACCAGATCTTCGGTCATTTCCGCATCGGACAGCACCGACGGATCGATACGCACCTTGCGGCATTCCTTGGTGCCGGTCAGGGTCACGCTGACCATGCCGCCGCCGGCGCTGCCGGTCACTTCCAGCTTGGCGAGGTCTTCCTGGGCCTTCTGCAGGTTTTCCTGCATCTTCTGGGCCTGCTGCATCAGTTGGGCGATATTGCCGCGCATGGGTCTTTACTCTTCAAAAGGACGAATGGAATCGGCGACGACCCGGGCACCGTGTTGCTGGACCAGCAACTGCACCGAAGGATCGGCCATGAAAGCGGCTTCCGCCGCCGTTTGGCGTTCGCCACGCTGACGGTCAGCGCGCTGATGCAGGGTCTCGGCACCGGCTGCACCGGTATCGATCACCAGGCGCGGGGCCTGCCCCAAGGGGCCGGTCAACGCCGCGATCAGCGCCGCCTGCGAGCGGTCCGAACTCAAGTACTCAAATCCGGGCGAAATCGCCAGTTTCAAGACACCGTGCTGATAGCTGATGAACGCCGAGTGCGCGGCCAGCTGCTTGGACGGGCCATTGAGCTGGCTGCCGGCCACCAGTTCCAGCCAGGCATCGGCGGTCAGGTCACCTGTCTCGCCTGCGGGCGCAGCGTTCGCTTCCGATGGTGCGATGGAGATGCCCTGCGGGCGGGCTACCGGAGCGGGCGCTTGCGGGGCAGGTGCGGGGGCAGCAAGTGCCACGACACGCTCGGGCGGCGCTTCCCACGGGGCGACCATGGCCGCATCCGGGGTGGCCATTTCGGCCGCCAGCGCTTCGTCGCGATCGGCCGCATCGCTCTCGTGGTGCCACGGCGGCAGATCGTCGTCGGCAGCGGGCGCTGCGACGGCGGGCTTGGCCGGTTTCACCGGCTCGGCGGCGGCCGGGGCCGGCGCCGGGGCGGATTTTTTCGGTGCCGGCGGTGCGGGCTCAGGCGCTGCGGAGACCGTAGCAACCACGGGCGCCACGGGGGCTGGCTGAGCGACGGGGGCACTGGCCTTGGCCGGCGCAACGGCCGAAGCAGCAGCCGCGGTCGCTGCCGCAGCGGCCATGCCGGTGCCTTGGCCGGTGCCTTGGCCGCTGGCCTGGCCACCGCTGTTCACGTCGGTCCCGGTGCCCGGATCGCGGGGCACCGGCGGTACGGCGGCGGCGGGACGGAACGCCAGCATGCGCAGCACGGCCATCTCGAACCCGGCGCGCGGGCTTGGGGCCAGGTGCAGGTCACGGCGGCCGCCCAGGGCCATCTGGTACCAGAGCTGCACCACTTCCGGGCGCAGGCGCTGGGCGAAGGCCTCGGCATCGATCCCCTCGCCCGCCGTCGCCGCACCCGGCACCAGCTGCTGCACCTGGATCCGGTGCAGGGCCTCGGCCAGGGCGTCGAGCACCCCGCTCCAGTCCGGCGAGAACTCGGCCAGCAGCGCCACGGTCTGCAGCAGGCGCGGACCATCGCCATCGGCCAGCGCATCCAGCATCGCGGCGACCTGGGTGCGGTCGACCGTGCCCAGCATCGCGCGCACCACATCCTCGCGCAGCGCACCGCCGGCATAGGCGATCGCCTGATCCAGCAGCGACAGGCCGTCACGCAGGCTGCCATCGGCGGCCTTGGCCAACTGCACGATCGCGGTCGGGTCGGACTCGATCTCCTCGGCGGCCAGGATCTTGGTCATCTGGCCC
This sequence comes from Stenotrophomonas sp. TWI819, assembly GCF_039673075.1. Classification (NCBI taxonomy): domain Bacteria; kingdom Pseudomonadati; phylum Pseudomonadota; class Gammaproteobacteria; order Lysobacterales; family Lysobacteraceae; genus Stenotrophomonas; species Stenotrophomonas sp. TWI819. Next base: position 68,363 of record NZ_JBDJKY010000009.1, on the reverse strand, counting down.
TGGATCTGGTCCTCGTCCAACCGCTTCAGGTTGAACTGCAGGCAGCGCGAAAGCACCGTCACCGGCAGCTTCTGCGGATCGGTGGTGGCCAGGAGGAACTTCACATGCTCCGGTGGCTCTTCCAGCGTCTTGAGCAGCGCATTGAACGCCGCCTTGGACAGCATGTGCACTTCGTCGATCAGGTAGACCTTGTACTTGCCGCGGGAGGGCATGTACTGGGCGTTCTCGATCACCTCGCGGACATCATCCACACCGGTATTGGACGCAGCATCGATCTCGAGCAGATCGATGTAACGGCCGGAGTCGATATCCAGGCAGGCCGGGCACTGACCGCACGGATCAGCGCTGGTGCCCTGCTCGCAGTTCAGCGACTTGGCGAAAATACGGGCAATGGTGGTCTTGCCGACCCCGCGGGTGCCGGTAAACAGGAACGCATGGTGCACCCGGCCGCTGTCCAGCGCATTGCTGAGCGCACGGACCACGTGTTCCTGGCCCACCAGCTCGGCAAAACGCTTCGGACGCCACTTGCGGGCAAGGACGAGATAGGACATCAGGCCACCGTCTTCATCGGGACGACCATTGTGCCACGCCTGTCCAGCCCCCCTGCCCTTCGTGACGAACCGCTTGTGCGAATCCAATTCCCCCGCTAGAATCTGCGCCCCTGCAGCGGGTTATCGCAGCAGGTCCGGAGAGGTGTCCGAGCGGTTGAAGGAGCACGCCTGGAAAGTGTGTAAGCGTCTAAACCGCGCTTCGGGGGTTCGAATCCCCCTCTCTCCGCCACACAAATAAAAAGGCCGCCCTCAGGGGCGGCCTTTTTATTTGTGCGACGGACAGCATGGGGGACGAGAACCCCAACGGGTTCGACGGATTCGCCCGGAGCGAATCCGGACAGCCGAACGGCTGGCCCTGGAGCGCGCAAGCGCGGAAGGGCTGGGTGCATGGATGCACCCAGCAATCCCAATGAAGCGGCCAGCCTGCATCCGAAGCCGAATGCAGTGAATCCGTCGCTCGAACTGGCGCCGCACTGAGCGGCGCCAGTGATTTGATCGGGTCAGCAGTGCGCCAGCCACGCGTGGCGTGGCTCTACCCTTGAAGCCGCAGCCTTCGCTTTTAGCGCCTCAGCTGCTCGACAACTTCATCAACACCAACCCGCTCACGATCAACACCGCTGCGGCAATCCGCATCGCGCTGACCTGCTCGCCGAGGAAGGTAATGCCGATCACGAACGCACCGACCGCGCCGATGCCGGTCCAGATCGTGTACGCGGTGCCCAGCGGCAACGTGCGCATCGCCAACGACAGCAGCCAGAAGCTGGCAATCATGGTGACGAGGGTGATGATCGAGGGGGTGAGCTTGCTGAACCCCTCGGACTGCTTCATCGAGAACGCCCAGACAATTTCCAGTACACCGGCTGCCAACAGATAGATCCAGGCCATGCGGCCCTCCTTGATGGGGGCCAGGCCGTCCTGGTCAGTGATTCCCGAAATGGGGGAGGCCGTTCCTCCTGTGCAGCGCATTTTAGCAACCCGCCCGCACATTGGCCGTTCCGTGCCGCATCGGGCTACACAGGATTCAGCCTCCGCGTCTGGCACTGCATGCCGCGCATGCGCTAGAATGCGCGACTGCACTGCCGGACCTGTTCCTGCGGCGCACCTTCCGCCTGCGGCCGGCTGATCCCTGATCGCCCAGCAGCCGGAACGTCTCTATGGTGGCCCCGTCGGCCCCTCGCGACGCTAGGTCGAAAATCCCGCCAGGGCCGGAAGGCAGCAACGGTATCGATCGACGCGGGCGCCGAGGTCAGCCGGCGGGGCCGCCACCTTTTCGCCCCCCCCTGTTTTCCTTCGCGATGCTGCCGATCAAGGCGCTGCACAGCTGCGCGGGTGCCCGACATCACCGCGAACCGCTGGCGCATGCAACGCGCGTTCGAGCGCCTGCAGATGGGCGGCCAGCGCGTCGTCCATGCTCAGGGAGGATCCTGGGCCAGCACGTGCATCGCGGTCGGGGTAGCCAGCGCCACACGCTCACCGGGCAGGGCCACACGGTGGCCACGCTGGCGCAGCGCCTCGCCGTCAGCCTCACTGGCGTAGTGATAGAGCATCATCCGCGCCTGCAGTTCGGGCGTGTACTCACGCTCCAGGTCGTCTACACCGGTGTGCGAGGGATTGCCGTGCAGGCCGCAGTCGTGGGCGATCAGTTCGTTGTCGTCCGCGTAGCGCGCCAGCATTTCCGGAATCGGGCGGGTATCGCCGCTCCAGGTGACCGCACCCTTCAGGCGCAGGCCATAGGCGGTTTCAGGCCAGTGATGACGCACCGGGAAGACTTCCAGGCGCACGCCGTCATGCCAGAACGCATCGCCGACCACGATCAGCTGGAAGGCATCCCAGAAATTCGCGCCGCCCTCGGCCAGCACGTTCGGGTAATCGGCCACGCGCTTGTGCAGCAGCGGCACGACCGTCGCCGGCACGTAGAGGCGGATGCGCCCACGACGCTGCGGCGAGAAATACGCATCGACGAACAGACGTTCGAAACCAGCGACATGGTCCAGGTGCACATGGGTGACGAACAGTGCCTGCGGCACAGCCCCGTAGTGCGCCTGGAAGGCGGTCAGCCCTTCCCCGCCGCAATCGATGGTGAGCCACGGGCGGCCATCACGCTCGATCACCGCCATCGGCGAACCCAGCTGCACGGCCGACGCATTGCCGACCCCCATGAAACGCAGTGCCCAGTCCATCAGTAGCCCCGGTTCCAGGCGAGATCGTAGGCGCGGCGCAGCCGTGCGTAGTCCTTTTCGACGTCGTCATGGCTGCGCTCACCGCGCAGTTTGATCAACGAGCGCAGCAGCCGCTTGAGATTGCGCTCGCGCCAGCGGGTGGCGGGAATGCGCAGCACGCCGCGATCGAAATCGATCAGCCAGCCGTGGCCGTTGGCGTCGAACAGAATGTTGTGGGCGTTGAGATCGGCATGGTCCAGCCCGGCGCGGTGGAAGCGCGCGATCAGCCGGCCCGTCTCTTCCCAGGGGGCGCCGCGCCCGGCGACCAGCGCGCGGTCGGCCAGCGAGCGCACGCCCTCCAGCCGCTCCATCAGGATCGCCGCTTTGTAGCGCAGGCCTTCGCGCATGTAGAACGCGGCAATCGGTCGCGGCACCGGCAGCTTCTGCGCGCGCAGGGCACGCATCAGGCGGAACTCGGCAAAACTGCGGGTGCGGTTGGCGCCACGCCAGATGTAGTGGTCCCGGCTGAGCTTGGCCGCCAGGCCGCCGCGCAGGTACTGGCGCAGCACGGCATGACCGAAGGGCGCATCAACGAACCAGGCGCCGCCGCGGCCGCCATCGCCGACCGGTCGCGCCCGCTCGCCCCAGTGGGCCGGCGCGAACAGGCTCATCTCGGCTTGCCGCAAGGCTTCGCGGTCGAACAGAATGGCACCGATACCGCGTGCATCGCGGCAGGGCGTCAGCGCTTCAGTGGCGTCGAATGCGACCATTCCTTCGAGTCTAACAACACCATGGCACCAACGTCCTCTTCCTTGTGTCTTTTGCGTTTGTCCGCGCTGGGGGACGTGACCCATGTGGTGCCGCTGGTGCGCACCCTGCAACAGGCCGATCCCGGCGTTTGCCTGCACTGGATCATCGACAAGGCCGGCCACAAGCTGCTCGATGGGCTGCCGGGCGTGACCTTCCACAGCTACGACAAGAAGACCGGCCTGGCCGGCATGCGCGCCCTGCGCGAGAGCCTCCCTGCCGGGCGCTTCGATGCGCTGCTGCAGATGCAGGTGGCCTTCCGCGCCAACGTGCTGTCTGCCTTCGTGCCGGCCAAGCGCCGCATTGGCTACGACAAATCGCGCTCAAAAGACCTTCACGGGCTGTTTATCAATGAGCGCATCCCCGACCGCCCCGGCATCCACGTGCTGGATGCGATCGGCAGCTTCTGCGAGCCGCTGGGCCTGAAGCAGACCGAGGTCAGCTGGGACCTGGCCGTGCCGCCGGCGGCGTTCGAGTGGGCCAATGCCCAGTGGGCCGACGACGGCCGCCCGGTGCTGATGATTTCGCCCTGCTCCAGCCACGTGCGCCGCAACTGGTACGCCGACCGCTATGCGGCCGTCGCCAACCACGCCACCTCACGCGGCTGGCGGGTGGTGCTGTGCGGTGGGCGCAGCGAGCTGGAGCGCGGCATGGCCGATGCGATCCAGGCGCAGCTGACCACGCCGGCGCTGGATCTGGTCGGCAAAGACACCCTCAAGCAGCTACCGGCCCTGTTGGCGCGTGCCGCGCTGGTGATGACGCCCGATTCGGGCCCGATGCATATCGCCAACGCGATGGGCACCAAAGTGCTGGGCCTGCATGCGGCCAGCAACCCGCACCGCAGCGGCCCCTATTCCGACCGCCGCTACTGCGTGGACCGCTACGACGATGCGGCGCGCAGATTCCTGGGCAAGCCAGCCAGCGAACTGAAATGGGGCGCGAAGGTCGAATTCGACGACGTGATGCAGCTGATCACGGTCGAGGACGGCATTGCCGCCTTCGAGCGCTATGTCGCCGATTACGCGCCGCGCGGGGCGTAATCCTTGTACGACTTCTCTTCCACGTAGAGCGAGCCCAGCGCCAGGTTGATGTCTTTCTTGATGCGGGCGCGCTCATCGTTCTGCTGATAGACACTGCGGGCCAGCTCGACGAAATGGTCGTCGAAGGCCTGGGCCTTGTCCTGCAGGCGGATGTTGTCTTCGATGTCCCACAGGCGCTCGTTGACGGCCTTGAGCTCGGCACGCAGGCGCGCGATGTCCTTGACCCCGGCCGGGTGCGCCATCCAGGTCTTTTCCAGTGCGCTCAGCTCGGTGCGGATGTTGGCCAGCTTGGCCTCGTCGCTGATGCGCTCGGATTTGATCTGCAGGATCGAGATCTTGTCGAGCAGTTCACCGAAGGACACGGGGACGAGGATTTCAGCGGTCATGGTGGGGATTCCGGGACGGGTACTTCAGTTTACCGGAGGCGAGGTGTTGAGGGCCTGAGCGCCGTCTTGGCGGGCGCTTTGGTTGAACGGGCCTCACCGATGAGGCCCGTTCGACAGGCTGTCAGCTCACGACTCAGGGAATATGGCACTGTGCCAAGCCGTAGAGGAGCACCCGGCCGCCAGGATTGGCCGTGTCGACAACCTCCACCACCACATGCTGCCCACCCATGGCACTGCAGATCACGCGAGCCTGGTTCTCCGCATCTTTACGTGCGTCCGAAAAATTGATGCCTTCGCCATAAACGTCGAACACTTCGACCGTGGCGGCTGCAGCCGCGCCAGTGAATGAAAGAAGTACAGCCGCTGCTGCAAACGTAAGCTTCCTCATTACATCCTCCTTGATGGGCCGGAACGCCCGAGTAGGACTATTAGCACACCTCTGATCAACCGTTCTGAGGACGGAGTTGCAGATTTGGCTGCTGGCGAGACCAGTGTGAGCGGCGGTCGGTGACGGCAATGGGGGCTCCGGAAGCAGGGGGGCCGCTTCATTGGGATTGCTGGGTGCATCCATACACCCAGCCCTTCCGCGCTGCGCGCTCCAGGGCCGCGCCGCCTGAAATTGGATACGCCGTTGAGATGAACGCGTCGCCACGCGCCCGGGTATGTCGGTGATGACGCTTGGGGCTCCGGAAGCAGGGTGGCCGCTTCATTGTGATTGCTGGGTGCATCCATGCACCCAGCCCTTCCGCGCTTGCGCGCTCCAGGGCCAGACGTTCGTCTGTCCGGATCTGCTCCTGCAGATCCGTCGAACCCCGGCGCGCCTTCGCTTCATCCCCCTCTCCGCCAGACACGCAAAAAAGGCCACCCATTGGGCAGCCTTTTTTGCGTATCTGGCGGAGAGGGGGGGATTCGAACCCCCGAGGCGCTATAAACGCCTGCCTGATTTCGAGTCAGGTACATTCAACCGCTCTGCCACCTCTCCAGATGGTCCCGGCGAACCGGGACGCGAATGATACGGGCAGGACGCGCTGGCGACAAGTCATTGCGTGCAAAGAAGTGAATTTCTTCTGTATGGATGCCTTGCCGGATGTCCGGCGGGCCGCGATCATGCCGTTATCCCTCGCAATCCTCACCGGCACGCGCCTTCATGATCGAATTCGGACACCTGACCCACCCCGGCCTGCGCCGTGACCTCAATGAGGATACGTATTACGGGGATGGCGAACTGGCGCTGTGGCTGGTCGCCGATGGCATGGGCGGGCACGCCTGCGGTGAGGTGGCCAGCGCGCTGGCGCGCGAGACCATCGTGCGCGAGATCCGCCGCGGGGCGACGCTGGCGCATGCGATCCGCATCGCCGATGAGGAAATCATCCGCACCTCGCGCCGCCGCAACGACAGCCTGCCGATGGGCACTACCGTGGTGGCGGCCCGTGTGCAGGGCAATCGGTATGAGGTGGCGTGGGTCGGCGACAGCCGCGCGTACCTGTGGCGCGACGGCACGCTGGCCCAGCTCAGCCAGGATCACAGCGTGGTCCAGGAACTGGTCGCGCAGGGCAATCTGACCGCCGAGCAGGCCCGTGCGCATCCGCACCGCAATGTGGTGACCCAGGCGCTGGGGGTGACCGATCCGGCACATCTGAATGTGGCGACCACCACCGGCGAGCTGCGCCCGGGCATGCAGCTGCTGCTGTGCAGTGACGGCCTGACCGAAGAGGTCGAGGACAAGGGCATCGCGCGTACCCTCGCCTTCGACGATGCCAGTGCGCAGGAATGCGTGGATACGCTGGTCGCCGCCGCGCTGGACGGCGGCGGCTCGGACAACATCACCGTGATTCTGGTGCGATGCCACTGAGGCAGGCATCCCCACCAACGGTCGGGATATACCGCCGGGGTCGGGCCGTCAGGCGCTGACCGCTTCCGCCGCCTCGGGTTCACCATCCCAGATCGCGCGGCCGGCCTTCTTGCGCAGCTTGGCCAGGCGCGCTTCGTGCGCTTCCCGCTCCGAGGCGGTGGCGACCACGCGCGGGCGCGGCAGCAGGCGCGAGGTGTCGAAGGTCTGCGCGTGGGCGCTGCCGGTTTTCTGGTCATCGGCCGAGCCAAAGCCGATTTCTTCCTGGCCCGAGGTCAGCGCGATGTACACATCGCCCAGGATCTGCGCATCGAGCAGGCCGCCGTGCAGCTGGCGGTGGGCGTTGTCCACGCCCAGGCGCCGGCACAGTGCATCCAGCGAGTTGCGCTGGCCGGGGAAGCGCTCACGCGCCATCTTCAGCGTATCGATCACCGTGCAGCGGTCGGTGATCTTGCCGTAGTGGTCGCCCAGCAGCGACAGCTCGTTGTCCAGGAAGCCCAGATCGAACGCCGCGTTGTGGATGATCAGCTCAGCGCCGTCGATGTAGGCGAGGAAGTCGTCGACGACCTGGGCGAAGGCCGGCTTGTCGGCCAGGAACTCCAGGGTCAGGCCGGTGACTTCCTGCGCGCCCTGTTCGAACTCACAGTCCGGCTTGAGGTACTGGTGGTAGTTGTTGCCACTGGGGCGGCGCTCGAGCAGTTCCACACAGCCGATTTCGACGACGCGGTTGCCCTTCCGCCATTCCAGGCCGGTGGTTTCGGTATCAAGGATGATCTGACGCATGGGCTCAGTGTACCGGGCCGGCGGCGCGGATCCGGATCGCGGCGTCGCGCGCCAGCTGATCCACGCGCTCGTTGTCCGGGTCGCCGGAATGGCCCTTGACCCAGCGCCAATCGATGGTGTGCTTGAGCGTGGCCGCGTGCAGGCGCTCCCACAGCTCGCGGTTCTTGACCGGCGAGCCGCCGGCGGTTTTCCAGTTCTTGCGGATCCAGCCGGGCATCCATTCGGTCAGGCCCTGGCGCACGTACTGCGAATCGGTGAACAACACGATGTTGCACGGCTCGGTGAGGGCTTCCAGTCCCGAGATGGCCGCCATCAGCTCCATGCGGTTGTTGGTGGTATGCGCTTCGCCACCGCTCAGTTCGCGCTCGTGCGCGTTGTAGCGCAGCAACGCCGCCCAGCCGCCGGGGCCGGGATTGCCGAGGCAGGAACCGTCGGTGTGGATTTCTATCGTCTTCATTCCATTCCAGATCAGGTGGCAACCGTGCCGTGCCAACGTGGCACGGCCACGGGCGTCGGTCCCGGCAATGCCAGAGTGCGTTTTTCAGCGGTGAACAGACAGGCGGCCCGCAGCGGGGCCAGATCGCGCCGGCCCGGCGAGCGGTTGCGCCACATCGGGCCGAGGTAGTGCAGGTCCTCGCAGCTCAGGCCAGCCTGCGTGAGGGTGTGGCGCAGCCGCTGCGGGCTGCGCACGACCAGCCCGTGATGCCGCCACTGGCGACGGTACGGGCTGAACGGGTTGAGGGTGGACAGCCACAGCCGGCCCCCGGGCATCAGCACGCGCGCGCACTCGGCGATCAGCTGCTCGGCGTCACGGGCAGTGACGTGCTGCAGCACGATGGCATTGACGCTCTCGTCCGGCAGCGGAAGCGGCAGGGCGCACTGGACATCGCCGGCATACTCGGCGCGCTGGCGGTACAGGCGCAGGCCGCGGCCCGGCAAGTCCACGCTTTCCAGCCAGCCAGGCGTCGGCGCCACCCACAGCCACGGGTTCACCGGGCGCTCGGCGAGCAGGCTGCGCAACCGCTCCGATTCCAGACGGCACAACGCTTGTGCCGGTTCAGTATCAAACCAGGATGCGACTGTCGCTTGACGGGGGCTCAACGCGGGGGGCATGGTCCAATTCTATGCGACTGACCGCCCTACCCGCGTTTGCGGACAATTACATCTGGGCGCTGGTCGCCGACGACGGCCGCGCCGTGGTCATTGACCCCGGCCAGGCCGCCCCCGTTCTGGTTGCCGCAGCGCAGCAGGGATGGGTTCCGCACAGCATTCTGCTGACCCATCACCACGACGACCACATCGGCGGCGTGGCCGAACTGCAGGCCCATTTCCCGGCGGTGGAGGTCTACGCACCGGTCGAACCGCGCATTGCGGTCCCGGCGCACCGGGTGGGCGAAGGTGAACACGTTCAGGCACTGGGCCTCGGGTTCCACGTAGTATCCGTGCCCGGGCACACCCGGAGCCATATCGCGTTTCACACCGCTGAACATCTTTTCAGTGGCGATTCGCTGTTCAGCCTGGGCTGTGGGCGCATGTTCGAAGGTACGCCTCCCCAACTTCTGGCATCCCTGCGGAAGCTGGCGTCCCTGCCAGCGCAACTGATGGTCTGTTGCGCCCACGAGTACACCCTGTCCAATGCCGTCTTCGCGCGGCATGTAGACCCCACCAACGCTGCGCTGTCGCAGCGCCATGAGGAGGCCTTGGCCATGCGCCGCGATGACCTGCCCACGCTGCCGGTTTCACTGGCAAGCGAGCTGGAATGCAATCCGTTCCTGCGTACGAACACCCCCGCCGTCCAGGCGGCTGTCAGCGCCCATCTCGGGCGTCCCGTTACCGATGAAGTCGATGTTGTCGCAGGCCTGCGGCACTGGAAAGACGGATTTCGAACATGAGTCGGCGATTGTTGCCGCTCGCGCTTGGCCTGGCGATCGCCGTGGCCGGCAGCGCGGGCGCCCAGTCGTTGACCGCCGGCATGTCGCAGAACGTGGCCGGCCTGTCCTCCCTTCCCCTGACCGCTGCGGCCCTGCCGCCGGCCTCGGTGCGCAACGGGCAGGAGATCTTTGCCAGCTTCCGCGATGGTCTGGCCGAACCTACCTGCGACGCCGAGGCGACCAGCCCGCGTTGGCAGAAGCAGTTCGCCCATGCCCCCTCTCGGCTGGCCAACCAGGACGATGACGCGCTGGTGCTGTTCGGCTATGTGGTCGAAGAGCTGCGCAACTCCAATCTGCCGACCGAATTCGCGCTGATTCCCTTCGTGGAAAGTGGCTACCGGCCCAACGCCCGCAATGGCAGCGGCCCGGCCGGTCTGTGGCAGTTCATCGCCACCACCGCCAAGAACCACCGCGTGCAGATGACCCCGGGCTATGACGGCCGCCTCTCTGCCGTGGATTCCACCCAGGCCGCGGTGCGCTACCTCAAGACCCTGCATGGCATGTTCGGCGGCGACTGGCGCTTGGCGACGATGGCCTACAACGCCGGCGAGTACCGGGTGCTGCAGTCGCTGCGCAAGGCGGGCATGAACGCGCAGAACGCGCGGCCGGCCGAGTTGCCGGGGCTGTCGCCGGTCACCTATGCCTATGTCGAGAAGCTGCATGCGCTGGCCTGCGTCCTGGAAGACGCGGAAACCGAGCCGGCGGTGATGGCCTCGCTGGACCGCACCGTGCCGGTGCTGAAGGGCCACACCCTGCCGGCCGGCACCAGCGTCCAGCAGTGGGCCCAGCAGCGCGCACTGGACCCCGCCCGGATCGCCCGCCTCAATCCGGCCCTGGCCAGCGGCAAAGGCCGCCCGAGCGGCCAGGTGACGGTTCTGGCCCCTACCGCGCACGCCCCGGTGAATGCCAGTGCCAGCGTGGCCGCCCTTGCGGTGGCGCCGAGCGCACCGGCCGACACCACGGCGGCGCGTACAGCGCCCGGCCCGGTGACCACCCGTACCGTGGCCAGCGCGGACCGCCCGCGCAGCCGCCGCCACACCGTGCGCGATGGCGAGTCGCCCTGGACCATCGCCCGCCGCTACGGCATGCCGCTGAAGGCGCTGCTGTCGCTCAATGGGCTCAGTGGCAGCAGTGTGCTCAAGCCGGGAGCGGTGCTGCGCGTCGAAGACTGACTCCGCGTCCGCATTGCAGGTGACGACACTGCCCGGTTCTGCCGGGCAGTGTCGTTTTCAACAACAAACAGCCCGGCATTGCCGGGCTGTTTGTTTTCCTGCAGAAGCCGACCCCCGTTAGAGGTTGGCTTCTTCGGTCTGCACCTTGAAGTGCTTGCGCATCGCTTCGACGTAGGCCTTGGCGGCGGCCATGCCGTCGATCTGGCTCAGCTGCTCCTTGAGCTGCTGCTGCTGGGCGGCATCTACTTCGGCCACGTTGCCCGGCGTGACCTTGCTGACCGCGTAGATCACGTAGCGGCCCTGCACGGCGACCTTGCCGTAGCTGGGCTTGCCTTCGGCCGGCAGCGGCGCGCTGAACACCGCGCGGTTGATTTCCGGGGTCGGCACCGGCTGGGTGCGCGGCAGGCCCGGCAGCGGGCTGATCTGCAGCTGGTCACTGGTCGCCAGCGCCTGCAGGGTCTGCCCGGCCTTCAGCTTGGCCAGCACGGCGTCCACGGCCTTCTCGGAAGCCTGGCGGGTGCGGTCGGCATGGATCGCAGCGATGACCTGCTCACGGGCCTTGGCCAGCGGCAGTGCCTGCTCCGGGCTGTGCTCGGTCACGCGGATCATCACGTTGTGGTTCGGGCCCAGGTCGATCGGGTCGCTCACCGTGCCATCCTGGGTCAGGATGTCGGAGAACGCCGCACGCAGCACGGCCGGGTTGGCCGCGATGCCACTGGCGGTGGCGCGGGTGAACGGACCGATCGTCTGCACCGGCAGGCTCATGTCTTTGGCCGGGCCTTCCAGCGAGGTCGGGTTCTTGTAGACCAGATCCACCAGGCGGCCACTCAGTTCAGTGAACACGCGATCGGTATCGGCCTTGAGCTGTTCGGCAGCCAGCTGGTCACGCACGTCCTCGAACGCGCGGCCTTCGCCCCCCTTGGTCTCGCGCAGCTTGAGCACGTGGTAGCCGAACTCGGTCTTCACCGGCCCAACCACTTCGCCCGTCTTCATGGCGAACAGCGCGTCTTCGAACGGCTTCACCATCGCGCCGTGTTCCACCCAGCCCAGGTCGCCGCCGGTGTCCTTGGAACCCGGATCTTCCGAGTTGGCCTTGGCCAGCGCGGCGAAATCGGCACCCGGCGCCTTGGCTTCCGCGGCAATGCGCGTGGCCTTTTCTTCGGCCGCCTTCAGCTTGGCCGGATCGCTGCCATCGGCGGTGATCAGGATGTGCGAGGCCAGACGCTGTTCCGGCGTGGCGAAGCGTGCCTTCTCATCCTGGTAGCGCTTGCGCAGGGTGGCTTCGTCTGCCGCCGCCGGCGCCGGCAGGTTCGCGCCGTTGATCTCGACGTACTCCAGCGACACGGTTTCCGGCTGGCGGAAATCCTTGGTGTGGCTGTCGTACCACTGCTTGATCTGTGCGTCGGTCACTTCGGCGGTATCGGCCGGCGTTTCCGGCAGCGCGGCCAGCTCCACGTCACGCGTTTCACCGAGCAGCTTCATCAGGCGCTCGGCCTCGCTCTGGGTGGTGAACCCCGAACGCTGCAGGGCCGATGGGATGATCGACTGCTGGATGCTCTCGCGCACCAGCGCTTCGAACTGCGTCGGCGTGCGCGGCGGATTACCGCTGGCCAGCGCGATGCGGTAATTGTCCTGGTTGAACTTGCCGTCCGCATCCAGGAAGGCCGGGATCGAGGCAATGTACTCGCGCACGGCACCATCGCCGATCACGATGCCGGACTGTTCGCCAGCCAGGCGCACGACCTGCTCATCGATCATCTGATCGAGCACGGCCAGCTTGCTTTCGGTGCTTTCGAACTGGCGCGGATCGAAATCCTCACCCTGTTCCTGGCGTGCCTGCTGGCGCGCCTGCTCGAAGCGCACGCGGAAATCGTTGGAGCTGATTTCATGGTGCTGCCACAGGAACGAGACCGGCCACCACGACGGGGCGGATTTCCACCAGGTCGGCGGGGCGGCCACTTTGGCCACGTTCTGCGAGCCGACGCCACCGAGGTAGCTGGAGTCGATCACGAACAGGAACGGAATCATCAGCAGCCCCAGGATCACGGTAACGATCCAGCCCGAGGTCTTGTCGCGAAGTTTCTGCAGCATGGGAAAAATCAAGGCCTGATTGGCGAGCCCGGCAGTGTAACCCGCTTCGCGGCAGGCTCCAAAAGTGCCCGCATCAACCGCCCCGGCCCGATCCACATGGGCCGCGCCCGGTCATTGCAGCCGGCTGGCCGTCAGCAGCGCCCCATTGATCGACCCGCTGAATTGGAAACAAAAAAAAGCCCTTGGTTTTCACCAAGGGCTCTTCAAAGATTGGCGGAGCGGACGGGACTTGAACCCGCGACCTCCGGCGTGACAGGCCAGCATTCTAACCAGCTGAACTACCGCTCCACATTTCAAAACTTTTACTGGCAGTGCCTGGTGGGTGCTGAGGGTTTCGAACCCCCGACCCTCTCCGTGTAAAGGAGACGCTCTACCGCTGAGCTAAGCACCCCAGCAAGCCGCTTAGTTTACGGCATCCTTCAGGGCTTTGCCAGCCTTGAACGACGGATTCTTCGACGCAGCGATCTTGATGGTGTCGCCGGTCTTCGGGTTGCGGCCGGTACGGGCAGCGCGGTCGCGGACCTGGAACGTGCCGAAGCCCACCAGCGTCACCGCGTCACCGCCCTTCAGGGCCTTGGTGACGGAAGCGATGACGGCATCAACGGCGCGGCTGGACTCGGCCTTGGTCAGGTCAGCGGCTTCAGCAACGGCGTCGATCAATTCGGTCTTGTTCATTCTCTACAGCTCCTTTGGCGGGGATTCCGCGGATTCAACATTGAGACACCCGAGGACGATACGCCGCCGGATGCCAGTGAAGTTCTCTGTTCGCCGAATTCAGCATGACGCTGACTCACGAGTGGTGCTTTTATACCAGTGCCCCCCTACCCGCGCAAGCTGAAAAGCCAATAACGACGCGGGTTTCGGGCACTTGGACAGCGCGCGTCAATGCTTGACGCGCGTGGTGGAAGCTGTCTTGGACTTGCCACGTACCGTGACACGCTGCCCATCTTTCTTGGGCTTCGGTGCGGTCAGCGGCGTCTCCAGGGCCAGGTCGAGCACTTCCTCGATCCACTTCACCGGCACGATCTTCAGATCACGGGTGACATTGGCGGGGATATCGGCCAGATCCTTGCGGTTCTCCTCGGGGATGATGACCGTGGTGATGCCGCCACGCAGCGCCGCCAGCAGCTTCTCCTTGAGGCCGCCAATGGCGGTGACGCGACCGCGCAGGGTGATCTCGCCGGTCATCGCCACTTCGGCCCGGATCGGCACCTTGGTCAGCGTGGACACCAGCGAGGTGACCATGGCGATGCCCGCGCTGGGGCCATCCTTCGGGGTGGCGCCATCGGGTACGTGCACGTGCACGTCGTGCTTCTGCAGGAACTCGTTGTCGATGCCCAGCCGCTCGGCACGCGAACGCACCACCGACAGGGCCGCCGAGGCGGATTCCTTCATCACGTTGCCGAGCTGGCCGGTCAGGATCAGCTGGCCCTTGCCCGGGACGAGTGTGGATTCAATCTGCAGCAGATCGCCGCCGACTTCCGTCCAGGCCAGGCCGGTGACCAGGCCCACTTCGTTCTGCTCTTCGGCACGGCCGAAATCGACGCGGCGCACGCCCAGGTACTTGTCCAGGTTCTTGCCGTTGACCACCACCAGCGCCTTCTTCTTCGCACTGGTCTTCTTGGTGGCCTTGGCCGGCTTGGCCGGTGCGACCGGACCGGCGAGCGCGATCTCCTTGACTACCTTGCGGCAGATCTTGGCGACTTCGCGCTCGAGGTTGCGCACGCCGGATTCGCGCGTGTAATAGCGCACGATGTCCTGGATCGCGTCGGCCTCGATCTCCAGCTCTTCCGGCTTCAGGCCATTGGCCTTGATCTGCTTGGGCACCAGGTAGCGCATGGCGATGTTGAGCTTCTCATCCTCGGTGTAGCCGGGGATGCGGATCACCTCCATACGGTCCAGCAGCGGGCCGGGGATGTTGAGCGAATTGGAGGTCGCCACGAACATCACTTCGGACAGGTCCAGGTCCACTTCCAGGTAGTGATCGTTGAACGCGTTGTTCTGCTCCGGATCGAGCACTTCCAGCAGCGCCGACGACGGATCGCCCCGGAAGTCCATCGACATCTTGTCGATCTCATCGAGCACGAACAGCGGGTTCTTGCTGCCGACCTTGTTGAGGTTCTGCACGATGCGGCCCGGCATGGAGCCGACGTAGGTACGACGGTGCCCGCGGATCTCGGCCTCGTCGCGCACGCCGCCCAGACTCATGCGCACGAACTTGCGGTTGGTCGCCTTGGCGATGGACTGGCCCAGCGAGGTCTTGCCCACGCCGGGCGGGCCGACCAGGCACAGGATCGGGCCCTTCATCTGCTTCACGCGCGACTGCACCGCCAGGTATTCCAGGATGCGGTCCTTGACCTTGTCCAGACCGAAGTGATCGGCATCCAGCGTGTCCTGTGCGGCCTTGAGGTCCTTGCGGACCTTGCTGCGCTTCTTCCACGGCACGCCCAGCAGCCAATCCAGGTAGTTGCGCACGACGGCAGCCTCGGCCGACATCGGCGACATCTGCTTGAGCTTGTTGAGCTCGGCCTTGGCCTTGGTCTCCACCGGCTTGGGCATGCCCGCCTCGGCGATCTTGCGGGCCAGCTCGTCCATCTCGCCGGGCGCGTCATCCAGGTCACCCAGTTCTTTCTGGATGGCCTTCATCTGCTCGTTGAGGTAGTACTCGCGCTGGCTCTTCTCCATCTGCGACTTCACGCGGCCGCGGATGCGCTTTTCCATCTGCTGCACGTCGATCTCGCCATCGACCAGGCCGACCAGCATTTCCAGGCGGTCGCCGATCTGCAGCGTTTCCAGCAGGCGCTGCTTGTCGGCCAGGCGCACGCTGATGTGCGCGGCGATGGTATCGGCCAGGCGCGCCGGCTCATCGATGCCGGCCAGGGTCTGCAGCAGCTCCGGCGGCAGCTTGCGGTTGGTTTTGACGTACTGTTCGAACAGCGACATCAGCGAACGGGCGATCGCCTCGATCTCGCGCGGCTCGCGCGATTCGTCCGATTCGATTTCCATGCCCACGCCGTGCAGCGAGCCATCGCGCTCGGTCACGTCGGTGACGTTGACGCGCGACAGGCCTTCGACCAGCACCTTGATGGTGCCATCGGGCAGCTTCAGCAGCTGCAACACCTGGGCGAGCGTGCCGACCTGGTACAGATCGGCGGCGGACGGATCATCCGTCTCGGCGGACTTCTGCGCGAGCAGCAGGATGCGCTTGTCCGCCTCCATCGCCTGCTCCAGCGCATGCATGGACTTGTCACGGCCGACGAACAGCGGAATGACCATGTGCGGGAACACCACCACGTCACGCAGCGGCAGTACCGGCAGGTCGAGAGTCTCAGTTGGGGAACGGGCCATGTGGGCTCCAGTGGAACAGTGGGGATGGCCTCCGGGCGCCTCGCCCGGATACAAAAAAAGCCGATGGCCTCGTTATGGGGCCATCGGCTTCTAGATGCAAGCTGTTCTGAAAAAATTCTATCAATTCAATTACTTGAACTGATTATTCAGCGCCAGCCGCCTTCTGTTCAGGCGCCGGTGGCGTCTGGTAGATCAGGTACGGTTCGGACTTGTGTTCGATCACCGATTCGTCCACTACCACCTTGCTGACGTTCTCTGCCGAGGGCAGGTCATACATGGTGTCCAGCAGGACCGATTCGACGATCGTACGCAGGCCACGGGCACCGGTCTTGCGCTTGAGCGCCTTGCGGGCAATGGCGGCCAGTGCGTCCGGACGGAACTCCAGCTCGACGTGTTCCATCTCGAACAGCTTCTTGAACTGCTTGGTGATGGCGTTCTTCGGCTCGGTGAGGATGCGCACCAGGGCGGCCTCGTCCAGCTCTTCCAGCGTCGCCACGACCGGCAGGCGGCCGACGAACTCCGGAATCAGGCCGAACTTGATCAGATCTTCCGGCTCGACTTCGGCCAGGATCTTGCCCACTTCCTGCTTGCGCTCGGAACTCTTCACCTTGGCACCGAACCCGATGCCGCCCGAATCGTTCGAACGCTGCTGGATCACCTTGTCCAGGCCGGCAAACGCGCCGCCACAGATGAACAGGATGTTCTTGGTGTCCACCTGCAGGAATTCCTGCTGCGGGTGCTTGCGACCGCCCTGCGGCGGCACGCTGGCCACGGTGCCCTCGATCAGCTTCAGCAGGGCCTGCTGGACGCCTTCGCCGGACACATCGCGGGTGATCGACGGGTTCTCGCTCTTGCGCGAGATCTTGTCGATTTCATCGATGTAGACGATGCCCTGCTGTGCCTTCTCGACGTCGTAGTCGCACTTCTGCAGCAGCTTCTGGATGATGTTCTCCACGTCTTCGCCCACGTAACCGGCTTCGGTCAGCGTGGTGGCGTCGGCCATGGTGAACGGCACGTTGAGCAGGCGGGCCAGGGTCTCGGCCAGCAGCGTCTTGCCCGAACCGGTCGGACCGACCAGCAGGATGTTCGACTTCGCCAGTTCGACCTCGTCGTTCTTCTGGCGGCTCTCGATGCGCTTGTAGTGGTTGTATACGGCCACGGCCAGGGTCCGCTTGGCGCGGTTCTGCCCGATCACGTACTGGTCCAGGACTTCGAGGATCTCGCGCGGCTTGGGCAGCGAACTGCGGGCCGACTGCGCCTTCTCCTCCAGCTCCTCACGGATGATGTCGTTGCACAGCTCGACGCATTCATCGCAGATGAACACGCTCGGACCCGCAATCAGCTTGCGCACCTCATGCTGGCTCTTTCCGCAGAAAGAGCAGTAGAGGATCTTGCCGGTGTCCGTGGAACGACCTTGGCGGTCTTCGCTCATGCTTCGCTTACCCAGTTACCCCACCCGACTGAACGGGGGTTCGATTCGAGAATAGCACAGGGTCAGGAGGACGCCAGTCCTGCCCGACCCGGTGGAAACAAGCCGGTTTCCCGGCCTGGCACAACCTTACGCCGGCTGGATCGACTCTTCCGGGCGACGCTCCAGGACCTGGTCGACCAGGCCGTAGGCCACCGCATCGACCGCGCTCTTGAAGTTGTCACGCTCGGTATCCCGGGCGATGGTCTCCAGCGACTGGCCGGTGTGCTTGGCCAGCACTTCGTTCAGGCGCGAACGCAGGGTCAGGATTTCACGGGCATGGATGTCGATGTCCGTGGCCTGGCCCTGGAAGCCGCCCAGCGGCTGGTGGATCATCACGCGCGAGTTCGGCAGGGCATACCGCTTGCCAGCCGCGCCCGACGCCAGCAGCAGGGCGCCCATCGAGGCGGCCTGGCCGACGCAGATGGTGCTCACGTCCGGCTTGATGTACTGCATGGTGTCGTAGATCGCCATGCCGGCGGTGACCACGCCACCGGGCGAGTTGATGTAGATGCTGATGTCCTTTTCCGGGTTGTCCGCTTCCAGGAACAGCAGCTGCGCCACTACCACGTTGGCCATGTGATCGTCGATCGGGCCCACGAGGAAGATCAGACGCTCTTTCAACAAGCGCGAATAGATGTCATAGGCGCGCTCGCCGCGGCTGGTCTGTTCGACCACCATCGGAACCATGTTCAGGGCTGTGGTTCGGTTGTCCATTAGTGAGGCACCTATTTTGGGGGGAACGACCCCGCGCCAGGGCGCGGGGCGTAAAACGCGGGCCGCTTACTGGCGGATCGCGTCCTGGAACGACAGCTTCTCTTCGGTGTGCTGGGCGCGCTCGGCGATCCAATCGATCACCTGCTCTTCCATCACGCGATTCTGCAGCCCAGTCATCAGCTGGGGGTCATTGCGGTACATCTCAATGACCTGCTCCGGCTCTTCGTAGGTCGAGGCGATCAGGCGCATGGTTTCATTCAGGCGCTTCGGGTCCAGGCGCAGGTCATTCTTGCGCGCCACTTCGCCGACCAGCAGGCCGACCAGCACGCGCTTGGCAGCGGCGTCCTTGAAGCCTTCATGGGCGTCAGCCGGGACGTCGCCCGGGTTGCGGCCGCTGCGGCGGATCTGATCGATCTGCTGGGCCAGCATGGCGCGGGCTTCGTTCTCGACCAGGCGCGGCGGCATTTCGACCGAAGCGTAGGCGGCAATCAGCTGCTCGCCGACTTCGCGGCGCAGGCGGTTCATCAGGGCGCCCTTGAGCTCACGCTCCAGGTTGGCGCGGATGTCCTTGCGGAACTGCTCCACGTCGCCACCCTTCACGCCGAAGCTGGTGATGAAGTCGGCATCGACCTCCGGCAGCACCGGCGCGGACACGTCCACCGCCTTGACGGTGACCTTGACCTGCTTGCCGGCCAGCGCGGGCACGCGCCAATCGGCCGGAAACTCGACGTCCAGGGTCTTTTCTTCACCGGCGGTCAGACCGACCAGGCCCTGTTCGATCTGCTCGAACATCATGCCCTGGCCCACGATCACGCTGCCCTTTTCGGTGCCTTCGGCCGGCAGGCGCTCATCGCCGGCCTGCGACCAGGTTTCCAGGGCGACCAGATCGCCGTCCTGGGCGCCACGGGTGACCGGGCTCCAGCTGCGGCGCTGTTCGCGCAGGTTGGTGATCATCTGGTCGATGTCGGCGTCGTTGATCTCGGCGGTATGGCGGACCACGGTCAGCTTGCTGACGTCCACGTCGCCGAAGTCCGGCACCAGCTCGACGGTGGCCACGAAGGACAGCTCGCCCTCGCCCTTGTCGATGCGCGGGGTGCCGGCGATGCGCAGCTCGTGCTCGCGCAGGGCGGCATCGAAGGTCTCACGCAGCAGGCCGTCGACGGCTTCGCTGCGGACCTGCTGGCCGAAACGCTGCTCGATCACCTTGGCCGGCACCTTGCCCGGGCGGAAGCCCTTGATGCGCGTGGTGCGGGCGATTTCGCCCAGACGGCCGCTGATGTGCGTCTGCAGACGGTCTTCCGGCAGCGAGAAGGTCAGGCGGCGTTCCAGATTGCCAGTGGATTCGATCGAAGCTTGCATGTTGACTCCTGCCACCGGCGGCATGGGCCCCGGCACGATGTGATGGATGAAACGGGTTTTGGACGCGGGGTCGTGGACGCGCATGCCCGCCGCAGCCCTGTAGTTTCGCCGATAAATGCCAGCGCCGCCAGCGCGGGCCGAGAACGGTCGGGGCCGCCAGAGGCCCAGCATGTGGCCGTCTCCCCGATCGGGGACGTGCCCATGGTCATGGTGCGGGCGAAAACGCCCTGCACTGGTGCGAAAGGGGGGACTCGAACCCCCACGCCTTGCGGCACTGGAACCTAAATCCAGGGCGTCTACCAATTCCGCCACTTTCGCGAGTCTGAACACTCAGGCGCGCATTGTTGCAGGCCCGGACCCAAAGCTGAAGCGCTTTGACAAGAAAAAAGCCGCCTGGCGGACCAGGCGGCTTTCGTCTTGGTGGGCTGTCAAGGATTCGAACCTTGGACCTATTGATTAAGAGTCAACTGCTCTACCAACTGAGCTAACAGCCCGAAAATCGGGAGGCGAATTATGCAGGATTTCCTGCACGCGACGCAAGCGTTTTGTTTGAATGGAACGCGAATGTCGCCTGTAGGCGCGCAACGATCCGCCCGTTCAACGCAATGTCTCGAACAAGAAAAAAGCCACCGGGCGGACCAGATGGCTTCTGTCTTGGTGGGCTGTCAAGGATTCGAACCTTGGACCTATTGATTAAGAGTCAACTGCTCTACCAACTGAGCTAACAGCCCTGAAAACTCAGGCGCACATTGTAGCGTGTGTGCTGCCTTTTGCAACCCTGATTCACTCTCGGTGAACCAGTTTGAATCAGTGGGGTGGCTGAGGGGACTCGAACCCCCGACCACCGGAATCACAATCCGGAACTCTAACCAACTGAGCTACAGCCACCACTGAAAACCTTGTCTCCTACCGCTTGCACCGGATGGTGCGCCCGACAGGAATCGAACCTGTAACCGCCGGCTTAGAAGGCCGGTGCTCTATCCAGTTGAGCTACGGGCGCTCGGTCCGGATTGTCGCACTCCAATCCCGACTTGAGCAGCGGGCTTGGTCGGGGTAGAGGGATTCGAACCCCCGACATCCTGCTCCCAAAGCAGGCGCGCTACCAGACTGCGCTATACCCCGGCGGTTTGTTTCCCTCCGGGGTTCCCCCCGAAAGAGCCGCCTATTGTGGGAATCGGCATGGCATCTGTCAACGGTTTTCACACATCAATTCACATGTCGTCATTGCCGATGGCGGCTTCGGCTATGCTCGGGGCAGCGGCCGGAGGGCCGAACCCCTACCCCATCAAGGAGATTGGCAATGCGCAGCGGCAATCCCGCACTTTCCGAGTCCACCTTCCTCGACCTGGCCAGCGGCTCGGTCGTGGCCCGCCCCGACCAGGCGATGACCATCAACGGCACCGTCAACAAGACCGGCGTGTTGCTGTTGCTGACCGTGCTGACGGCCGCGTTTGCGTGGAGCCAGTCGGTCGATGCGAACGGCCTGCCCACCTCCAGCGCCATGCTGTACACGCTGGTTGGTGCGATCGGCGGCCTGGTACTGGCCCTGGTGACCGTGTTCAAGAAGGAATGGTCGCCGGTCACCGCACCGATGTATGCACTCGTCGAAGGCCTGTTCCTCGGCGCGATCTCGGCGATGTTCAATGCCAAGTTCCCCGGCATCGTGATGCAGGCGGTGATGCTGACCTTCGGCACGATGTTCGTGATGCTGGCGGTGTACCGCAGCGGTCTGATCAAGGTCACCGAGAACTTCAAGCTGGGCGTGGTGGCGGCAACCGGCGGCATCGCGCTGCTGTACCTGGCTTCGTTCGTACTGAGCTTCTTCAACATCAACGTGCCGATGATCCATGAAGGCGGCTGGATGGGCATCGCCTTCAGCCTGTTCGTGGTGGTGGTGGCCGCGTTGAACCTGGTGCTGGATTTCGACTTCATCGAAACCGGCGCCGAGGCACGCGCACCGAAGTTCATGGAGTGGTACGGCGCGTTCGGCCTGATGGTCACGCTGGTGTGGCTGTACGTGGAATTCCTGCGCCTGCTGTCCAAGATCCAGCAGCGCTGAGCCACGCGCCCGCAGCGAGATGACGAAGGCGCCGCAAGGCGCCTTTTTCATGCCTCCGGTACGGCTGCGCGCAACTGCTGGAGCGCGGTGTAGTGCCGGGCCATGAAGTCGGCCAGCGCGCGCACTTTGGGCGCCAGCTGGCGTGCGTGTGGGTACACCGCATAGTAGTGGCGGCGCCCCGCATGATGCTGCGGAAGAACACGCACCAGACGGCCATGCAGCAGATCGTCCTGCACGGTCAGGCGGGTGAAGGCGGCGATGCCCTGCCCCGCCAGCACGGCCGCGTACAGCGCCGGGATGGCATCCACACGAAGCCGCCCGTGCGGATGGATCTCGCTCTGCACCCCGCGCGCGGAGGTCAGTGACCACGCGGCCGGCCCACGCGCACCCGCGAACCCGATCAGCGCATGCCGGGCCAAGTCCGTCGGCTGGCGCGGCAGCCCCCATTGCGCGATGTAGCGTGGCGATGCCACCAATACCATGTCGGTAACGGCCAGTTCGCGCGCCACCAAGGTACTGTCGGCCAGCGGCCCGGCGATGCGCAGGGCCATGTCGAAACCGCCACCGATCAGGTCGACCAGACGATCATCGCAGGACAGATCCAGCTCGATGCCGGGGTACTGCTCCAGGAATGCAGGCAGCCATTGCGAGAGTTCCAGGGTGCCGATCACCAGCGGTGCACTGACCCGCAACAGCCCGCTGGGTGCGTCGCGATCGGCCTGCAGGCGCTGTTCGGCCACCTCCAGCCGATCCAGGATATCCACACAGTCCTGGTAATAGGCCCGCCCGGCTTCGGTCAGCGTCAGCCGGCGGCTGTTGCGATCCAGCAGGCGTGACCCCAGGTGCGCTTCCAGCTGGCGCAGCTGCCGCGACATCGACGAATGGGTGGTGTCCAGGCGCTCGGCGGCGGCGGTGAAACTGCCGGCGTCGACGATGCTGCGGAACGCTTTCATGGCGGAAAACTGGTCCATCTCGCTCCCGTGCAGCGGCCGGCACCTGTGGCGGTGCCGGCAGCATACCAAGGCCGGTGCAGCTCAGCGGACCGGCAGCGCCAGGATCTGATCGGTGCTCAGCACGGTGCCGTAGGTGTCTTCGATGCTGGCCAGCGCGGCGGCGTGCAGGCTGGCATGCCCGACCCGACTGCCGTCGTGCAGGTCCAGATCACGGCTGGCGGTGGCGTCAGAGGACACGATCACGTTCAGGCCCTTCGGCGCGGCATCGCGGGCGGCACCGGCGACGCAGGCATGGGTCTGCAGGCCGGCGATGATCAGCGTGTCGATCCCGGCGTCCTTCAGCGCCTGCTCCAGCACCGGGCCGGAGGCACCAGCGAACACGCTGACGTTGTCCTTGGCGATCACCTGCTCGCCCTTGCGCGGCTGCATCTGCGGGTGGAACTGGACCGTGCGGCCGCCTTCGGCGAACAGCGGCGCCCCGGCCGGCAGCACGTGCTGGACGTGGATGACCGGGATCTTGTGGGCATCGGCGAAGTCCACCAGACGGCGGGTCTGGGCCAGGGCGGCGTCGCCATCAGGGATGGGCATGCGGCCGCCGGCGAAGTACTCGTTCTGGAAATCGATCACCGGCAACGCGGTCTTGCCGGCCGGCAATGCGCTCGCGTCCCGCGCGCCCGCCATGTGGCGGATGGTCGGGTGAGCCGGCTCGGCAGCGGGCTGGGCGGACGCGGTGGCGACACCGAGGATGCCGGCCAGGCCGATCAGGGAGGCGAAGTTCATGGGAAAGCTCCTGCTGTGGTTGGGATGGCGTGCATGGTGCGCGCTGGATCCGTGCAGAAACAGCCAGCTACCTGAACACCATCTGTGCATTTTTCGCACAGATCGACAGATAACCCTCCCCTGGGAATCGCCATCGAACCCGCCATTGAACAGGCAACAAAAAAGCGGGGCGCCGAAGCGCCCCGCTTTTTTGAATGACCCGCAGGCGCCCTTACAGGCGGCTGGCGATAGCCTGGGCGAAGCCCATGGTGTTGCCGGTGCCGCCCAGGTCGCCGGTCAGCGAATCCTTGGCTTCCAGCGTGGCCACGATGGCCTTGCGCAGGCGCTCGGCGTTCTCGACCTGGCCGACGTGGTCCAGCATCTGCGCAGCGGCCAGCAGCAGCGCGCACGGATTGGCCTTGCCCTGGCCGGCGATGTCCGGCGCGGTGCCGTGCACGGCTTCGAAGATCGCCGCGTTCTCACCGATGTTGGCGCCCGGGGCCAGGCCCAGGCCGCCGACCAGACCGGCACACAGGTCGGAGATGATGTCGCCGAACAGGTTGGTGGTCACGATCACGTCGAACTGTTCCGGACGCATCACCAGCTGCATGCAGCAGTTGTCGACGATCATTTCCTGGAACTCGATGTCCGGGTACTTGGCCGCCACTTCGCGCGCCACGGCCAGGAACAGGCCCGAGGTCGACTTGATGATGTTGGCCTTGTGCACGGCGGTGACCTTCTTGCGGCCGGTGCTGCGGGCCAGCTCGAAGGCGTAGCGCACGATGCGCTCGGAGCCCTTGCGGGTGATGCGGGTGCCGGAGAAGGCGGTCTCGCCATCGGCCGACACTTCCTGGCCTTCGGCCAGGTAGGCGCCTTCGGTGTTCTCACGGACGGTGATCAGGTCCACGCCATCGCCGAAACGCGACTTGGTATTCGGGAAGGACACCGCCGGACGCACGTTGGCGTACAGGTCGAAGTGGCGACGCAGACTGACGTTGATCGAGGTGAAGCCACCACCGACCGGCGTGGTCAGCGGGCTCTTCAGTGCGATCTTGTTGCGTGCGATCGACTCCAGCGTGGAGGCCGGCATCAGATCGCCGTGCTTTTCCAGCGCGACCAGGCCCGCGTCGGCGTCTTCGTATTCAAAGCCGGTGTCCAGCTTGCCGAGCACGAACAGGGTAGCGTCCATGATCTCCGGGCCGATGCCGTCACCGCGGATGACCGTGATTTTCTGCGTCATTGATGTGTATTCCGAACCGAGGGGGAGCGCCATCCGTGAGGTGCGCAAAGCGCGGGCGCAAGGGAAGTTTCATCGGCAATTATGCCTTAGCCGGGGCAGACGTCCCAACTAGACCATTGGCGCAGCCCGGCAACGGCACAATTGCCCGCGCATTCCTCCTCTACCCCCGCCTGTCGGCGCGCCCCTGCAAACCGCGAAGCGGTTTGCCCGCGCATTCCTCCTCTACCCCGCGCCTGTCGGCGCACCCCTTCAACAGAAGGGGCTTTCCTCCAGAGGCATTGCTATCCGGGTTGCTGAACGGGGTCTCGCACCTGAACGGTGCGCCACCGGAAGCGCCGACATCGCTGGGGCGCCGAAGCAGCCGACCAACGGTCGGCTCTACCGCGGCGGGGCCATCACGGCCCCGGCTCAATGCTCGTGAACGGCCGGCGCTTCGGCGCCACCTTCGAGCTGATCCAGGAAATCCACGGCGCGGCGCAGGTGCGGGATCACGATCGAGCCGCCGACCACCAGGCCGACCGAGAAGGTCTCGAAGAACTCCTCGCGGCTCACGCCGGCGTCCTTGCACTGGGCCACGTGGTAGCTGATGCAGTCATCGCAGCGCAGCACCATCGAGGCGACCAGGCCCAGCAGTTCCTTGGTCTTCACATCCAGCGCGCCGGCCTGGTAGGTCTGGGTGTCCAGCGCGAAGAACCGGCGCACGACCTGGTTGGGTTCACCCAGGATGCGCTGGTTCATGCGCTGGCGGAACTCGGTGAATTCGGCGATGCGGTCCTTGCTGCCGTCGTCGGCCGTGCTCATGCCGGGTCCTGCCCGGCCAGCAGCGGCTCCAGCTTGCCGGCACGGTGCAGCGCCATCATGTCGTCGTAGCCGCCCACATGGACCTCGCCCACGAAGATCTGCGGCACGCTGGTGCGGCGGGTCTTGGCCATCATCTTCTCGCGCTCGACCGGGTCCAGGTCGATCCGGACCTCGGTCCAGTCGCGGCCCTTGCTCTTCAGGAAGTTCTTGGCGGCCACGCAGTACGGGCACACCGCGGTCGAGTAGATGGTGATGGCGGGTGCGCCACCGGGGGTGGAAACAGCATCTTGGCTCACGGGAAACTCCACAGCGGAACGTTGGTCTGTATATGGTAGCGGTCCGCTGGATTTTCCACGTCACCACCGCAACACTGTGGTTTAACTGCAGGTTGCACTGGCCCTGTCACGCTGTCGTCCGTCTTCCCCCAGGAGCTCCGTTTGCGCCCCTTGCTGCTCTCTGCCGCGTTGACCCTGGCTTTGGCCGTGCCGCTGGCCGGGGCCCAGGAAAGCAAGCTGCCGGACATCGGGTCCTCGGCCGGCGAACTGCTGACCCCGGCACGGCAGGCCGAGTACGGCGGGATGATGCTGCGCGAACTGCGCAACTACGGCTATCTGCTCGATGACCCGCTGGTCGATGACTGGCTGCAGACCATGGGCGCCCGGTTGGGCTCCAACAGTGCCCAGCCGCGTCAGTCCTACACCTTCTTCATGCTCAAGGACCGGCAGATCAACGCCTTTGCCACTCTCGGCGGCTACATCGGGGTCAACGCGGGCCTGGTGCTGACTGCCGAGCGCGAAGATGAGGTGGCCGCGGTGCTGTCCCACGAAATCGCTCACGTCACCCAGCAGCACGTGCTGCGCGGTGTCGAACGTGCCCAGCGCGACCAGATCCCGATCCTGCTCGGCATGCTCGCCGCGATCGTGGCCGCACAGCAGGCCGGCGGCAATTCCTCCGGTGATGCCACCATGGCCGCGATCACCTCGGGCATGGGCCTGATGCAGCAGCGCCAGATCAATTACACCCGCTCCAACGAATCCGAGGCCGACCGCCTGGGCATCCGCACACTCGCCCGCAGCGGCTACGACGTGGATGCGATGGCCGGCTTCTTCGAACGCATGTCGGCCTCGATGCGTGGCAACCAGGGCGGTTACAGCGTCCCGGATTTCCTGCAGACCCACCCGGTCACCACCACCCGCATCAGCGAGGCCAAGGCCCGCGCCGAGCAGATGAAGAAGGACACGGTGCTGCTCACCACCGAGGTGCCCGGCGGGGTCCGCCAGGAGCGGGTGAACCCGTCCGATCCGGCCCTCTCCGATCCGCTGGTGCGGCGGAGCAATCCGCTGCTGCCGGCCTCGATGCAGATTTCGGTCAACGCGCTCAGCCGCGGCAGCACGGGCCAGTTCGAGTGGGCACGCGAGCGCCTGCGCGTGCTCAGTGCCGATACCCCTGGCGATGTCATCCGGGAATACGAAAGCCTGCAGCGCGCGCAGAAGAACGGGCTGACCGAGCCGCAACGCTACGGGCTGGCCCTGGGGCGGCTGCGCAACAGTGCCGCCGCGCAGGCCACCCGGGACCTGGGCGAGCTGCTGCGCGACCACCCGGACAATGTCTGGGTGGCGCTGGCGCTGGGCGAGGCCGAGTCCCGCGGCGGCCAGCCGGTGCAGGCCAACGCCCGGTTCGAAACCCTGATGCGCCAGCACCCCGGCAGCCGCCCGGTCGCGTTGACCTATGCGGCCATCCTCAATGAACAGGGCGGGCGCGAGGCCGGCCAGCGCGCGCAGGCGATGCTGCGCCCGATGCTGTCGCAAAGCGGCAATGATCCGGTCTTCCAGCAGCGCTTCGCCCGCGCCAGCGAACTGGCTGGCGACACCACCCGGGCCAGCGAGGCCTACGCCGAAGCCGCGTACCTGAGTGGCCGCCCGGAGCAGGCGCTGATCCAGCTGCAGGCCTTGAAGCGGCAGCCGAACCTGGATTATGTCGGCCGTGCCCGGGTCGATGCCCGGATCGAGAGCATCACCCCCACGGTGCTGGAAATGCGCCGGCAGGGAATCGACGACCCGGAGCTGGACCGCCGCTGAGGCGCGCCCGGATGACGGTGGGATGGCGGCCGACGACGGTAACGGCCCCCTCGTCACAAACCTGTCATGAAACCGTAGTCTACTGAGCTCAATCCCGATCTGATGAGCAATACGGTGGGCACGTGCAGAAACGCATCCTGATCGTCGATGACGAACCCGCGATCCGCGAAATGGTCGCCTTTGCCCTGCGCAAGGGCGATTACGACCCGATCCATGCCGGCGACGCGCGTGAGGCGCAGACCGCCATCGCCGATCGCGTCCCGGACCTGATCCTGCTGGACTGGATGCTCCCGGGCACCAGCGGCCTGGATCTGGCCCGGCGCTGGCGCAAAGAAGCCCTGACCCGCGAAGTGCCGATCATCATGCTCACCGCGCGCGGGGAAGAGAACGACCGCGTCGGTGGCCTGGAAGCGGGTGTGGACGACTATGTGGTCAAGCCGTTCTCGGCGCGCGAGCTGCTGGCCCGCATCCGTGCGGTCATGCGCCGCGCCCGCGACGATGACGAAGATGGCAGCGTCGCGGTCGGTACGATCCGCATCGATGGCGCCGCGCACCGCGTCTTCGCCGGCGACCAGCCGGTGCCGATCGGTCCGACCGAATACCGCCTGCTGCATTTCTTCATGACCCACCCTGAGCGCGTGTACACCCGCGCCCAGTTGCTGGATCACGTGTGGGGCGGCAGCGTGTATGTGGAGGAGCGCACCATCGACGTGCACATCCGCCGCCTGCGCAAGACGCTGGAGCCGTTCGCCGCGGAGAACATGGTGCAGACCGTGCGCGGCGCCGGCTACCGGTTCTCGACGTCCACCTGAGTCTCGTCGGGCCGGCCCCGGGCGCGCATGCCCGGTTCCGGCCACTCCTGCTATAACCTTGGATCGAGTCCGAGGACCGCACTTTCTGCGAGACCGCAATGCCCCGCCACATCCGTTCTGCCTGGTTGAAAACGCTGGCCACCCTCGCCGCCCTGCTGCTCGCGGCCGGCGTGCTGGGCCTGGCAGTCGGACATGTGTGGATGTGCATCGCACTGGCCTCCATCGGCGCACTGGCCTGGCATTACTGGCGGCTGCGCCGGGTGCTGCGTGGCCTCACCGCGCGCCATCGCTGGGACATGGGTGACGGCACCGGTGTATGGAACGAGCTGGACCGCCTGCTCTACCGCAACCAGTGGGAAATGCGCACGCGCAAGCGTCGTCTGCTGGACATGCTGCGCAGTTATCGCGCTGCTGCGGCCGCGCTGCCGGATGCGGTGGTGGTGGTCGACCGCAACAGCCAGCGCGTGCAGTGGTTCAACGAAGCGGCGACCTCGCTGCTCGGTCTGCACCACCCGGGCGACCTGGGCGAAGCGCTGGTTGAACGCCTGCAGCCGATGCCGCTGGCGCACTGGCTGGCCGGTGGCCGCAATGCCGAACCGATCCTGGATGTGCCCTCCCCGGTCGACCCGGCGATCCGCCTCAACCTGCGCCTGATTCCCTACTCGCCCGATTACTGGCTGCTGATCGCACGTGATGTCAGCAAGCTGCTGCGGCTGGAACAGGTCCGCCGCGACTTCGTCGCCAACGTCTCGCATGAGCTGCGCACGCCGCTGACCGTGGTGCATGGCTACCTGGACATGATGGATCCGGAGGACTTCCCCGGCACCGGCCCGATGCTGGAGGAGATGCGCAAGCAATCCCAGCGCATGGCGCAGCTGGTCGAAGACCTGCTCACCCTGTCGCGGCTGGAATCGCAGGAGCACACCGAAGCCGAAGCCGTGGCGATGACGCCGATGCTGGCCACGCTGCGCCGCGAGGCCGAAGCGCACAGCCAGGGCCGTCACCAGATCAGCATCATCGATACCGCCGGTGTGGATCTGCAGGGCTCCAACAAGGAACTGCACAGCGCGTTCTCCAACCTGGTCACCAACGCGGTGCGCTACACCCCGGCCGGTGGTCGCGTGGAAGTGGAGTTCGCGCGCGAAGGCGAAGTTGTGGTGCTGTCGGTACGCGATACCGGTTACGGTATCCCGGCCAACCATCTGCCGCGCCTGACCGAACGTTTCTACCGCGTCTCCAGCAGCCGCTCGCGCGAAAGCGGCGGCACCGGGCTGGGCCTGTCGATCGTCAAACACATTCTCGGCCTGCACCACGCCCGCCTGGAGATCCAGAGCGAGGTGGGTAAAGGCAGCACGTTCTCGTGCCATTTCGATGCCGACCAGGTGCGTGCGCGCAACGAGGTCGTCTCCCTTCCTTCTTCTGAAGACTTTTCCGCATGAGCACTCCTGTTCCCGTCGCCGTGCCTGTGGACGGCGATCCGCTGCGCGATCCGGCGCTGTACATCAACCGCGAGCTGTCGCAGCTGGATTTCAACTTCCGCGTGCTGGCCCAGGCCATGGACCCGCAGGTGCCGCTGCTGGAGCGCCTGCGCTTCATGTGCATCTCCTGCACCAACCTGGACGAGTTCTTCGAGATCCGCGCGGCCGCGGTGCGCCATGCGCAGGAGTTCG
Source organism: Stenotrophomonas sp. TWI819 (assembly GCF_039673075.1). Classification (NCBI taxonomy): domain Bacteria; kingdom Pseudomonadati; phylum Pseudomonadota; class Gammaproteobacteria; order Lysobacterales; family Lysobacteraceae; genus Stenotrophomonas; species Stenotrophomonas sp. TWI819. The sequence goes on along the minus strand of NZ_JBDJKY010000009.1, from coordinate 38,330 downwards.
GCCTGCCGCCCGCGCCGGACGGCATGACCCCGCAGGCGATCCTCAACGCCATCCATGACCGTGCCGCGCAGCTGGTGGACCAGCAGTACCGTTGCTGGAACGAGACCCTGCGCCCGGCACTGCATGACGCCGGCATCGACGTGCTCGGCCGGCACTCCTGGAACCATCGCCAGAAGCGCTGGCTGCGGGCGTATTTCCGCAACGAGATCATGCCGGTGCTGTCCCCGCTCGGCCTGGATCCGTCGCACCCGTTCCCGAAGATCCTCAACAAGTCGTTGAACATCGTGGTGGTGCTCAAGGGCACCGACGCGTTCGGTCGCGCGGGGCATCTGGCGATCGTGCGTGCACCGCGTTCACTGCCGCGCATCATCCAGCTGCCGGAAAAACTCGGCGGCCCGCAGACCTTCGTGTTCCTGTCCTCGGTGCTGTCCACGTTCGTCGATGAGATGTTCCCGGGCATGGAAGTCCAGGGCGCGTATCAGTTCCGCGTGACCCGCAATTCCGAACTGGTGGTGGACGAGGAAGAAGTCGAGAACCTGGCCCTGGCGCTGCGCGATGAGCTGGTCGACCGTGGCTACCGACCGGCCGTGCGGCTGGAGATCGCGCAGGACTGCCCGCGCGACATCGTACGCACCCTGCTGCAGAACTTCGGGCTGACCGAAAACGCGGTCTACCGCATCGACGGACCGGTCAACCTCAACCGCGTGGTCCAGCTGTACGACGTGATCCAGCGGCCGGACCTGAAGTACCCCTCGCTGAGCCCGCGCGTCCTGCGCGACAGCGATGGCATCTTCGAGATCGTCGCGCGCCGGGATGTGCTCCTGCACCACCCCTTCGATGCGTTCACTGCCGTGCTGGACGTGATCAAGCAGGCGGCAGTCGACCCGAACGTGCTGGCGATCAAGCAGACCCTGTACCGCACCGGCAAGGATTCGCTGATCGTCGATGCACTGATCCAGGCCGCACGCAACGGCAAGGACGTCACCGTGGTGGTCGAGCTGCGCGCGCGCTTCGATGAAGAAGCCAACCTCGGCCTGGCCGACCGCCTGCAGGAAGCCGGCGTGCAGGTCGTCTACGGTGTGGTCGGTTTCAAGACCCACGCGAAAATGCTGCTGATCGTGCGCCGCGAAGGCCGCAAGCTGCGCCGCTACGTGCATCTGGGCACCGGCAACTATCACAGCGGTACTGCGCGGGCCTACACCGACCTGAGCCTGATCACCGCCGATCCGGACATCGGCAACGATGTGCACCTGCTGTTCCAGCAGCTGTCCGGGCTGGCCCCGCGGATGAAGCTCAAGCGCCTGCTGCAGTCGCCCTTCACCCTGCACCCGGGTCTGCTGCAACGGATCGAGCGCGAAACGCGCCTGGCCGCCAGTGGCCGGCCGGGGCGGATCATCGCCAAGATGAACGCCCTCAACGAACCCCAGATGATCCGTGCCCTGTACGCGGCCTCGCAGGCGGGCGTACAGATCGACCTGATCGTGCGCGGCGCCTGCACGCTGCGACCCGGCGTTCCTGGCGTGTCGGACACCATCCGGGTGCGCTCGATCGTGGGCCGCTTCTTGGAACACAGCCGGGTCTACTGGTTCGGCAATGACGGCGCCTCGGAGCTGTTCTGCGCCAGCGCGGACTGGCTGGAGCGCAACCTGCTGCGCCGGGTCGAGACCTGCTTCCCGATCCTGGACCCGGAACTGGCGCGCAAGGTCTACCGCGACGTGCTGCAGAACTACCTGGACGACAACCTCAACGCCTGGGAACTGCAGGCCGACGGCAGCTACATCAAGTGCACGCCGGGGCACGACGAGCCCCCGCATTCGGCGCAGATGGCCCTGCTGCAGGGTCTGTAGCCTGCGACCCCGCGTCGCATCCCCTGTGAAGGCGGTGCGGTGACGCGGGGCCCCTGCCTTCGGCTAACATTCGCCCATGCCGCATACCTCCACGACTCCGCCCGCTTTGCAGGATGGCGACCTGCTCGCCGCCATCGACCTGGGATCCAACAGTTTCCACATGGTCATCGCGCGATACACCCTCGGGCAGTTGCGGGTGGTCGACCGCCTGCGCGAGACCGTGCGCATGGCCGATGGCCTGGATGGCAAAGGCGGCCTGTCCGCCGAGGCCCGTCAGCGCGCGCTGGAATGCCTGGCCCGGTTCGGCCAGCGCATCCGTGCGATCCCCTCGGTACGCGTCCGCGCGCTGGCCACCAACACGGTGCGCCAGCTGCGCTCGCCGCAGGCCTTCCTGATGCCGGCTGAAACCGCGCTCGGGCATGCGATCGAAGTGGTCAGCGGCCGCGAAGAGGCGCGTCTGATCTACCTGGGCGTGGCCCATGCGCAGCCGCCCAAGGCGGACCAGCGCCGGCTGGTGATCGACATCGGCGGCGGCTCCACGGAATTCATCATCGGCCAGGGCATGCAGACCCTGGAGCGCGAAAGCCTGCAGGCCGGCTGCATCGCCAGCACGCGCCGTTTCTTCCCCGGCGGCAAGCTGAGCAAGAAGCGCTGGAAGGACGCCCTGACCGAAATCGGTGCGGAGTTCCAGCAGTTCGCCAACAAGTACCGCGCACTGGGCTGGCACGAAGCACTGGGGTCCTCCGGGACGCACAAGGCGATCAGCGAAATCTGCGCCACCATGAAACTGAGCAAGGGCGCGATCACCGCTGAGGCGTTGCCGCAGCTACGCGATGAGCTGCTCAAGGCCAAGCGCATCGAAGACATCGACCTGCCCGGCCTCTCCGCGGATCGTCGCCCGATCATCGCCGGTGGCATCCTGGTGCTCGAAGCCGCCTTCCAGGCACTTGGGCTGCAGAAGCTGCTGGTCAGCAAGGCCGCGATGCGCGAGGGCATTCTCTACGACATCCTCGGCCGTGCCAGCGAGAACGACCTGCGCGACGAATCGGTCGCGGCACTGACCCAGCGTTACGGCATCGACACCGTCCAGGCTGATCGCGTGGAAAGCACGGCGATGAACCTGCTCGCCCAGGTCGAAGAAAGCTGGCAGCTGGATCCGGACGATGCCCGCATGCTCGGCTGGTCCGCGCGGCTGCACGAGCTCGGCCTGATGATCGCGCACAGCGGCTACCACGTGCATGGCAGCTACGTGCTGGAGAACTCGGACATCGCCGGTTTCTCGCGGCAGGAACAGCAGCTGCTGGCCGCGCTGGTGCGCAGCCATCGCCGCAACATTTCCAAGTCCGCCTTCGATGCACTGCCCGAACGTCTCCTGCAGCCGGCACGGCGCATGACCGCGCTGCTGCGCCTGGCGGTCCTGCTCAACCGCGCGCACGAAGACACACCGATGCCCGCACTGGAACTGACCGCCGACGACGCACGCTTGTCGCTGATCCTGCCGCAGGCGTACATCGATGCGCGTCCGCTGCTGCGCGCGGACCTGATCGGCGAAACCGAGGGCATGGCTGGCCTGGGTGTGCAGTTCCGACCCTTCGTCGCCTGACGTTTTTACCTGCTTCGTAGCGTGCATCTGCAGCAATTTCCAGGCTGAATTCGCAGAATGCCGAACCCGTGAATTATTTGTGAGAACACCCTCACATCTCCCTCATGGAAGCTTAACCAATCGATCTACTCTCGGGACACCGGCCTTCACACGGCTGGATTTTTGAGGAAGGCGGTACTTGGGTCCGCCGACCTCTTGGACGTCGTTCCGATAAGAGAGAGAGTCGATCATGTCTTCATCCACCACCCCGTTGGGGCAGGCGATCCGCCTTGCCCTCGTGGCCGGCACCGCTGGCCTGGCCTCCACCGCCGTCCTCGCCCAGGACGCCACCCCGACCACCCTGGACCGCATCGAGATCACCGGGTCGCGCATCCGCCAGGTTGATGTCGAATCCGCGCAGCCGGTGCTCGCGATCAGTCGCGCCGATATCGAACGCCAGGGCTTCAGCTCGGTCGCTGACATCCTGCAGAACCTGACGGCCGTCGGCAGCCCGGCACTGAGCCGTTCCAACGTGCTCAGTGCCGGCGAGACCGCTGGCGGCACCTATATCGACATGCGCAACCTGGGCGCGCAGCGCACCCTGGTGCTGATCAACGGCAAGCGCCTGGGCATCACCACCAGCGGCTACCAGGACATCTCCAGCGTGCCGGTCTCGGCGGTCGAACGCATGGAAGTACTGAAGGACGGTGCCTCGGCGATCTACGGTTCCGACGCCATGGCCGGCGTGATCAACATCATCACCCGCAGCAACGTCAGCGGCGTCACTGCCAACGTCTACCACGGCCAGTACAGCCAGGGCGATGGCGCCCGCGACAGCATCGACGTGGTGGCCGGCTGGTCCAACGACCGCGCCTCGCTGACCTTCTCGGCCGAGCACACCGAAGAGAAGGGCGTGTGGGCACGCGATCGCTGGTTCAGCCAATTCCCGAACACCACCCGCCACTCGGGCGACAACTGGACCCAGATCAGCCAGTGGGGCCAGATCAACGGCCTGAAGGGCCCGGGCTGCACCGCCACGGCAGGCTGCAACTACTCGCTGGATCGCGGTACCGACCCGACCAACCCGGCCAACTACCATCTCAGCGACCTGACCCCGTTCACCGGCGATGTCAGCAACGCACAGGAGCAGATGCACCTGATCTCGCCGCTCAAGCGCGATTCGCTGTTCCTGGATGGCCGGTTGGAGTTGACCGATGACATCCGCCTGACCACGCAGCTGGGCTACAACAAGCGCACGTCCACCCGCCAGATCGCCGGCTATCCGCTGCAGTCCGCCACCGCAGGCATCGGGCCGATGTCGGCCGACAGCTGGTTCAACCCGTTCGGCAATCACCACGGCTATGAGAAACCCACCGACATCGCCTGGAATCGCCGCACCTGGGAGGTCCCGCGGGTCAGCACCAGCGAGCTGACCACCTGGCGCGCCGTGGCTGCGCTGGAAGGCAGCTTCGAGGTCGGCGAGCGCTACTTCGATTGGGAAGTGGGCTATCAATACAACCGCAGCGAACTGCTGCAGACCTCCACCGGCAACCTCAACAAGGAACGCGTCAAGAACGCGGTCGGCCCGTCTTACTACAACGAGGCGACCGGCAAGGTGGAATGCGGCGTTCCCGGCGCGCCGATTGCCGGCTGCATGCCCTGGAATCCGCTGGTGCCCTACGGCAGCAACGACCCCAATGGCCTGACCGGTAACCAGGCGCTGATCGACTCCCTGTTCCCGCCGGAAATCTCCCGCGGCAAGACCACCACCCGCAACGCGTTCGCCAGCATCGCCGGTACGGTCATGACGCTGCCAGCCGGCGATCTGGGCTTCGCCTTCGGCGTGGAAACCCGCAAGGAGGCCGGTGAGTTCATTCCCGATCCGCTGGCCCAGAGCGGCGCCACCACCAATCTGGCCGCCGGCCCGACCGGCGGCGGCTACAAGGTCAACGAGGCCTACCTCGAGCTCAGCGTGCCGATCCTGGCCGACCTGCCCGGTGCGCGTGAGCTGAGCCTGAGCGCGGCCACCCGCCACTCGGACTACAACACCTTCGGCACCACCCTCAACAGCAAATTCGGCTTCAAGTGGAAGCCGATCGAGCAGCTGCTGGTGCGTGGCACCTGGGCGCAGGGCTTCCGTGCGCCGACCATCTCCGATCTGTACGGCGGCGGCTCGGAGACGTTTACCACCAACTACCGCGATCCCTGCGATACCGTGTACGGTGCCTCGGCCAGCAGTGCCGAGGTCCGTGCGCGCTGTGCCGCCGACATCGCCAATGCGGACAGCTACCGCCAGCTGCGCCAGGGCGGCGTGCCGATCACCAGCAGCAGCGCCCAGACCCCGGTGCCGTTCACCAACGGCTCCAACCCGGATCTGCAGCCGGAAACCTCCACGAGCCGTACCCTGGGTCTGGTCTGGAGCCCTGGCTTCGTGCCCAACCTCAACGTGGCGCTGGACTGGTGGAAGATCCGCATCGACAACACCATCGTCAACGATCATCCCAACGACATGCTGCGCGACTGCTATGAGCAGGGCATCGCTTCGCGCTGCAGTGGCTTCACGCGCGATCCGGTGACCGGCATCGTCGACACGTTGAAATACGGCAAGCGCAACTCGGGCTTCCTGGAGACGGAAGGCTACGATCTGGAGCTGAGCCACCATCTGGATACGGACTACGGCAAGTTGACCACCGGGTGGTCGACCACCTATGTCAGCTCCTACCTGGAGCGCACCACCAACGACGCTGACGTGGCCCCCGAACCGAGAAACGGCATCGGCAGCGGCTTCCGGGTGCGCTCCAACCTGACCCTGGGCTGGGACGTGGGCGACTTCGGGGTGAGTTGGACCGCGCGCTATTACTCCGGGGTCAAGGAACGCTGCCTCAACGCGAAGACCCGGCCGGACGAGTGCTCCGACCCCGGTGTGCAGGCGCCGTGGTTCGCCGGTACGCGTGACTACAATCAGCGTGGTCCGGTGACCTTCCACGACGTCCAGTTCCGTTACAACCTGCCGTGGGATGCGACCGTCTCGGTCGGTGCCAACAACGTGTTCGAGAAGTACGGCCCAATCATGTACAGCCAGCCGAACTCCAACTTCTCCTACTACGGTGGCTACGACATCGGGCGTTTCATGTACATGAAATATCAGCAGCGCTTCTGATCGCCGCCGGGTAACAACGATTGATCGCCACGGCCCTTCGGGGCCGTGGCTTTTTACTGCCGGTGCGCGCGTCATCCCAACGTCATACGGCGGTCATGTCGGCTACATCGCCCGGCCCCAGCATGCGTGGCATACCGGAGGCCCGCCATGCGCTATGCCATCGTCACCGAAACCTACCCCCCTGAAGTCAACGGCGTTGCCCTGACCGTACAGGGCCTGGAACTGGGGCTGCGTGCCGCCGGCCATCAGGTCGATCTGGTCCGGCCCCGGCAACCCTCCGATGCCGAGGCGGTGGACGGCACGGTGCTGGTCACCGGCGCCAACCTGCCGCGCTACCCCGGCCTGCGCTTCGGTCTGCCCGCACCCTCCCGCCTGGCCCGCCAGTGGCAACACCAGCGGCCGGACGCGATCTACATCGCCACCGAAGGCCCGCTGGGCTGGTCGGCACTGCGCACCGCACGACGCCTCGGAATCCCGGTCGCCACCGGCTTCCATACCCGCTTCGATGAGTACCTGCCCGACTACGGCGTGGCCTGGCTGCAGGCCGCCGCGCTGCGCTGGATGCGCCGCTTCCACAACCAGGCCGATGCCACCCTGGTGCCGACCCAGGAGCTGCAGCAGTTCCTCGGCGAGCAGGGCTTTGATCGTGTGCGCCTGCTGGCGCGCGCCGTGGACAGCAGTCAGTTCGAGCCCGAACGCCGTGACCCGGCACTGCGCGAGGAATGGGGCATCGATGGCAACGGCTTCGCGGCGATCTATGTCGGCCGCATCGCACCGGAAAAGAACCTTGGTCTGGCGGTCAAAGCATTCCGCCACCTGCAGCAGGTGCGACCGAAGGCGCGGTTCGTGTTCGTCGGCGATGGCCCGTCACGCGCCAAGCTGGCCCACGACAACCCGGACTTCATCTTCTGCGGCGTGCAGCGCGGCGATGCGCTGGCGCGGCACTTCGCCAGCGGCGATCTGTTCCTGTTCCCCAGCCGCAGCGAGACCTTCGGCAACGTCACCCTTGAAGCCATGGCCAGCGGTCTGGCCACGGTCGCCTTCGATTACGGCGCTGCCCGCGAGTACCTGCGCACCGATGAGAACGGCATTGCCGTGAATGACGACAGCGAGTTTGTGACCGCCGCCGTGCAGTTGGCCGGCGACGACGCCCTGCGCCACCGGCTCGGCCGCACTGCCGCCATTGCGATGAAGCGGCTGCATCCGCAGCATGTGGTGGCCGAGTTCGATGCGCTGCTGGCCGAGCTGGCCCAGGCCCGGAGGCCGCATGCCGACCACGCCGCTTGATGCCCTTCGCGGGCGCGAAACCCGCTGGTGCCGCCGCGCCAACCACTACTGCCGGCACCGCCGGATCCGCCATGCCTTCGCCGTGATCAGCCGCCTGGGCGATGGCGCGTTCTGGTATGCGCTGATGGGCGCGCTGGTGCTGCTGGACGGCTTGGATGGCCTGCGTGCTTCGTTGCACATGGCCGCCACCGGCTTGATGGCACTGCTGCTGTACAAGGGCCTCAAGCGCTGGACGCGCCGCCCGCGGCCATTTGCCGCCGACCTGCGCATCCGCGCCTGGGTGGCGCCGCTGGATGAGTTCAGTTTCCCGTCCGGGCACACCCTGCACGCGGTGTCCTTCACGATCGTGGCACTGGCCTACTACCCGTGGCTGGCCCCGTTGCTGGTGCCCTTCACTGTGCTGATCGGCCTGTCGCGGGTGGTGCTGGGCCTGCACTACCCCAGCGATGTGCTGGCCGCGACCGGCATCGCCGCACTGCTGGCCGCCGCCAGCCTGCGATGGCTGCCGTTGTAGCCGGGATCGCCGCGCCTCCTGTTGACTCGGCAAGGGCGATTCACCCTGTAGCGATGCCTCACCCCGTGATCCCGTTTTACAATGGGTCCATGACCACGCTGTTCATCTCCGATCTGCACCTGGACCCGAGTCGTCCAGCCATCACCGACCTGTTCCTGGCCTTTCTGCGCGATGAAGCGATGCAGGCCGACGCCCTGTACATCCTGGGCGACCTGTTCGAAGCCTGGATCGGCGATGACACGCCCTCCCCGGCCGCCGATGCGGTAGCGGCCGCGCTGCATGCCGTGGCCGATGCCGGCGTGCCGGTGTACTTCATCCGCGGCAACCGCGATTTCCTGGTCGGCGAGGACTACGCGCGCCGCGCAGGGTTCACGATTCTCCCCGACCCGAGCGTCATCGATCTGTATGGCCGTCCGGTACTGCTGCAGCACGGCGATCTGCTGTGCACCGACGATGTCGCCTACCAGCAGTTCCGCACGCAGACCCGCGACCCGGTGTTCCAGGCGCAGTTCCTGTCGCAGCCACTGGCCGCACGCATCGCCTTCGCACAGAAGGCGCGCGATGCCAGCCAGGCGCGCCAGTCGGAAATGAAACAGGGCGACCGTGCCCAGTTCGAAACCGTCACCGATGTCGCACCTGCGGAAGTGGATGCCACGTTCGGCCGCTATGGCGTGGACACGATGATCCACGGCCACACCCACCGCCCGGCCATCCACACGCTGCAGACCGGCGGGCGCGACTGCACCCGCATCGTACTGGGCGACTGGTACGAGCAGGGTTCGGTACTGCGCGTCACGCCCGAAGGTTGGACGCTGGACGCCCTGGCGAACTGAACCGCCCCCGCGACGGCGCAGTGGCCGCCGCGGGAAACGCAGATCAGCGGAACGCGGCCACCGCTGCCTTGGTGTTGACCAGTACGCGCTGGTTGTCAGCGCTGCTGGCGATGCCTGTCAGGGCCGGCTCGCCCATCTGGCGCGACCTGGCGCGGTTAATTCAATAGAAATTACGAATGGAATTTCGGAACTGTGATCGAGTGCTTCTTGGTTCAGCCTTGTGCAGGCTCACGCAGCGCGGGTTGCAGCCCGACCGGCCACACACGCTGCAGCCGCTCCCGCACTTGCCTGTCCAAGGCGACCGGGGCGGTAGGCGTATCCAGCTGGAAGCCGAACATGCACCCGGACAGCACACCGCCGTAGCCGGCCGCCGTGCCGAAGCCGATCACACTGGAGAGGTGGTGGTCCGGAAAGCCCAGCCGGGTGACCGGACGGTCATTGCCGTGACTGCCGACCTCGGCAGTGCGACCACCGTCGCCGTACTCCAGCACCAGCGTGTCCACTGCATAGCCCTGTCGCACCAGCACGGCGCGGATATGTCCACGCTGGACGACGTCGTGATACCGATAGGCATCGCCCCCGGGTCCACCCACGTGCACAGCATCGACGTGGCCTGGCCCCTGTCCGGCCGCGTAGGCCAGCGTCAACCCATCGACGAACACGAAGCCCTGCAGCGTGATGGCGCGGATCGGGCCGGTGGGCGGTGGTGGCAACGCCAGCCGCATCGGCTCGGGGACCGCGTTGTCGTAGTAGGAGCCGACCAGCATGCTGAAGAGCTCACGGTCCAGCCGCACCTGCACGACCTCCGGGTACCGGGCCGTATCGAAGTAGGCCCAGCAGTCACGCGTATCGCCCAGGCTCGCCTGGAGCTGGCTGCGCAGGGTATACACCGCGGCCAGCGGCTCGTTGCGGTGGTCCCACGCATCATGCGGATGGGCCTTCGCCGCCGCCTGCAGCTGCAGTTCAACGACATCATCGTAGTACTGGCCGTAGTCGCTGATGTTGGCCTGCAGCTGTTGCTGGTAATCCAGAATGACCGCCGGTGGAAAGCCGCCCTTGCGTCCCTGCTGGACAGCCTGGCGCAGCAGGCCCAGATGCAGGTTGGCGACAGGGACGAACAGCGGCAGCAGGCGCGCCTCATGGCCCTTCAACATGAAGCCCTGGATGGAGGCGGTGAAGGCCACGTTCATGGCATCGATGACGCTGCGCAGGTGCTGTGCATCGCCGCTCTGCAGCGCCGAGAGGAACAGCCGGGTGGTCCGGGTGAACCCCACCAGCGACGCCTGCACCTGGAGGTAGAGGGCATCGTCGATCTTCTCATCGACGATCCGGTTGATCGCCTCGACGTACTGCTGCCATTGCGCATCGTCGCTGTCGAACAGATGGCCGGGAATGAACAGCCCGCCAAAAAAGGACAGGATGCCCCCCACCTCCGGGACCGCCGCCAGGGCTTTGAGGGTCAGCGAGCGGAAAACGCCCCACCACCAGTCCGCATCGAACGTGGCGGCAAGCGCTCCGTCCAGATGCTGTGCCAGCGTGGGCCGGGGGAGGCTGAGCGCGGTGCCTCCCAGTGCCGCCAGACCGAGAAAACGACGCCGGTTCAGGACCGGTGGGCGAAGCATCATGGGAATGCCCGTTGTGCGGAAACGGCCTGCAGAATAGGCACCGCTCGACACGGCCAGGTAAACCTTGCGTTATATCGGCCTTGGTATCAAAACAAAATGCCGATAGCGACATCTCGATCATCGCCGCGTATTGAATTATCGTCCTACCGTGCGTGCCCGTTGCTGCTCAACGTCGCGGGTCGATCATGGCCAGACACAGGTGGACGTGCATGCAGACCCGAACCAGGCGCTGGATATGAGCCCACCCGACCGCACTCGCCTCGACAACACGCTGCACATCGGTCTGTTCTTCGATGGCACCCGCAACAACGCTGACAACCTGCAGCGCGCCTCACGCCCGGCAGGCGCCACGACGCCCACACCGCGCCCACCCGCCGTAGTCGCCGATGATGCCTCCCCGTACCAGAGCCGCTTGACCAGCAGCTACAGCAACGGCCTGACCAACATCGCGCGGCTGCATGCGCTGTATCCGGACCATCGGCAGATGCCGCCCGCAGGCAACACGCTCGCGCTGTCGATCTATATCGAGGGTGTGGGCACGCGCACCGGTGAAGAGGACGACCTGTTGGGGCTGGCGTTCGGCATCGGCCGCACCGGTGTACGCGCGAAGCGACGCCGGGCGCTGGAGCAGCTGCTGCCCGACGCGCTGCGCCAGCTCGCCCGCGCGCACCCTGGCCGCGTCCTCGGCAGCGTGCGGGTGGATCTGTTCGGCTATTCGCGTGGCGCGGCCAGCGCGCGCGACGCGGTGAACGTGCTCAACGCACCCGGTGCCGCCGCGTGGCTGCGCGAGCAGTTGGTGCGCTCGGGCTGGTCATTGGCGCCGGGATTTCCAGGCGCGGTGGGGCCGGTGCGCTTCGTCGGGCTGCTCGATACGGTGGTGGCGATCGGCCGCCAGCATGGCGATGAGATGCCGGTGGTCGCACTGCCCGCCGGCTGCGCGGACAAGGTGGTGCAGCTGGTCGCGCGCGATGAGCACCGCGAGCATTTCGCGCTGACCAGCGTGGCGCCCGAACATGAGGAGATCGCGTTGCCCGGCGTGCACGCCAACATCGGCGGCGGCTACGACCAGCGCATCGAAGGACCCAAGCTGCTGAGCCGACCACAGGGACAGCTGCTGCGTGGCACCGGACTGGCCGCAGGCGATGTGCCGCCGTTGGCGTTGCTGCGCGCGAGCACGGTCTACCGCGCCGCACAGGCGACGTGTCGGCGCTGGCAGCGCGCACTGGGGCTGGGGGATGACGCGATCTGGGTGGATGTCTGGCACCACTGGCAGCAGCAGCGTGTGGCCGGCAGCCGCAGCGTCCTGCCGCAACTCACCCTGCGCGCCTACGCGGCGGTGGTGCTGCGCCGCGAGGTCGATGCGCGTTACCAGTTTATCGCGCTGCGCCTGCTGCACCAGCATGCGGGGGCGGCAGGTGTCGCGTGGACGACCTCACCGGACGCGTTGCCCGCACTCGCACTTCCCCTGGAGCTGCAGCCCATCGCGGCCCGGTTGCTGGCCGGCCATCCGCTGGATGCCGCGCAGGAGCTCACGCTTCGCCAGCATTACCAGATGCAGTCCGCGCACTGGAACTTCGATGCCCTGGGCGACACTGCGCTGCTCTATGCCGCCGATGAAGGCACGCGGGAACTGCCGTATCGGCCGGGGCCAGGGCTGTTCTACGTCAACCGGCCGACCGAAAACGGTCAGCGCGTGGTGCTGGCCAACACCTGACCGCGCAGTTCGGTCTGTTCGATCAGCTCGGCCAGTTCTTCTTCGTCGAATCCGGCCAACAGGCGCGCTTCCAGGTTGAACGGGCCATAGAGGAAGCCGCCGGCGTACTCGCGCAGCAATGCCATGAACCGCGGGCGTGGCTCGACGTTCTCGCGCGTGCAATACCAGCGGTACCACCGCGAACCAGCGGCCACATGCGCCACCTCTTCGCGCAGGATGATCTCCAGCACATCGGCGGTGGCATGGTCGCCACCGGCACGCAGCTTCACGATCATGCCCGGGGTGACATCCAGCCCGCGCGCTTCGAGCACGCGCGGCACCAGCGCCATGCGCGCCAGCCCGTCATGCGCAGTCTTCTCGCACATTTCCCACAGGCCGTTGTGCGCGTCGAAATCGCCGTAGGCATAGCCGTTGGCCTGCAGCCGATCGTGCAGCAGCATGAAGTGGCGCGATTCGTCATCGGCCACGCTGACCCAGTCGGCATGGAAGGAGCTCGGCAGGCCGCGGAAACGGTAGACCGCATCCCAGGCCAGGTCGATCGCATTGAGTTCGATATGCGCGATGGCGTGCACGAACGCGGCCCGCCCTTCCACGCTGCCCAGGCCACGACGCGGCAGATCGCGCGGGTGGACGAGTGTGGGCCGGGCCGGGCGGCCCGGCATCCGGATCGGCTCCGGTGGCGGCGCATCGGCCGGTGCCTTCAGGCGACCGGCGCGGAACTGCACGGCGTAGTGCTGGGTCAACGCGACCTTGCGCAACGGATCCGGCTCGGCCAGGCACTGCTGCGCGGCCTGCAGCAGATCGCCGGCCGCGCTGTCCAACACGTCACTCATGCCCTGCCCTCAGGCGCGACGCTTGTGCTTGGCATCGTCCGAACGCAGCTGCTGGATGCGCTCGAAATAGCCCGGCTCGATCCCGGTCGGGTAGACGCCGTTGAAGCACGAGGAATCGAACGACTTCAGCTCCGGGTTGCCTTCGCTCACCGCCGCTTCCATGTCCTCGATGTCCTGGTAGATCAGCCAGTCGCAGCCCAGGTGCTTCTCGATTTCTTCGATGCTGCGGTTGTGCGCGACCAGTTCTTCGGCCGCCGGCATGTCGATGCCGTAGATGTTGGGGTAGCGCACCGGCGGCGCGGCGCTGGCCAGGTAGACCTTGCGGGCACCGGCGTCACGCGCCATCTGCACGATCTGCTGGCTGGTGGTGCCGCGCACGATCGAATCGTCGACCAGCAGCACCACGCGGTTGCGGAACTCCAGGTGGATCGGGTTGAGCTTGCGGCGCACCGACTTCACCCGCTCACCCTGGCCCGGCATGATGAAGGTGCGGCCGATGTAACGGTTCTTGATGAAGCCTTCGCGGTACTTCACCCCGAGCGTGTTGGAAATCTCCAGTGCGGCATCGCGCGAGGTATCCGGAATCGGGATGATGGTGTCGATGTCGTGATCCGGGCGCAGGCGCAGGATCTTCTCACCCAGTTTGATGCCCATGCGCATGCGCGCCTTGTGCACCGAGACGTTGTCGATCATCGAATCCGGGCGGGCGAAGTACACGTACTCGAAGATGCACGGGCTGTGCTCGACCGGCTCGGCGCAGACTTCGGAGAACAGCTCACCCCGCGCGGTGATCACCAGCGCTTCGCCCGGGCGCACATCGCGCACGCGCTGGAAGCCGAGCACGTCCAGTGCGGCCGATTCGGAGGCCACGATGTACTCGTCGCCCTCGGCGTGGGCGCGCTTACCCAGCACCAGCGGGCGGATGCCGTGCGGATCGCGGAAGGCCACCAGGCCCAGGCCCAGCACCACGCTGATCACCGCATAGCCGCCCTTGACGCGGCGGTGCACGGCGGCCACGGCGCGGATCGCCGCTTCCGGGGTCAGCTGGCGCTGCGCGTCCAGTTCGAAGGCGAACACGTTCAACAGCACTTCGCTGTCCGAATCGGTGTTGACGTTGCGGCGGTCCTGCTCGAACACCTGCTGGCGCAGGGCTTCGGTATTGATCAGGTTGCCGTTGTGGGCCAGCGCGATGCCGTACGGCGAGTTCACGTAGAACGGCTGCGCCTCGTCCATGCCTTCCGAACCGGCGGTGGGATAGCGCACATGCGCGATGCCGACGCGGCCTTCCAGCGTGGACATCCGCTTGGCATCGAACACATCGCGCACCAGGCCATTGGCCTTCTGCACGCGCAGGCGGGTGCCATCGGCGGTGGCGATGCCGGCCGCGTCCTGGCCACGATGCTGGAGGACGGTCAGGCCGTCATACAACTGCCCGGCGACGTTCTGGTTGCCGACGATTCCGACGATGCCACACATGGTGCGAATTCTCCGCTGGGCTGCGCCCATCTACAGTGAAGGTGGCCGTGCCTGGCCGGGGGTACCGTTCCGTGCCGGAGCGGTGTCGTCCGGACGCGGGGGCGCCGGCTCGATATTGACTGGCAGTGTGGAAGCCGGCCCGCGCGCCGCAGCGTCGGCAGGTGCCGTCTCCCTCCCCTCGTCAACGGGACGCGGCCATCCGCGCCCTGCCACTACCTCGCCAAGGACGCCATTATCGCCTGTCGCGAGCGGCTTGCCCAAATCCATCGTCGGCAGTTGCGGCAGATTCACCTCCGGCAACGCCATCTCCGGCAGCTGCGCCTGCATCCAGCGCACGCCGGGTTGCAGCAGTGGCCGCACCTGCGAGGTCTGCCAGGCCGGCTCCTGCGGCAGCGGCGTGAAGGCAGCCAGCATCAGCAGCACGCAGCCCAGGAAGGCGCCGCGTACCAAGCCCAGCGCGCCCCCCAGCAGGCGGTCGGCGCCGGTCAGGCAGGTGACCTTCACGGCCGCCTTGATCAGCATGCCGATCAGGCCGACGCCGATCATGACGATCAGGAACACCCCCAGATAGCCGGCAACGTAATGGCCGGTGCCCGGTTCCTGCGGCGCCGCCCACCACTGGGCTGCGTCATTGCCGAACAGGAACGCGGCCCAGCCGGCCAGCAGCCAGGACAGCGTGCTGACCACGATGCCGACAAAGCCGCGCATCAGGCCCAGCAGGACCGAGGCCCCGATCAGGACCAGCAGGACGATGTCGATCATGCCGGCAGGCCGCGCGGCAGGCGCCGTCCAGCGGGTGCGGGGCGGCGCAGCTCAGGCATCAGGGGTGCGGGCGGACCATGCCGGCCACACCGACCTTGGCGGCCACCTGGGCCTTGAGGTTCTCGGCATCGGCGCGGTTGGCGACCGGCCCGACGCGGACCCGGTTGAGGGTGCCCTTGTCGGTACGGACCTGCTCCACGAAGGCGCTGAAGCCGGCGGCGCGGACTTTGTCGCGCAGCGCGTTGGCCTCGGCCGCCTGGCCGAAGGCACCGAGCTGCACGGCGAAACCGACGCTGCTGGCGGCCGGGGCAGCCGGAGCAGCCGGTGCCGCGACGGCCGTCTCGGGCTTGGGCGCCGGGGCCGGTTTGGGCTCGGGCTTGGGCGCGGCCGGCTTCGGTTCCGGCTTGGCGGCCGCGACCGGCTCGGCCGGCAGGGATTCGGTTTTCACGGTATTGCCCGCCGGCGCGGCGGCAGCGCTGGAGGCCGACGGGGTCGGTGCAGTCGCAGCCGGCGTGGCGGCAACCGCGGTATCGGCGTGAGCATCCAGGGTGATGACCTCGGCCTTGACGTCGTTGCGCACCTTCACCGCCTGCAGGCGGCCGGCTTCGGCCAGCGCGCGATCGGCGTAGGGGCCGACGCGTACGCGCCAAGCCTGCCGGCCATTGATCATGGCCGGCTCGCGGAAGCCCGCCAGCTGGGCGCTCTTCAACGAGGCGATGACGCGGTCGGCATCGGCTTCGGTGGCATAGGCACCGAAGCTGACGGCGTAGTTGCCCGCGGCCACGGCCGGCGAGGTATCGGCCGGCGCCGGATCGGCGGCGACCGCAGCGCTGTCGGCCAGCGGCTGCGTGGTGGATGCCCCGCTCTGCAGGCCGGTGGCGCCACCAGTGGGGGCGACCAGCGGCAGCTCGCGGGTTTCGAACTGGCCATCCGACGGCGCGGCCGGTGCACTGATCGGCACGTTGGCGACACCACTGTCAGGTGCGGGACCCTTGACCAGCATGGGCAGGAAAATCACGGCCAACGCCACCAGGACGATGGCACCAATCAGTCGCTGTTTCAGAGGAGTATCCACGTGAAGGCAGGCAGGCGGCGCGGCGGAATGCCACGGCGATTATACGGGTGCGCGCGTGTGCGGCGGCTGATGCGGCTGAACGGCGCTGCAAAGCACCTCAGGCGCCGGGGTCGAGGGTCTGCAGCGCCTGCGCGGCGGTGTGGAAGGAGCCGAACACCAGCACGCGATCGCCGGCCTGGGCCTGCGTCACGGCATGCTGCAGGGCGTCCACGACGGTGGCATGCGGCGTAGCGCCGGCCGCAGCCGTACCGGTCAGGCGTGCCCGCAGTTCCTCGGCGCTCTGCGCACGCGCCCCCTCCAGCCCGGCCAGGTGCCACTGCTGGACCTGATCGGCCAAGGCCTCGACCACCCCGGCGGCATCCTTGTCCTGCAGGGCGGCAAACACCGCGATGGTGTTGCCGGTGACGCGACTGGCCTTCAGTGCGGTGGCCAGTTCGCGTGCGGCCTGCGGGTTGTGGCCGACATCGACCAGCACCTCCACGCCGTCACGATCGAAGGCCTGCAGACGGCCACGGATACGCGCGGCGGCGACGCCTTCGATGAAGGCGGTGCGCGGCAGCGGACGATCCAGCGCACGCAGCGCGGCGATCGCCGTCGCGGCATTGGCCCGCTGGATGGGCCCGCGCAGCGTCGGGTGCGGCAGTTCGATACGGAAGCCGACATCGCGCCAGCGCCAGCGCTCGCCATCGATGGCATCGGCGAAGAAATCGCTGCCGCCACGGATGGCGTTGGCACCCACCAGATAGGCACGCGCGAGCACACTCGAGGGCGGATCGATTTCGCCGAGGATCACCGGCTTCCAGCCTCGGATGATGCCGGCCTTCTCGGTCCCGATCGCTTCACGGTCCTCGCCCAGCCAGCCGCTGTGGTCGATATCGACGGTGGTGATCACCGCCACGTCGCCATCGACGATGTTGACCGCATCCAGACGCCCGCCAAGGCCGACTTCAAGCACGGCCAGATCCAGGCCCGCCTGCGCGAACAGCTGCAGGGCGGCCAACGTGCCGTACTCGAAGTAGGTCAGCGTGGTATCGCCACGCGCGTCCTCAATGGCGTTGAAGGCCGCCATCAGAGCGTCATCGGTGGCGTCCTGGCCATCGATGCGCACGCGCTCGTTGTAGCGCAGCAGGTGCGGCGAGGTGTACGCACCGACCTTCCAGCCGGCGGCACGTGCGATGGCCTCGATGAAGGCCACGGTGGAGCCTTTGCCGTTGGTGCCACCGACCACGATGCTGCGCTCGGCCGGCGCGCCCAGCCCCATCGCCTGCGCCACGGTACGCACCCGGTCCAGCCCCATGTCGATGGTGGCGGGGTGCTGCTGCTCGATGTAGCCGAGCCAATCGGAGAGGGTCTGCGGACGGGCGGTGGTGGTCATGGTCGTTGGATCGGAATCGTTGGGGCGGACGGCAGGATGGGACGCAGTGCGTTACAGC
Source organism: Stenotrophomonas sp. TWI819 (assembly GCF_039673075.1). NCBI lineage: Bacteria > Pseudomonadati > Pseudomonadota > Gammaproteobacteria > Lysobacterales > Lysobacteraceae > Stenotrophomonas > Stenotrophomonas sp. TWI819. Next base: position 20,189 of record NZ_JBDJKY010000009.1, on the reverse strand, counting down.
GCGCGGTGCTTGGCTTCGCCGAAGAACGGGGTGTGGTGCGCACAGTCGTTGAGGCGGACCACTTCCAGCTGATCGAGGTCGGGGCCTTCGAGCAGGTTGAGGGTGGTCGGTGCCTGGCGGAAGGTCCACAGGCGCGAGATCGGCAGGCCGAGGATGCGGCACAGGATCACGCGGTTGACGGCGTCATGGGCGACCACCAGCAGGGTGTCGTGCTCGCCCAGGCCTTCAGCGGCACGGGCCAGGCCACGCCAGCTGCGTTCGAGCACCAGGCGCAGCGATTCGCCGCCGGGCATCAGCACGGTGTCCGGTTCTTCGCGCCAGGCGCGCAGGCGGGAGGGATCCTTGTCGTGGATTTCGCTGGCCAGCAGGCCTTCCCATTCACCGTGGGCGATTTCCTGCAGGTCCGGCTCGGTCAGCAGCATAGGCGCGCGCTCGGCACCGAGGGCGAGCTGGGCGGTGAGCTGGGCGCGCGAGAGCGGTGAGGCAACGGCACGGGTGATGTCGACGGACTTCAGACGTTCCCCCAGTGCCTTGGCCTGGGCTTCGCCGATCGGCGACAACGGGATATCGATCTGGCCTTGGTAGCGGCCTTCGGCATTCCACGGCGTTTCGCCGTGACGGGCAAGCAGGATGCGCATGCGGACAAGGGGTCCTTGGGGGAGGAGGTTCCGGCGCTTCGTTCACATCCTGTGAAAGCACGCGGAACAGGGATGATACCCGGTCGCGGCTGTGAAGCTGTGTGGCGCTTTGCGCTTCGTTGTTTGCGTGCTTGCTGACTTGCTGACTTACGGAAGGATGGCTCGTACAGCCCGGCGCCTGACTGGCCCGCGCAGGCTGAGGCCGGGCAGCCTCTGGCAGGACGCGCCGTGAACCCATCCCTGGGGGCTCGTACGACGGCATCCATGCCGTCGCACGGTCCTGCCAGAGGCTACCCGGCCTCAGCCATCAAGGTTTTCGTCGCTGAGGCGGACGCAAAGCGCAGGTGCAGTGCCGCTTCGCCTTTTTGTCCGCACACCGGCATCTGTCCAGAGCGCGCCGGGCAGGGCTGGGCGAGACCGTTCGACCGCATGGATGCGGTCGTACGAGACCCCCATGGATGGGTTCACGGCGTGTCTCGCCCAGCCCTGCCCGGCGCGCTCCCTCAGGGGAAAACAAGACGCCTCGCGTTGGAGGTATAGCGGACCATAAAAAAAACCCCGCAGATGTCGCTGCGGGGTTCTGGAAACCGACGTATCGGCTTACTTGCTGAGGTTCAGTTCTTTGAGCAGCTGCGGCGCCGGCGCCACTTCCTGCATGATCCACTGCATGTAACGGCTGTCGACCGCGATCATGCGGGTCATCACCGGATCGAACACCCAGTTCGAACTCACCGACTCCCAGTTGCCATCGAAGGCCAGGCCGACCAGCTTGCCGTTGGCATCCAGCACCGGCGAACCGGAATTGCCGCCGGTGATATCCAGGTTGGACAGGAAGTTCACCGGCACCGAGCCGATGCGCTTGTCTTCCAGGCCGCCGTAACGCTTGGCCTTGACCGCCTCCAGCAGCGCCTTGGGCGAATCGAACGGATCTTCGCCGGTTTCCTTCGCCGCCACGCCTTCCAGGGTGGTGAACGGGGTGTAGTTCACACCGTCCTTGCCGTAGCCCATGACGTTGCCGAAAGTGATGCGCAGCGACAGGTTGGCGTCCGGATAGACGAACTCGCCCTTGCTCTTCTTGTAGTCGGCCACGGCCTGCAGATACAGCGGGCGCGACACCAGCGACTCGCCTTCGCGGGTCTTCTTCTGCTCTTCCTGCTTGAGCAGCGCCGGCATCACCGCCACCGCGTACTGGATGGCCGGATCAGTGCTGGCCTCGAACGCCGCGCGGTCGGCCTTGAACCACGTCAGGCGCTCATCCAGGCTGCCCAGCTTGGTGGCCGAGAGCTTGCCGACCAGACCCTGCACGGCGGCCGCATCGCTGCCTGCCAGCCACTGGTTGAGCACCTCGTTGGTGCGCTGTGACGCCGGCAGGGCCACGTACTGGCTCAGCCAGTAGGTCTGCAGCTGCTGGTCCATGCGCGGCACGTAACGGCGGTCCATCTGCTTCAGGCCGCCTTCGATCGAGGGCAGATCGCGCTCCTGATAGCCGACTTCGCGCTCGGCATCGGCCTTGCTGCGTTCGATCGACAGGCGGTACAGGGTGATCGCCGAGCCCACGGCCGAGGTGCTGTTGAACTGGCTGACGAACAGGTCGCGCTCACGCGTGGCCTTGCTGGTGTCCAGGTGCTGGATCAGCTGCGCATGCGCAGCCAGGGCCGGCTTGCCGGCGGCGCCACGCTTCTTCAGCCAGGCCAGCACGGCGGCTTCTTCGGCCTGTTTCTGGCCGGCCGCGTCGATGCGCTTGAAGCCTTCCAGCTGACCGGCGTAGTTCTTGGCCACGTTGTTCATGCTGGCCGCGGTGGCGGCGTACTTCACCTTGACGTCCGGGTCGGCCTTGCCGGCCTCGTCGATCATCTTCAGCACCGCGTTGTAGTGGCGCGCGATGGTCGGGTAGGTCCAGCTGGCGGTTTCATTGAACTCGCCGGCCAGGGCGTAGCGGTTGGTGCGGCCCGGGTAGCCGGCCACCATCACGAAGTCGTCGGCGCCCAGCGGCTGGTCGGCGAACTTCAGGAAGTGCTTGGGCTGGTAAGGCACGTTGTCGGCCGAGAAGGCGGCCGGCTTGCCGTCCTTGCCCACGTAGGCGCGGTAGAACGAGAAATCGCCGGTGTGGCGCGGCCACATCCAGTTGTCGATGTCGCCGCCGAACTTGCCGACGCTGCCCGGGGGCGCGTAGACCAAGCGCACGTCCTTGATTTCCATGTTGCGGAACAGGCGGTAGGTGTTGCCGCCGGAGAAGCTGTACAGGCGGCAGCGGAAGCCGGCATCGGCTTCACAGGCGGCAGTCTGGGCCTTGTCGAAGGCCTCCAGCGCGCGGGTGCGGGCCAGCGGGTTCTTGCCGGCGGCGGCGATCGCGGCCTTGGCCTGGTCGGTCACGTCGGTGATCTGGTCCAGCACGAACACGCGGGCATTGGGGCCGGCGCTCAGCTCGTCCTTCAGGGTCGGCGCGTTGAAGCCGTCCTTGATCAGGTTCTTTTCGGCCGTCGAATTCAGCTGGATCGCGCCATAGGCGCAGTGGTGGTTGGTGACCACCAGGCCCTGCGGGGAGACGAAGCTGGCGGTGCAGCCACCCAGCGCCACGACCGCGCCCATCGGGTCGCCGGTCAGGTTGGAGATCTGCTCCGGGGACAGCTTCAGGCCGGCCTGCTTGAGCGGGCCGGCGATTTCCGGCAGCTGCTGCGGCACCCACATGCCTTCAGCGGCATGGGCGACCTGGACCAGCCCAAGGCTGGCGACGACGGAGAAAGCAAGCAGGTTCGAGCGCATTGAGCAGCCCCTGGTGAAAGAACCGCCGATTCTAGCCCAGCCGCTGCGCCGTCCCGAAGCCCGGTGGAGCCGCCCCAGGGTCGGCTGGCCGCACGCAGTGCGGCAATGATGGGCATGGCCACCTCCCAACCCACCCGCGCTGCAACATGGGAAAACCGCCAGCCGCTCTATAATCCGCGTTTTCCCCCAGACGAGTTCCACCCCGATGGCGCAGCAAACAATGAAGGCCCTGGTCAAACGCGAAGCCGCCAAGGGCATCTGGCTGGAAGAGGTGCCGGTCCCTACCCCAGGCCCGAACCAGGTCCTGATCAAGCTGGAAAAGACCGCCATCTGCGGTACCGACCTGCACATCTACCTGTGGGACGAGTGGAGCCAGCGCACGATCAAGCCGGGCCTGACCATCGGCCACGAGTTCGTCGGCCGCATCGCCGAGATCGGCCCGGGCGTGACCGGCTATGAGATTGGCCAGCGCGTCTCGGCCGAAGGCCACATCGTCTGCGGCCATTGCCGCAATTGCCGCGGCGGCCGCCAGCACCTGTGCCCGAACACCGTGGGCATCGGCGTCAACGTCAACGGCGCCTTCGCCGAGTACATGGTGATGCCGGCCAGCAACCTGTGGCCGATCCCGGATCAGATCCCCTCCGAGCTGGCCGCGTTCTTCGATCCGTACGGCAACGCGGCGCACTGCGCGCTGGAGTTCAACGTGATCGGCGAGGACGTGCTGATCACCGGCGCCGGCCCGATCGGCATCATCGCCGCGGGCATCTGCAAGCACATCGGTGCGCGCAACGTGGTGGTTACCGACGTCAATGATTTCCGCCTGAAGCTGGCCGCCGACATGGGCGCCACCCGCGTGGTGAACGTGTCCAACACCTCGCTCAAGGACGTGATGAAGGAACTGCACATGGAGGGCTTCGACGTGGGCCTGGAAATGAGCGGCAATCCGCGCGCGTTCAACGACATGCTCGACTGCATGTACCATGGCGGCAAGATCGCCATGCTCGGCATCATGCCCAAGGGCGCCGGTTGCGACTGGGACAAGATCATCTTCAAGGGCCTGACCGTGCAGGGCATCTACGGCCGCAAGATGTACGAGACCTGGTACAAGATGACCCAGCTGGTGCTCTCCGGCTTCCCGCTCGGCAAGGTGATGACCCACCAGCTGCCGATCGATGATTTCCAGAAGGGCTTCGACCTGATGGAACAGGGCAAGGCCGGCAAGGTGGTGCTGAGCTGGAATTGATCACCTGTGCCTTCGGCACCGATGGTCAATTGTCCATTCCACCTTATCCTCGCGCCGTTGGCGCGCCCCCTTGAACAACAAGGGGGCTGTTCTCCAGCAAGGGTTCCGGTGTGAGGTCAACATTGAAAAGGCGCCCATCCGGGCGCCTTTTCTGGTTCGCGAGGTGGTTGGCGGTGTCGGGTGCCGGTTACTGCCCGATGCCGACCGTGAACACCACGCGGTTGTCAGCCAGCTTGCCGGAGTTGTCGCGGCCGTTGCCATCGGTGCCGTAGTAGCCCAGGCCCAGGTTGAACAGGCCGAACTGGCGGCTGACGCCGACATTCCAATCGGTGTAATCCTTGGAGATGCCTTCTTCGAAGGTGCTGCGGCCGACGTTCGCGCTCAGCGTGAAGTCCTGCGGCAGTGCCCACTCGCCGCCCACGGCGTAGTACCACGCATCGGTGCTCGAGTTGAACACGTCGTTGGTATAGGTCACGGTCAGGCTGTACTGCTTGGCGAACGTGGTCTTGGTGATGAACTCGTTGTAGGCCAACTCGCTCGAACCCGGGTAGGTGTAGCGGTTGAGCAGCAGATCCACGTTGACGTTGTCGGTCACGTCAAAGGCGTAGCCGATCAGGTAATCGACCTCGGCATCCGGGCCGCCATCACCGAAATCCACGCCCGAGCCCCAGACACCGGCGTACAGGCCCACCGGCGAGGTGTAGGTGAAGCCGGCCTGGATCGTCGGGTCCTCGTCGGTCTGGGACACACCACGGAACACGTAGTCCGATACGGCGGTGACGTTCCAGCTGAACGGCGATTCGGCCTCGTCCTGGGCGCTGGCGGCAAACGGGGCAAGCAGGGCGGCGCAGAGCACAGCGGCGGCGGTACAGCGCGTGGCGTGGTTCATGCGGGGTCTCTCCAGACGTGGGGGTGGGCGGAACGGCGCGGTTTACAGTTTTTTAACCTGATTGATATTGCGATGCAACAATCACGTCTGCAACCGTCCCTTGCCCTGCCCCGCCCCGGCTACCCGGCGGCGCACCCTGCGGCCGCCTGCGACAGGTAAAATCCCGGGTTTCCCGTGCCGAAGACTGCCTGCCATGACCGACGCCACCACCGCCTCGCTGACCCAGCACTACGTTGAAGAACTGGAGGCGATCCGCGCCCAGGGCCTGTTCAAGTCCGAACGCATCATCACCAGCCCGCAGTCTGCCGAGATCACCTTGGACGATGGCCGTTCGGTACTGAACTTCTGCGCCAACAACTACCTGGGCCTGGCCGACCATCCGGACCTGATCCAGGCCGCCAAGGATGCGCTGGATACCCACGGCTTCGGCATGGCCTCGGTGCGCTTCATCTGCGGCACCCAGGACCTGCACAAGCAGCTGGAAAAGCAGATCGCCGATTTCTTCGGCAAGCAGGACACCATCCTGTACGCGGCCTGCTTCGACGCCAACGGTGGCCTGTTCGAGCCGCTGCTGGGCGAGCACGACGCGATCATTTCCGACGCGCTCAACCATGCCTCGATCATCGATGGCGTGCGCCTGTGCAAGGCCAAGCGTTTCCGCTACGCCAACTGCGACATGGCCGATCTGGAAGCCCAGCTGCAGGCAGCCGATGCGGCCGGCTGCAAGACCAAGCTGATCACCACCGACGGCGTGTTCTCGATGGACGGCTTCATCGCCCCGCTGGATGAGATCACCGCACTGGCCAAGAAGTACAACGCGCTGGTCCACATCGACGAATGCCATGCCACCGGCTTCCTCGGCGCCACGGGCCGCGGCTCGGCCGAGGTCAAAGGCGTGCTGGAAAAGATCGACATCATCACCGGCACCCTGGGCAAGGCCATGGGCGGTGCACTGGGCGGCTTCACCTGCGCCAGCGCCGAAGTGATCGAACTACTGCGCCAGCGCTCGCGCCCGTACCTGTTCTCCAACTCGCTGCCGCCGCACGTGGTCGCTGCCGGCATCAAGGCCTTCGAGATGCTGGCCGCCGCCGATGACCTGCGCGATACCCTGGCGCAGAACACCGCCTACTTCCGCGAGAAGATGACCGCCGCCGGTTTCGATGTGAAGCCGGGCGTGCATCCGATCAGCCCGGTGATGCTGTACGACGCGCCGCTGGCGCAGAAGTTCGCCGAGCGCCTGCTCGAGGAAGGCATCTACGCGATCGGCTTCTTCTTCCCGGTGGTACCCAAGGGCCAGGCCCGCATCCGCACCCAGATCAGCGCCGCACACACGCGTGCACACCTGGACCGTGCCATCGATGCCTTCACCCGGATCGGCCTGGAACTGGGCGTGATCAAGGCTTGACCGGACGGCGGCGCCTGGCGTGCCGTCCCCACAGAACGCCGGGCCATGCCCGGCGTTTTTTTTATTTCTTCTTTTTCTTCTTGTCCTTGGCCTCTTCCTTGCTGGCCACCACCACCGGTGCCGCAACCGGTCCATCCTGGCCATTGCCCTTGGCCACACGGATGCCGTTGGCCTTCATCCAGGCATCGAACTCGTCGGCGCTCATGCGCTTGTCGCCATCGCTCATCAGGAAGCGGTAGCTGCCGCGGCCATCCAGCTCGGGAACCTTGACCTCCACGACCTTGTCGGTCACCGGCGGCGCCTGCTTGGCGATCTGTTTGTGGCCGCCGCAGGCGGTCAGCAGCGCGGCCGGCAACAACAGGCAGGCGCCGCGGAACAGGGAACGGTTGAGGGTACTGACGTGCATGGTCTTACTCCCGGTGTTGAACGGAACGTCCCTTCGAAGGCCATCCATTGCCCGGGTCGATTGGCCTGCCACATGCCGGCAGGCCACAAGGTCACGGTGTGGCCGCGGCGCTGTCGGCCACGGCATAAAGCAGATCCAGATCGTGTTGGCTGAGCTCGCGCCAGGCGCCCTTGCCCAGCTCGCCGAGCGGCAGCTGGCCGATCGCCACGCGCACCAGGCGCAGCACGTTGATGTCGAATGCGGCAAGCAGGCGGCGGATATGCCGGTTGCGGCCTTCCTCCAGCACCACTTCCAGCCAGGCGGTCTTGTCGCCACTGCGCAGCAGCGTGGCGCGCCGCGCACGCAGCAGCTCGCCTTCGTCCTCGATCCCCGCGCACAACGCCTGCAGCTGCGCGGCATCGGGGATGGCATCGATCTGGACGTGATAGGTCTTGTCCGGGCCGGTGGCCGGATCGGTCAGGCGCGCGGCCCACTGCGGATCATTGCTGAAAAGCAGCAGGCCTTCGCTGGCCTTGTCCAGGCGCCCGACCGGCGCGATCCACGGCAGGCCGGCAGCATCGAAACAGCGGTACACGGTGTCACGGCCGCGCTCGTCCTGCGCGGTGGTCACCAGCCCTCGCGGCTTGTTGAGCATCAGGTGCACGCGCTTGGGCGCATCCAGCGGCTGACCATCGACACGCACGTGATGGCGCCCGTCGATGATCGGAAATTCGGGGTTGTTGATGACACGGCCGTCGACCGTCACCCGGCCATCGGCGATCCAGCGCGCAGCTTCGGTGCGCGAGCACAGCCCGGCCTTGGACAGCACGCGCGCCAGGCCATGGCGCGGTGCGCCCGCGGGGCTGCTGGAGGCGGCGTTGCGGGTGCCTGTTGCGGGGCTCGCACGCCGCTCGGGGCGGCGTGGTCGGGACGCATTCGCGGCGGGTGGCCGGCGTGTCGTCATCGTGCTCCGCTCAGGCGGCTTACTTCTTGTCCGCCGGCTTGGTCTCAGCCGGTGCTTCGGTGGTGGCGGCCGGCACGGCAGCCGGTACCGGGCGCGCCTTGACCACGCGCACACCGCGCGCCTTCATCCACGCGTCGAATTCTTCGGCGGTCATGCGCTTGCCGTTCTGGCTCATGTCGAAGCGCCACGGCGTGTTGTCGAACTCGGTCTGCGGCTTGTAGGCGGCGGGATCGTTCGGGTTGATCACCGGTGCACTGGGGATCGCCTTGGCGATGTTCTGGCAGCCGTCGATGCGCAGGCGCTGCAGCACGCTGTCCAGCGACTGCTCGCGGTCGTAGCTGGAGGTCAGCACGCCGGCAGGCATGCCCAACTGGACGTTGCGGATGTACAGCTCTTCGGCAACCGGTGCGATCGCGGTGGCCGGCAGCGGCAGCGGCGATGCGCTGGCAGGTGCCGAACAGTCCACGGCAGCGTGGGCGGTGGGAACCAGGGCCAGGCCAAGCGCGGCGGCCAGTGCAAAACGCTGCATGGGATGCATCCAGGAAGGGGTCGACGCGGCGAGTTTAACAGCGCCACAACGTCTTTCAAGCGCCACCTTCAATGAATACGGCAACTTATTGGATTTATTGTTGATTTCAAGGATTCGAACCGACTGGATCCGTGAGAAGGCGCTTCTCCATCAGCGAGGGCACTTCTTGAAGCGAACGGCGAACCTTTTGACTCTCGGCGGCCGGTGCGTCGAGCGCTGGACCACGCCGCGCTTGTCGGCGAATGTCCCCCGGCGGCGGCCTGCGGCCGCCACCTCCTCCTTTATTTCGCCCACAAGCGCAGCGCGGCCCATCGTGCCAAGCCAGTTGGCGTTGCGGAGAAGGGCGAGGTTTTACGTGGGTTTACAGCACGCCCAGCCCCGCAGCGACCGGTAGGCCCCTGGGCAAAATCAAGGAGGAGGCCGTCGCCGTCAGGCGGCGGCCGGGGGACATTTGCCAAGGAGCCTACCGGTCGATACGGGGCGTGACGCGCGCGGAAGGGCCCAAGTGTCGAGTTGAGAGAAGACAAAAAAAAACAGGGCCCGGCAATGCCGGGCCCTGCTTATTGAGACTGTACTGCCAGAAGGATTAGTTCTGGACGTTCAGCTCGGTACGACGGTTCTTGGCGCGACCTTCCGGGTTATCCGAACCATCCGGGTTGGTGTTCGGCGCAATCGGGCGGCTCTCGCCGTAACCGATCGGACCGACCAGACGCGAAGCGTCAACGCCGTTCTGGGTCAGATAGTTGTACACCGAGGTAGCACGACGCTCGGACAGCTTCTGGTTGTAAGCGTCGGTACCCTTGGAATCGGTGTGACCGGCCACTTCAACGCGCAGATCCGGGTAACGCTTCAGGATTTCCGAAGCCTCGCTCAGGATCGCAACCGCGTCCGGACGCAGGTTCGACTTATCGAAGTCGAAGTTCACGCCCTTCAGATCGATCGACACCGGGACCGGGCAACCGTCCGGACCGATGGTCTGACCCGGCTGGGAGTTCGGGCACTTGTCGTCGCAGTTGTTGACGCCGTCACCGTCGTCATCCAGATCGGCGCAGCTCGGCGCAACCGGAGCCGGAGCCGGCACGGCAGCAACCGGGGCCGGGCCCAGCGGGATCACGACACCGACCGAAGCCAGCACGTCGCCGAACCAGTCTTCGCTCGGAGCAGCAATGCTCTTGTCGTCGAAATCAGCGCGGTAGGCCACTTCGGCACGCACGGCGACGCGCTTTTCGAAGGTGGTCTGCAGACCGACACCGACCTTGGCGGCGAAGTTGCCGTCCTTGCGCTCACGCGGACCGTTGCCGTCCAGTGCCGGGTACTCTTCTTCCGACTTCTGGTAGCCCAGACCCATCAGCAGGTACGGGTTCCAGCCGCGGCCGTCCTGGATGAAGTGGCGACGCAGATCGACGGACGCGCCGTACTGGCTCCAGTTCAGATCCTGGTTGGAATCGAAGTTCGGGTTCTGGTAGTTCAGCTCGCCGTCCAGCGACCAGTTGGGGCTGATGAACTTACCAAGGCCCAGGGTAACGAACGGAGCGTCGTTGGTCAGACGGTCGCTATCCTGGAAGTTGAAGCCGGCCGAACCGGTCAGGTACCAGCGGTCGTCAAAATCCTGCGCCGATGCAGCCTGGGCGAAAGCCAGACCGCCCAGCAGCGCGGCAGTAAGGATCTTCTTGTTCATTGAGTACAGCTCCTATTTCGGGGGTATGAAACCGGTAGAGGCATGGGCCAGCACTACTGCGTCGTTTTTCAGACTGCCGATTCAGCACGCCACCGCCGCGAACATTATGCTCAGGCGAGTGAAGGTGATGTTAACAGTCCCGTAACATGTGAAGACGACCGCTAGACCTCTACCGGTCCAGCTGGTGGCACCCTATACAGGTTGATGAAATTCCGCAAGACCCAGACGCGACAAGGGTTTTGCGTAATTCAGGCGCGGTCGGGACACATTTTTCACGGAAGGGTTCAAATCGCGATCACCTCTTGATTCAGCGCAGAAACAGCGGCGTCGTGATCCGTATGATGAAGGTGATTCCCCCATCCGGAGCCGCCATGAAAGCCGTGGGATTGACGCAGTATCTGCCGATTGAAGACCCCGCAAGCCTGCAGGACCTGGATATCGCGCCGCCGGGCGCACCGCAAGGACGCGATCTGCTGGTGCGCGTACACGCCGTGTCGGTGAATCCTGTCGATGCAAAACAGCGCGCGCCGCGAGCGCAACACGAGAACCCTGCGCGGATGCTCGGCTATGACGCTGCAGGGGTTGTTGAAGCGGTCGGCGAGGAGGTGAGCGCGTTCGCGCCCGGCGATGAGGTGTACTACGCGGGCGATGTCACACGCCCGGGCTGCAACGCGCAGTACCAGTGGGTCGACGAGCGTCTGGTCGGGCGCAAACCGACCACGCTGGATTTCGCCGAAGCGGCGGCGCTGCCGCTGACCACGTTGACGGCGTGGGAGCTGCTTTTCCAGCGGATGCCATTGCAGCTTGATGACTGCCGTCATCGCGGCCAGCATCTATTGATCATCGGCGGTGCCGGTGGCGTTGGCTCCATTGCGATCCAGCTCGCGCGGCATGCGGGCTTCACGGTGATCGCCACGGCATCGCGGGATGAAACGCGCGCGTGGTGCCTGCAGATGGGCGCAGACCACGTGATCGATCATCGCCAGCCGTTGGCGCCGCAGTTGCAGGCACTGGGAATTGCGCAGGTGCAGGCGGCCTTGAACCTGGCCGACACCGACCATTATTGGGAACCGCTGGGTGAGCTGCTGGCGCCGCAGGGGCATGTCGGGCTGATCGTCGAGCCGCGCGGCGCGCTGCGCATCGGCGATCCTTATAAAGCCAAGTGCATCGGCATCCACTGGGAATTCATGTTCGCCCGCGCGCGCTTCCAGACGGTGGACATGATCGAGCAGCATTGCATTCTCAACCGGGCGGCCAGCCTCATCGATGCCGGTGAACTGCGCACGACCGCACACACGCACCTGGGCACGATCAATGCGGCGAACCTGCGCGAGGCACACCGCCGGCTGGAAGCGGGCGGCGTGATCGGCAAGCTGGTGCTGTCCGGCTGGGAGTAAACCGCGCGCCGGTGTGTCATCGCACTTTCGTGCGCATCTGTATCTGTCGGCGGTACGCCGTGCCGCCTACAGTCAGTGGCCCTTCCGGTGAATCCGCCATGCCCACGTCCCTGCCCCTGCGCCTGCTGCAACTCCTGCTTGGTCTGTTCCTGTACGGCTTCGGCGCGGCGGTGATGATCCGCGCGGCGATCGGCGTAGCGCCCTGGGATGTGCTGTCACAGGGCATCGCGCTGCAGACGCCACTGTCCTTCGGCGTGGCCACCAATGTGATCGGCGCGCTGGTGTTGCTGCTGTGGTGGCCGATCCGGCAGAAACCGGGTCTGGGCACCGTGCTCAACGTGCTGCTGATCGGCCCCAGCGCCCAGTTCGGGCTGTGGCTGCTGCCGGAGGTGCATGGCCTGACCTGGCAGATCCCGATGTTCGTCTGCGGCCTGCTGCTGGTCGCGCTGGCCACCGGCCTGTACATCGGCGCGCGCTTCGGCCCCGGCCCCCGCGATGGTCTGATGACCGGCCTGCACGCCCGCACCGGCTGGCCGATCTGGATCGTGCGCAGCGCGATCGAAGGCACCGTGCTGCTGATCGGCTGGTGGCTGGGTGGCAATGTCGGGGTCGGCACCCTCGCGTTCGCGCTGCTGATCGGCCCGCTGTGCGGCGTCACCCTGCCGCTGTTCGGCATCCGCAAGCCCAGCCCGGCAGCCGCCACGCCCTAACGGGCGTCCGTGCCGACCGATGGTCGGCAGTTCGGGGACACCTGCCCTTGCTCTTCAAGGACATTCGCGGCACCCTGCGGGCTTCCGTACGCAAGCGTATCCACATGTCGCCAGCCGCCGAATCCACCGCTTATCCGCATCTGTTCACGCCGCTCGATCTGGGCTTCACCCAGCTGCGCAACCGGGTCCTGATGGGGTCCATGCATACCGGTCTGGAAGACCGTGCACGCGATTTCCCACGCCTGGCGGCCTATTTCGCCGAGCGGGCGGCCGGCGGCGTCGGGCTGATCGTCACCGGCGGCTTCGCGCCCAACGTGGTCGGCTGGCTCAAGCCATTCGGTGGCAAGCTGTCCTGGCCGTGGGAGGTGCGACCGCATCGCCAGGTCACCCGGGCCGTGCACGACAACGGCAGCAAGATCTGCCTGCAGCTGCTGCATGCCGGCCGCTATGCCTACCACCCCCTCTCGGTGGCTCCCTCCAAGCTGAAGGCCCCGATCAACCCGTTCACCCCGCGGGCGCTGTCGGCGCGCGGGGTGGAGCGCCACATCGCCGATTACGCGCGCAGCGCGCGGCTGGCCCGCGAGGCCGGCTACGACGGCGTCGAGGTGATGGGCTCGGAAGGCTATCTGATCAATGAGTTCATCACCCCGCGTACCAACCAGCGTACCGATCGCTGGGGCGGTGACGCGGCCCAGCGCATGCAGTTCGCCGTGGAGATCGTGCGTCGCATCCGCGAGGCCTGCGGCCCGGATTTCATCATCATCTACCGGCTCTCGCTGGTGGATCTGGTGCCCGACGGCAGCAACTGGACCGAGATCGTGCAGCAGGCGCAGGCCATCGAAGCGGCGGGCGCGACCCTGATCAACGCCGGCATCGGCTGGCACGAAGCGCGCATCCCGACCATTGCAACCTCGGTACCGCGCGGCGCCTTCGCGGCGGTTACCGCCAAACTCAAACCGCACGTGCGCGTGCCGGTGATCGCGACCAACCGCATCAACATGCCCGACGTGGCCGAGCGCATCCTTGCCGCGGGCGGTGCCGACATGGTCTCGCTGGCGCGGCCGCTGCTGGCCGACCCGCAGTGGGCCAACAAGTCGCGCGCCGGCCGTCCGGAGGCGATCAACACCTGCATCGCCTGCAACCAGGCCTGTCTGGACCACGTGTTCGAGAACAAGACCGCCAGCTGCCTGGTCAACCCGCGCGCCGTGCACGAGACCGAACTGGTCTACCGCCCGACCAGCGCCGCGCGCCGGATCGCCGTGGTCGGCGCCGGGCCGGCCGGGCTGGCCTGCGCGACCGTGGCTGCCGAGCGTGGCCACGCGGTCACGCTGTTCGATGCCGGCAGCGAGATCGGCGGGCAGTTCAATGTCGCCAAGCGCATCCCGGGGAAGGAAGAATTCCACGAGACGCTGCGCTATTTCCGCCACAAGCTGGACGAGACCGGTGTCGAGGTGAAGCTGGGCACCGTGGCCGACGTGGCCGCGCTGACCGGTTTCGACGAGGTGGTGATCGCCACCGGCATCACCCCGCGCCGGGTCGATTTCCCCGGTGCCGACCATCCCAAGGTGGTTACCTACCTGGATGTGCTGCTTGGCAGGGTCCAGGTGGGCGAGCAGGTCGCGATCATCGGCGCCGGCGGCATCGGCTTCGATGTCGGCGAGTTCCTCGTCCACGAGGGGCCCTCCTCCGCGCTGGACCCGGCACGCTGGATGGCGGAGTGGGGCGTGGACCCGACGTTCGAGGGCCGCGGCGCGCTCGCCAAGCCAGCGCCTGAGGCACCCGCACGCAAGGTCTGGCTGATGCAGCGCAGCCCAGGCAAGCCCGGCGCCCGGCTGGGCAAGACCACCGGCTGGATCCACCGCGCCACGCTCAAGGCCAAGGGCGTGAGCATGCTCGGTGGCGTTGAGTACCTGGGCGTGGATGACAGCGGCCTGCGCATCCGCGTGGATGGCCAGGAACAGCTGCTGCCGGTGAGCCACGTGGTGGTCTGCGCCGGCCAGGAACCGCGCCGTGAGCTGCACGCCGCGCTGCAGGCCGCCGGCATCCATGCGCAGCTGATCGGCGGTGCGGATGTCGCCGCCGAACTCGACGCCAAGCGCGCGATCGATCAGGGCAGCCGGGTCGCCGCCGCGCTCTGATCCGGGTCGAAACGGACCTGAATACGGGGCTGAACCGCCGATTCAGCCCCACCTCCAAACCTGAATGTCAAGCGTTCGGGTTCAGGATGTATTGGGAAATCCCCCCCTATCGTGCGCCAACTTTCCCGCTCACCACCCAGTTCGAGTGAGCGCGCGGACCCCACGTCTTCTTTCGGGTCCGCCCCCGGGCGGCCCCGATGGTCGCCTCCCCATGACGCCAAGTCGTACCCACGCCCCGTCCGCATGATCGGATGGAACAGCCAGGTGCGGCCCACACGGAGCAAGGAGATTTATGAAACTGGCCTGGATTCTCTGGCTGTCACAGTTGTTGCCGCAGCCTGCCGCCGATTCGTTGTGCCTGAGCACGACCGTCTACCTCGAAGCGCGTGACCAGACCCTGCGCGGCCAGCAAGCCGTCGCGGAAGTGGCGCTGCGCCGCCTGGACAGCGGCCTCTGGGGCGACTCGATGTGCCAGGTGGTGACCGCGCGCAAGCAGTTCGCCCCGACCATCGTCGCGCCCGGCACCCAGCTCGGCAACGCCGATGCCTGGCAGGAAGCGATGACCGTCGCCTTCGACGCCGAACGCAACTGGGCCCTGCCGGCCGGTGAGCGCAAGGAGATCGTCCCGGGGGCGAGCCACTTCGCCGCCCTGGCGATCGCCAACCCGAGCTGGCGCAACGCCTACCAGGTGGCCACGATCGGTGATCACACCTTCTATCGCGTGCAGAAACTCAAGCCACGCGCGTCGTAACGATCTGTTACGGCCATACCGTTGAGGATGCGGGGCCGGCTCTGGAATAGTGGGCGGCTCACCTTCCACCCATCCGCAACGGAGTTCCCATGAAGCTGTACAGCAAGCCCGGAGCCTGCTCCACCGCCGATCACATCGCCCTGCAGTGGACCGGCCAGCCGTTCGAGGTGGAACTGCTCGACAAGGACACCCTGAAGGCGCCGCCGTTCCTGGCCCTCAATCCGGCCGGCTCGGTGCCGGTGGTGGTCGATGGCGATTTCGTGCTGACCCAGAACGCGGCCATCATGGGCTACATCGCCGATACCTACCCGCAGGCCGGCCTGACCGGTGACGGCAGCCCGAAGCAGCGCGCCGAAGCCACCCGCTGGCTGTCCTTCGTCAACTCCGACCTGCACCCGGCGTTCAAGCCGCTGTTCGGGCCGGGCACCTTCATCGAAGACGACACCCAGTACGACGCGCTCCGCGCCGCCGCCCGCAAGCGCCTGCGTGGCCTGTTCGAGCGCGCCGATGCGCAGTTGGCCGACCGCCCCTGGCTGGCCGGGTTCCGCAGCTTCGCCGACCCGTACTTCTACATCACCCTGCGCTGGGCCGCGGGCGCGAAGATCGACCTGAGCGGCTTGGACAACATCGCTGCCTTCAAGCAGCGGATGGACGCCGATGCCGGCGTGCAGGCGGTACTGAAGGCCGAAGGCCTGAGTTGACCGGTGCGGCTGACGTAGACGGATAAGAAGAAGCCCGGCAGTGCCGGGCTTTTTCGTTTCCAGCGCGCGCGAGGCGATCAGCCAACGATCTCGACCACAGTGCCCTCGGCATCGCGCAGTTCGCTCGGCTCCACCACCACCTGCAGCGCCGGCCAACCCGGGATCGCATAGGTCCCGCGGCGTGGCATGACCGTGGCGACCAGCGCCTGCACCGTGGCCGGGGCCAGCTGGCAGTCCAGCGCATCGCCCTCGACCACCAGCGCGTTGACGGCCGCCGGCGACAGCGTGATCTGCCGATCGTTGCCGACCAGCGTCAATGGCTGGCCGAACAGCAACCGCGCCGGCAGCAGCGCGAGCAGCGATTCCACCTGACGCGCGCCCAGCGTCACGGTCAACTGCTGGTCGGCGCCCTCGCCCTGCACCGATCCGCCCAGCTTCTCCAGGAACAGATAGGCCGTCTGCGAGCCTTCGCGTGCCGCACCCTCTGCCACGGCGGCAGCGAGCGCGGGGTCGTCCAGCAGCGAGCCACGCGCGATATCGATGATCCACAGCGGCATCTTCGGCAGCAGCGCTTCGAGCACGCCCGTGGTCGACCAGCGCTTCACCGCCTCCATCTCGTCATCGGCCAGCCCGATCACCTGCAGGAACGCCAGCGAACCGTTGGGCGTCTCGCGCGGCGGCAGTTGCGGGTCGCGCATGAAGGCGACGTGCCGCAGCAGCGTATCGGTGTCGGCGGCGATCGGCCCGCCCGCATTGAGGTAGTGGCCCTGCTGGAACACCTTGCCGTTGGCGAACACGTAGCGCGCCAGGTTCTGCAGGAAGTTCATCGCCCACGGCGGTGGCTCGCTGCCCGCCGCGGCGGCAACCCGGACGCTCAGCTCGAAGCCGTAGCCACTGGTGGCCGGATCATCGCTCTCCTTTTCATACAGCTCGGAGAAGCCGTAGCTGACGAAGTGCCAGTGCGGCAGCGGCGCATCGTTCCAGTACGCGCTGATGCCGTCCAGCGGATCCTCGCCACCCAGCAGCGAGCGCAGCACCGGGCCGTAATGCTGCGGCGCCTGCGTGGGATACACCGCCTTCAACGCGGCATCGATGGCATCCCACCCGGGGGCGCCGTCGTCCTCGATCTCGATCTCGTCCACCATCACCGCTCTCCTGCAACAGAACAGCGCGCATTCTAAACAGCGCGCTGGCTGGCCGCCGTCGACGTGCCGCCTCAGGCGATCACGGACTCGGTGTGCAGCAGCGCGTGCGTTTCTTCCAGCCAGCGGTTGGCCAGTGCCGGGCTTTTCGCCTTGCTGATCGCGGCGGCCATGTCCGGCCACAGCTTTTCCAGGCTGCCGGCATCGGTGCAGCGCTCGACCTTCAACTGCATGAAATAGCCCTTCAGACCGAGGTGTCTGCGCACCGATTCGCTCATCCAGTCATACAGCCGCTTGTACAGCTCCGGATCCTGCTCGCGTCCGGCGGTCAGCGCTGCGGCGACGACCGGTGCGGCACTGCCGCCGACGATCTCGATCAAGCCCATCGCCGAGAGCTGCGCCAGCGCATCGTCCGGAGCACGCAGGCCCGGCAACAGCGCGGTCAACGCGGTGTCATCGCGCTGACCATCGACCATCAGCAGAATCGACCGCAACGCCGGCGGCAGGCGCCGTGCACGATCCTCGATTTCCTGACGGCCAGCGGCCGTCTTGGCATGGATGTAGGCCATGTGCTCCCCCTTCACGTGGTGCATCACCGCGCGTGGCACCGGCCGTTCGCCGCTACGTGCGCGCCCCCTTGCAACGATCACCTGCGCAGCTTACCCGACCCTCCGCATCGACTGTAATGCGCTGCAGCACGGGCTGGCCGGCGCGCGGCGGGCATGAAAAAGCCCGCCTCTCCGAGGAGGCGGGCCCGGGGGCGCACGAGGCTGTCCGCGCCCTACGTCCCCAGTGCGCGTCGGATCTCGTCCAAGGCCGCCGGGTCGTCCAGGGTCGACAGATCGCCCGGATCACGCTCCTCGGCCAGCGCCTGCAGCGAGCGCCGCAGCAGCTTGCCCGAGCGCGTCTTGGGCAGCGCGTTGACGATATGGATGTGCGCCGGCCGTGCGACCGCGCCCAGGGTATTGGTCACCCGCTGCATCATCTCGGCCGCCACGGCACTGCCGTCGCCCTGCAGGGCCTGCTTGAGGGTGACGAATACCAGCGGCACCTGGCCCTTGAGTTCATCCTTGACCCCGATCACGGCGGCCTCGGCCACCAGCGGATGGCCGGCGATGCATTCTTCGATCTCGCGCGTGCCCAGGCGGTGCCCGGCCACGTTGATGACATCGTCGGTGCGGCCGAGGATGAAGGTGTAGCCGTCTTCGTCCTGGATCGCCCAGTCCAGCGAGCTGTAGAGCAGTTCCTTGAAGTGGCTGAAGTAGCTCTGGATGAAGCGCGCATCGTCCTTCCAGACGGTGGTCATGCAGCCCGGCGGCAAGGGCGGGATCATCACCAGCACGCCCTTCTGCCCCGGCGCGACGCTCTCGCCGGTGTTCTCGTCGATCACCTTCATCCGGTAGCCGAGGTTCGGAAAACCGGGCGAGCCGAAGCGCACCGGTTTCATGTCCACGCCCGGCAGCAGGGTCAGTGCCGGCCAGCCGGTTTCGGTCTGCCAGTAGTTGTCGATGATCGGCTTACCGAGTGCATCGTTGATCCAGTGCGCGGTCGGCTCATCGAGCGGTTCGCCGGCGAGGAAGACGTACTTCAGTGCTTCCAGATCGTGGCGGCGGATGAAATCGGCATCGTGCTTCTTGAGCACGCGGATCGCGGTCGGCGAGGAGAACAGCGTGCGCACGCCGTACTGTTCGCACAGCGCCCACCAGATGCCCGGGTCCGGGTGAGTCGGCAGCCCTTCGTACAGCAGCGAGGTGCAGCCGCCGATCAGCGGGCCGTACACGTTGTAGGAATGCCCGACCGCCCAGCCCACGTCCGAGGTGGAGAACATCACCTGGCCGGGCTTGCAGTCGAACACCGTCTCCATCGACTGCGCCATCGCCACGGCGTAGCCGCCGACATCGCGCTGCACGCCCTTCGGCTTGCCGGTGGTGCCGGAGGTGTAGAGCAGATAGCTCGGCTCGCTGGATTCCAGCCACACCACCGGTACATCCTGGTCACCCACCTCGGCACGCAGCGTGGCGTAGTCGACGTCGCGGCCGGGCACCTTCGGCTCGGCCGCGTCCAGCCCGCGTGAGACGATCAATACATGCGGTGGCGGCGAGGCGGCTTCGGCGCAGGCGGCATCGACCATCGCCTTGTACGGAATCACTTTGCCACCGCGCTTGCCGGCATCGGCGGCGATCAACAGCTTCGGTTCGGCGTCATCGATGCGCAGTGCCAGGTTGTGCGCGGCGAAACCGCCGAACACCACCGAGTGGATCGCCCCGATGCGCGCGCAGGCCAGCATCGCGAACACGGCCTCGGCCATGTTCGGCATGTAGATCACCACGCGGTCGCCGCGCTGCACGTCCAGCCGCTGCAGCACGGCGGCGAAGGCATTCACTTCGCGGTGCAGTTCGCGGTAGCTGATCTCGCGGGTAACGCCGGTTTCGCTGGAGATGGCAACCAGCGCGAGCTGGTCGGGACGGTCGACCAGATGGCGGTCCACCGCGTTGTAGCAGAGGTTGGTTTCCCCGCCCACGAACCAGCGCCGGAACGGCGGGTTGCTGTAGTCGAGGATCTGCTGCGGCGGGGTATGCCAATAGATGCGATGGGCCTCTTCGCCCCAGAACGCCTCGGGTTCATCGACCGAACGTCGATAGACATCTTCGTAACGCATGACAGCCCTCCCAGACAAAGTCATGGGATCGAGCATAGTCCGATGGTGAGGCGCGGGCCGTCCGACCTTGGTCGTAGGGCCGGTCGGTGGGTGGGGCGCTGGCCCCCCATACCCTTTCCGGCGAATGTCCTCCGGCGTCGGCCTGCGGCCGCCCCCTCCTCCTTTATTTCGCCTACAAGGGCATGGGGGGCCAGCGC